>CAILSO010000041.1 GCA_903836945.1 uncultured Actinomycetes bacterium | reverse complement strand
ACAACCGACGAAGGAATTACAGAGATCGTGGTCTCTGATGATGGCCCTGGCACCAGCGATCAGTTAAATGCTTCAGGTACTGGTACTTCCATTATTGATTCTTGGGTGGGTATTTTGAAGGGAAGAAAAGAAATCGATTCCCTCCCGGGACATGGGTACTTGTTGCGGGTAGTTTTTCCTGCATAGCATGAAATAAGAGCGGAGACGAAGAGATTTGAACTCTTGAAGGGTTTTACCCCTTACCTCGTTAGCAGTGAGGCGCACTCGACCGGGCTATGCGACGTCTCCAAGTGGTAGCAGAAGTTTACTACTAATTTTTACCTACTCTAGCGACAGAAAATCGCTGGCCAGATGCTTGGTTGTTTCAATATACCTAGCGTTTGCCTCATCACTCCCCATCGCCCAATCCTGAGCGGCATCTGGGGTTTTTCCATATCTAACGTGTCTGGCAATCAATCTTTCTAACCGTTTTTCATCATTTATATCAATGTAATAAACCTTATCCAGAAGTTTTCTTACATTCTCAAAACCATGTTCTTGCGATAGTAGGTAGTTACCTTCAGTGATGATTACCTTGGCAGTCAGGGGCACTGTGCCTTCATCAGGAATTGAGGCTTCGAGTTCACGATGAAAGATTGGAAAGGTAATTTCTCCATCCTCGCTCTTGACCCTTCTTAGGAGTTCAACAAAAGCATTTGAATCAAAAGTGTCAGGTGCACCTTTGCGATCACGTTTACCTTGAGCGATCAATTCTTCATCACTCAAGTGATAACCATCCATTGGAATGATCGAAACCAATGCTTGGTCAAAGCGTTCTTTTATAGCCTCAACAACCGTGGACTTACCTGCTCCGGGTTTGCCCACGATTCCAATAAGAGTTCGCTTACCATTGGACTCAAGGGCTTCTTTGATCTCTGTAAGTAGATCCGAGACCTGCATTACGCAAATATATCTGAGATACTTTCGTTATGGCTGAGAAAAAGGATGGTTCGCGCACCCATGATGCGCCTAATGCAGATGCTTTAGCGCAATTTATGAAGCGTGGCTGGAAGCCAACACCTTTGATTGATATCAAGCCAGCGGCTTCAAATAAGTTTGCAAAATTGCGCCGGGAAAAAGTTTCAGAAAATTATCCAAGGACTCGACTTGTGATTCCTGCTGGCGGACTTAAAGTTCGAAGCGCTGATACCGATTTTAGATTCCGCGCACATTCTGCCTTCTCACATCTGACAGGGATAGGTGCAAGTGAGGTTGTTCCTGATTCAGTTTTGGTTCTTGAGCCAAAGGCTGAGGGTGGACATACCGCTTTGCTTTTCGTGCACCCAAGATCACCGCGGGACAGTGATGAGTTTTATCGAAATGCTAAGTACGGCGAATTCTGGATCGGCCGCCGCATGACTATAGAAGAGACGCAGGTTCGCTTTGGCATTGAAGTCCGCCATATCGAAACTTTGGAATCATTTTTAAGTGATGAGATGAAGACCTACGCTGTTAGAGGGCTTCATTCCGTTGTTGATAAACAAGTAGAAAAGCGTAAGAAGAAAGAGGCAGAGCTCTTAACCTTTCTATCCGAATTACGCCTAATAAAGGATGAGTTTGAAATTGGCGAGATCCAGGCTGCGGTCAATGCCACGGCCCGAGGCTTTGAAGATATGGTTCGTAAATTTCCGCAAGCAACCAAGATTGATAAGGGTGAGCGTTTGATTGAAGGAACCTTCTTCACGCGTGCTCGAGTTGAAGGTAACGATCTTGGTTATGACTCAATTGTTGCTTCCGGTTCTCACGCCTGCATCCTTCATTGGATCAAGAATGATGGTGCGGTAAAGAATGGCGATTTGATTTTGATTGATGCCGGAATAGAGATGGATTCCTTATATACGGCGGATATAACTCGAACCTTGCCAGTGAATGGAAATTTTACTGAAGAGCAACGTCGCATTTATATGTTGGTCTACGAGGCGCAGAAGGCATCGTTTGCTGCCATTAAACCTGGTGCTAATTTCAAGGATTTAACTACGGCAGCCCACGAAGTATTAGCTCATGGCTTGTCTGCAATCGGTGCTTTGCCAATATCGGCAGAGGAATCTTTACAACCTTCAGTTGGATTGCATCGTCGTTGGACCGTGCATGGAGTAAGCCATATGTTGGGTATTGATGTACATGATTGCGAGCATGCCCGAAATGAAAATTATCGTGATACGGAGTTAAAGCCAGGAATGATTCTGACAGTTGAACCAGGTCTCTACATCCATCCAGATGACGAACTATTCCCACCGCAATATCGGGGAATTGGGGTTCGGATTGAAGATGATGTTCTGATTACTGAGACTGGATATCGCAATCTTTCCCAGAACCTGCCAAGCCACCCAGATGAAATAGAAGTCTGGATCTCTAACTTAATTCGTTAAATTCACGCCTAGCCAGGCTGCGCTAATTCCAAGAATCAAAGTTAGGGCTAAATAAAGCCAGGCCTTTAGTCGATGCTTATGATCAAAGAGATGGTGAGTTTCTACGGCGAAGGTAGACCAAGTAGTGAATGCTCCGGCAAATCCGGTTCCGAGAATTAAGATCGTATTTCCATCTGAGCGTACGGTTAAACCGAGAACAAATGAGCCGATGGTATTTATTAACAAGGTTTCGATCGGAATTAACGATCTGTGATGCTTCTTTACCTTCTTATCAATAATGAATCTGAGTGGGGCGCCAACCCCGGCTCCTAAAGCGATAAGTAAGGCTCTCACTTTGACCACCTAGTTTTGAAAAATTCGTTAGTGGCAAAAACCAATATGTAAGTTCCGACTAGTGAGGCCAAGGCATAGATAAGTGCCGAACTAACTTTTCCATCATTGAAATACTGCTCGATCTTTAATGAGAAAGCTGAGTAAGTTGTAAATCCACCACAGAAGCCGGCACCGATTGCTGGGCGCCACCACCATTTCGGTGACTTATGATGCCGCACATATAAAAGAAGCGTCATAAGGATTACCGACCCACTGTAATTAACCAAAAGCGTTGCCCAAGGAAAGCCATGATCAACTATGGCGAGGGATATCGCCCATCTGGCAAGTGAACCAACTATTCCGCCAAGTGAAACAACGAGAATAGTTTTCAGCGCCAGAGTTTTTTCTTTGTGAAGACGTTTAGCGACCATGTAACCAGGCTAATTACTAATGCACCCAAAAGGGCGGAACTAAAATTTTTAACATCGAAGTGGGTTGACCATCTAGAAGTTAGCTCTAGCATCGCGGCATTAATCACGAAGTTGAAGAGTCCAAGTGTGAGAACCATGGCCGGCAAAGTTAGAAACTTTAAGAGTGAGCCGATGAAGGTATTAATTAATCCGAAGAGAAGTGCCACCCATAAGTACGCCCAAAACCCACCGGTTACGGTGATGCCTGGAAGTAGAGCAGTGGCGATCCAGATCGCTAGAGCTAAAACGCTCCAACGAAAAAGTAATCTCATGCCTTAAAGGATACCTTCGCGCTTCCTGATTTTTGAGCCTAACCAGCGAAGTGGATCATATTTCTCATCAACTACGCGCTCCTTCATAGGAATGATGGCGTTATCGGTGATGCGAATATGTTCTGGGCAAACCTCAGTACAGCACTTGGTGATGTTACACATGCCCAGGCCGTGTTCTTCTTGCGCCTTCTTCTTACGGTTACGCAACATATCAAGTGGGTGCATATCGAGTTCGGCGATACGAATGAAGAATCGTGGACCTGCAAAAGATTCCTTATTCTCTTCATGATCGCGAATTACGTGGCAAGTGTTCTGACATAAGAAGCACTCGATGCACTTACGAAATTCTTGTGAGCGTTCCACATCTACTTGTTGCATACGTGGCTCGCCTGGCTTCATTCCCTCAGGTGGCTGGAATGATGGAATCTCCATCGCCTTTTTGTAGTTAAATGAAACATCAGTAACCAAATCTTTAATCACTGGGAAAGCGCGCAAAGGCGTAATGGTGATCTCTTCGTCTTCTGGGAAAGATGAAACTTGGGTCATGCAAGCCAAGCGTGGCTTGCCATTAATCTCCATGGAACAAGAGCCACACTTACCGGCTTTGCAATTCCAACGAACAGCTAGATCATTGATCTGCTCGGCTTGGACGCGGTGGATAACATCTAGAACTACTTCGCCTTCATTGGCATCTACTGAGATGTTTTGAAGTGAGCCGCTTTCACGGTTACCACGCCAAATACGCAGGTTAAGTTTGCGGGCCATTAGTTGGAACCACCTTTCGCCATCTCTTCTTGCGTCATGTACTTCTCAAGTTCGTGTGGGTCAAAGAGCCCAAAGAGATCCTTCGGAAGCTCTGGCAGCGTCTGTTGCTTAACAACAACTTCGGTTCCGTTAAATGATGAGATGTTGTTCTTCTGACGCCAGACTGGCGACATATTTGGGAAGTCATCACGGGTATGACCGCCGCGAGACTCTTCCCGAATTACCGCAGACTTCGCAGTTGATTCGGCGATCAACAACATATTGTCTAGATCAAAAGATAAGTGGAAGCCAGGATTAAATTCGCGGCTACCGCTTACGGTTACATTTTGAATTCGCATGCGAATGTCAGCAATCTTAAGGATTGCCTCATCTAACTCTTTCTTTGTGCGAATAATTCCAACCAAGTTGTGGGTGATCTCTTGGAGTTCTTGGTGCAAGAGATAAGGATTCTCACCACCGGTGCGAGTAAATGGGGCAGCAATCTTCTGTACTGCCTTTGAAATGCTCGCTTCGCTAACTGGGGTTGCGGATGTGCCCTTTAGGTATTGGACGGCGCCCATTCCAGCTCGACGGCCGAATACGAGTAGATCGGTAAGTGAATTTCCACCAAGACGATTTGAACCGTGCATTCCACCAGCACATTCACCTGCGGCGAATAAACCTGGAACATTTACCGCAGCTGCGGTATCTGGATCTACTTCAATTCCACCCATTACATAGTGGCAAGTAGGACCAACTTCCATTGCTTCCTTGGTGATATCTACGCCAGCTAATTCATAGAACTGATGCCACATAGATGGCAGGCGCTTTTTAATTACTTCGGCAGATAGACGCTTTGAAACATCTAGGAATACGCCGCCATGTTCGGTGCCGCGTCCTGCTTTAACTTCAGAGTTAATTGCGCGAGCAACTTCATCACGAGGCAATAACTCAGGAGGGCGACGATTGTTATCTTGATCTAGATACCAACGATCAGCCTCTGCTTCGTTATCTGCATATTTATCTTTAAAAACATCTGGGATGTACTTGAACATGAATCTTTCGCCAAGTGTGTTGGTGAGAATTCCACCTTCACCACGAACAGATTCAGTTACAAGAATTCCGCGAACTGATGGTGGCCAAACCATTCCGGTTGGGTGGAATTGCAAGAATTCCATATCAACTAAATTTCCACCGGCCTTGAGTGCAAGGGCGTGGCCATCGCCAGTGCCCTCCCAAGAGTTAGATGTAATTTTGAAGGTCTTTCCAACACCACCGGTTGCAAGAACTACTGCTGGGGCTTCAAATAGAACTTCATTTCCATTTTCACGCCAGTAACCGTAAGCACCAGCAACCTTGCCATTCTCTTTAAGGATTTCAGTAATGGTCAATTCCGCAAATACCTTGATGAAACTTTCGGCATCGCCATGTTCTTGCTTATCTTTTTGTTGCAAGGCAACGATGCGCTGTTGCATGGTACGAATCAATTCAAGACCAGTGCGATCGCCTACGTGGGCTAGACGTGGGTATTCGTGGCCACCGAAGTTACGTTGAGAAATCTTTCCTTCTTTAGTTCTATCAAAGAGCGCGCCCCACATCTCAAGTTCCCAGATGCGATCAGGTGCTTCTTTGGCGTGTAATTCCGCCATGCGATAGTGATTTAAGAACTTGCCACCGCGCATTGTGTCGCGGAAGTGCACCATCCAATTATCTTTCTCATTTACGTTACCCATCGAAGCAGCTGCGCCGCCTTCGGCCATAACGGTGTGAGCCTTACCGAATAATGACTTACAGATAATTGCTACGCGCAGACCTGCTTCGCGTGCTTCCACTGCGGCACGAAGACCAGCGCCACCGGCACCAATAACTAATACATCATATTTATGACGTTCAAGAGCTGCAGAATTATTTGTCATTGATTAACCCTTAGAAGAAGTAGAAGTTAGTAAATACATGGGCGGCAACTTCACGAACATAGAAATCAGCGAAAGCGACACCGAGCAATGAAACCCAAGCAAAGTTCTGGTGCTTGTGATTTAGCGCCGAGACGATGGTCCAAGCCTTGTAACGAACTGGGTGCTTTGAGAAGTTACGCAGACGACCACCTATTGTGTGGCGACAGGTATGGCATGAAGCTGAGTACAACCACAAGAAGGTTGCGTTGGCTACTAGTACCAAGGTGCCAACGCTCATGTGGCCCCATTGCTTATCTGAATTTCGGAAGGCGAGAATTGCATCAACGGTTAGAAGTGCGTTGAAGATCAGACCAATATAAAAGAAGTAGCGGTGACCATTTTGAAGAATAAGTGGCGCACGAGTTTCACCCGTGTACTTGCTATGTGGTTCGGCAACGGCACATGCTGGTGGTGACATCCAAAAGGCGCGGTAGTAAGCCTTACGGTAGTAATAACAAGTCATACGGAAACCAAGTGGGAAGATCAAAATTAAGAGCGCTGGTGAGAGCGTCATACCTAGAATCTTGATGATGCCAAATGGTTGTCCAAGTAATGAGGAACCGGTTGCACATGCCGCAGATAGACATGGTGAATAGAAAGGTGAGATCAGCGGTTCGGCAAAGTAATTTCCATTTTCAAATGCACGAAACGTTGCATAGATAATGAAAAGAATTAGGACTGAAAAGGTGATCAGTGGTTGTAACCACCACTTATCGGTACGAAGAGTTCGTTCGGAGATCTTTGCCCGAGAACTTGAAAATACGCCTGTTGCCATGCGACAAGTTTGCAGGTGAGTTTGCTTTAACGCTAGGCGGGGCCCTGCGTAGCGCTGATGAATTGCGCCACAGGATAAAAACTGGCGGAGGGCGTGGGATTTGAACCCACGAAGGTTTCCCTTGCCGGTTTTCAAGACCGGTGCACTCGGCCGCTATGCGAGCCCTCCGTGGGCAAACTTACCTGTTAGCCCCCTAAACGGGCAATTTGATGAGTTCTTCGATCACCTTTGCAACGCCATCATCGGCAAGCGGCTCGGCTACAAACTTCGCATACTTCGCGCCATCTGGATGGCCATCGGCCATCGCCCAAGAACGGTCTGCCCAAGAGAGCATCGAGAAATCATTTGGGTTATCGCCGAATGAAACGCAATCAGCTGCGCCCAATCCTGCTCGCTCTGCCATCTTCGCCAAAGTTGCACCCTTACTCACACCTAAGGCAGAGATTTCAATTATCGAATCATTTGGTGCGGAATGTGTAATTGTTGCAAGGTCACCAGCAACTCGATTTGCAATCTCTAACATTTGATCAGAATCGAGTTCGTGCTTTGAACAACGCGCCATCATCTTAAAGGCTGGTTTAGTGGCGAGCTCTTCAATAAAGTCAACGCCAATATTGTCTACTGCTAAATCCCAATTTGGTACATAATTTTTTTCGCGATGGAAGTGGCCTTCAAATTCAATCGCAAAGTTAACTCCGGTGATGTTTTCGCGCAGACGTTTTGCTAATTCGATTTGATTTTCAGTGGGGATTAACCATTGCTCTAGAATTTTTGCATTCTCTAGGTCATAAAGCATTGCACCATTGGCGCAGATAGCATTTCCGAAACCAAAGGCTTCTCTAATCTCAGCCATCCAACGTGGTGGCCGGCCAGTAACGAAAAATATTTCTATGCCAAGTTCGTGCGCCGCTCTAAATGCTGCGACCGTACGAGCTGAGATTGCGCCGTAATGGGCCACGATTGTTCCGTCTAAGTCGGTTGCAATTAGTTTCGGCCGGTTTCCCGGAATAATCACGCGCTCACCAATTTATCTACGCCTAGGAATGGGCGCAGTGCTTGTGGAACATTTACGCTGCCATCTTCATTTTGATGGTTCTCTAAAATCGCAACAATCATGCGGGGAATCGCGACTAGCGTGCCATTGAGAGTAGCAACCGGCTTTGTTCCGTTTTCATCGCGATAGCGAATATTTAAACGACGAGCCTGGAATTCCGTGCAGTTAGAGGTACTTGTAACTTCACGATAAGTACCTTGAGTCGGAATCCATGCTTCGCAATCAAACTTACGAATGGCGCTTGCACCAAGATCACCGGATGCAACATCAATAACTCTAAATGGAATCTCCATCGCCTTAAGGAAATCTTTCTCCCATTCAAGCAAACGTAGATGTTCGGCCGCGGCATCCTCCGGCTTGATAAAGGTAAACATTTCAACTTTATCGAATTGATGGACGCGAATAATTCCGCGCGTATCTTTGCCGTAAGTTCCGGCTTCACGACGGAAGCAAGATGAGTAGCCGGCATATCGAATCGGTAGGTTATCGATGATTTCATCCATGTGATAAGCCGCTAGTGGGACCTCACTTGTTCCAACTAAATAAACGTCATCTTCTTCTAAGTGATAAACATTTTCAGCTGCCTGACCTAGAAAACCGGTACCTTCCATGGCAGGTGGCTTTACTAATACTGGTGGAATTACCGGAATAAATCCGGCTTTAGTAGCGGAAGAGATTGCGTAATTAACTAATGCGAATTCAAGCAGCGCCCCAGGTCCGGTTAAATAGTAAGAGCGAGATCCGGCAACTTTTGCACCGCGTTCAGTATCGATTGCCTTAATAATCTTGCCAATCTCGACGTGATCCTTTGGTTCGAAACCTTCCTTTGAAAAGTCACGTGGGGAACCAACCTCTTCAATAACAACGAAATCCGCCTCACCACCAATTGGTGCCTTTGGATCAATTAAGTTAGCGATCTTTAAAAGTAATTGATTGGCGATTTCTTCTGCCTGCGCGCGCTTAGCATCTGCCGCCTTTACTCGACCTGCAAGATCCTTCGCCTTCTCAAGAATTGCCGCCTTCTCATCTCCCTTGGCAGCACCAACGGATTTTGAGAGAAGATTCTGTTCGGCTCGAAGTGTTTCAAAATCAGTTATGGCTGTGCGCGCCTTTGCATCGGCTTCTAATAGTTGATCAACAACAGCAGTATCTTCGCCACGAACCTTCTGAGATTTACGAACGAGATCTGGGTTTTCGCGAAGTATTTTTAGATCAATCACAGGCGTATTCTATCTTTTAATTCTTGATTAATTAGCAGCGCCTACGCGCGGATAAGAACCTAGGAATCGAATATCTTCACAAATTGCCCGAACGCCTTCAATCGCATCATTTACGCGGGGATCATTGATATGACCTTCCGCATCGATAATGAAGTGATAGTGCCCTAGTTCTAGACCGGTTGGTCGCGATTGAATGAAAGTTAGGTTTACATCGCGCTTTGCAAATTCCGTAAGAATTTCTAGCAGCGCTCCGGCGTGATCAATTCCGATGAATGCTGCAAGTGAAGTACGGTCATTTCCGGTTGGAGCTGGAAGCTTCCCCGGTTTTTCAACGACAACAAAACGAGTAACGGCTCCATGATTATCGCCAATATCTTTTGCCACGATCTTTAGTCCATATTTTTCGGCCGCGATCTCTGCTGCGATTGCCGCATCATAATTTCCATCGTGAAGACCTTTTGCACCTGCAGCAGTTGATGGAGTTTCGATCATCTCAGCGCCCGGTAAATTTTTGGCGATATACGAACGGCATTGTGCTTCCGCGTGAGGATGCGTAGCAATTTTGGTGATTGGCTTATCAACATTTTCGGGTAAGACCATCAAAGCAAAAGAGACTGGGATCGTTGTTTCCGCGCTAACGATTAACGGCGCCCCGGTAGCCAATTCATCTAGCGTTCTTGCAACCACTCCTTCGATCGAATTCTCGATTGGGACAAGGGCTTTTTCTGCCAACCCATTTCGCACTGCATCTAGCGCCGCAGTCACATTTGCATATGGAACTAGTTGATCCGATGGAGTTGTGATCTTACGTAACGCTGCCTCCGTGAAGGTACCTGATGGACCTAGGTAGGCGTACGTTGTCATGGGCTAAGAGTAACCGAGTGCCTTGCGCACTTGCGCCGGGATATCGCTCATGATCACATCAACGCCAACTTCAGCGCAGAAATTAACATCGCGTGGATCATTTACCGTCCAGACATAAACCTCCTGTCCTTTGGCATGCGCGATTTCAACTATTTCGGGATGCGCTTTAAGTAAAGCTAAACCCGGTCCAACTACTGGGGTTTTACTTGACTTCGCCGCAAAGAAATTTGTTGTTAGGAAGACGCTCTTGTAGCGATTCTTTACTCGGCTAATTGCCATTTTTGAGAAAGACATAATTGCAATATCTATATTTGGTTTTGCCAAATCTAACTGGCGCAATAATTCACGCTCTACTGCCCCACCTGTTGGTACTGGATGTTTCGTCTCTAAGGCCAAGGACTTCTTATTTGTCATGGCAATATCTAACAATTCACTAAATAAAATTGGCTCAGCAAAGGCCAAATCTGCAAATGTTGAGCTGGCGATCTTCTGATTTATCCCAGTCATCCGTAAAGTATTTGAATCATGCCAACAAATTAATTGTCGATCCTTAGTCATCCGAAGATCGCATTCAAAACCATCGGCGCCTTGCACTACTGCCTCTAGATAGGCCTCACGAGACATCTCCGGATAATCTTTAGATGCACCGCGATGGGCATAAATCTTCATTTGCGAAAATTTAAAAAGAAATCATTTAATAAAGTGGCGCATTCTTCTTCGCTAATACCGGAGATAACTTCCGTGCGATGAGGTGATCTCGGATCTCGTAGTACATCCCAAACCGAACCCACAGCTCCGGCCTTCTCATCCCATGCGCCAAAGACCAAAGTCTTGATGCGTGCTTGGGCAATAGCACCGGCGCACATCGCGCACGGTTCAAGAGTTACCACCAAGGTGTGGCCATCAAGGCGCCAATTATTATTTAATTTATTTGCCTCTCGGATTGCAACGATCTCGGCATGCGCTGTCGCATCGCTATCAATTTCTCGGCGATTAAATCCGGTAGCAATAACTTGGCCGACTTCATTTAAAATTAAAGCACCCACTGGAACATCCTGAGTTGCGAGCGCGCTCTTAGCGATATCAATCGCCTGGCCCATCTCTAATTCATATGGCTTATGGGAGTTCATATAAATTTGTAAATTGTTCGCCAAATCCAATTCGCGAAGCAATGGCATCTATTTGTTCATCAGGAAATAATTCAAGATCATCACAAAGAGCTTCGAGTTCCATTGCGCCCATTCCTAAATCAGAGAGCAGATCTATATCGCCACCTGGTTGGGCCTCATCATCTTCTTCTGGAAATGGCAGATCTAACATTTCAATTAAGTCAGCTGCTAAATCAGATTCAAGTGCATATGTAACATCGCTAATCATCATCTGCATCTGTGAACCGAGTTTGCGGGCAACGATAAAGAAATCTTCATCAACGGCTAATAGTGCAACCGCACCACCGTTTGTCGCCTGCGCATTTAGCTGATCCATAATTGCGCCGAGGTCACGAGTGTGGGTTAGCTGTGCAACGCTCCAGACACCATCTTCATGCCATGCAATAACTCCAAGATCATCAGCCATTGCATCCACCCCCTACAAGAATCTGGTTAGGTGTTTATAGTCGCACTAAAGTGCTCACCTAACAAGCCCCGACTTGCGGGTAAGGTTGGTGTTGTGAAAATTCATGTGGCCGATCACCCGCTCCTAAAGCACAAGTTGACTGTACTTAGAGATGAAAAAACAAATTCACCCACCTTTAGGCAATTAACTGAAGAGATCGTAACTTTGCTCGCTTATGAAGCTACGCGTGAAGTTCGCACTGAAAAAATTTCGGTAAAGACGCCCGTTGCCACAACGCAGGGCGAGATCTTGGCCAAACCAAAGCCAGTAGTTGTTCCAATTCTTCGCGCCGGTTTAGGAATGCTTGAAGGTATGACCAGATTGATTCCGACTGCTGAAGTTGGATTTCTTGGGATGATCCGCGACCACGACACCTTGCAACCATCTACTTATGCAAATCGCTTGCCCGATGATTTAACCGGTCGGCAGTGCTACATCCTCGATCCAATGTTGGCCACTGGTGGCACCTTGATTGCCGCAATGAAATATTTAATTGAGAAGGGTGCTCGCGACATTACTGCGATCACAATTCTTGCCGCGCCTGAAGGTATTGCCGCAGTTGAGAAGGCTTTTGAAGGTAGCGACTTTCCAATCACAATTGTTACGGGCGCACTAGATGAAAAATTAAATGAAAAGGGATACATCGTCCCTGGCTTAGGCGACGCTGGCGATCGCCTCTACGGAGTTGTGTAAGAAATGGCGTCAACTAGTCCTGGCTATGGAATCACCATTCGTGTTGAAGGTCCACCTTCGGCGCAACCTGTTGCAGAAGTAACCAATGCGATTATCGCTGCGGGAGCATCAATTACGGCGCTCGATGTTGTTGAATCATTTTTAGATCACGTTGTTATCGATGTAACTTGCGATGCGATTGATCAAGAACATGCTGAACAAATCACAGCATCTATCGCAAGTCACCCAGAATTAAATGTTCGCAAGGTTTCTGACCGGACCTTCCTTCTGCACTTAGGTGGAAAGATCGAAGTTGTCTCAAAGGTTCCGTTAAAAACTCGAGACGATCTCTCTCGCGCTTACACCCCCGGCGTTGCTCGAATTTCCCAGGCGATCGCGGCAGATAAATCTGATGCCCGGCGCTTAACAATTAAGCGAAATACCGTTGCAGTAGTTACTGATGGCTCGGCAGTACTTGGACTTGGAAATATTGGACCAGAGGCCGCGCTGCCAGTGATGGAAGGAAAGGCAGCGCTCTTCAAGCGCTTTGCCGATGTCGATGCTTGGCCAGTTTGTTTAGATACTCAAGATGTCGATGAGATTGTTCGAACCGTTCAAATCATTGCCCCGGTATATGGCGGAATCAATCTAGAAGATATCTCAGCCCCGCGCTGCTTTGAAGTCGAACGCAGATTGCGCGAATTACTTGATATTCCAGTCTTCCACGATGATCAACATGGAACCGCGATCGTTGTACTTGCTGCTTTGAGTAATGCGTTGAAGTTAGTAAATAAAGAACTTTCTGATGCCAAGATTGTTATGAGTGGCGCTGGCGCAGCCGGTACAGCGATTGCACGACTACTTGTTGCAAGTGGAGCCAAGAACATAATCGGTTTTGATAAAGATGGCTTGGTAAGAGAACACAAAGCCGGCGATCAAGAGATGCGTACTTGGTTCGTTGATAACTGCGCACCTGGTGATTTCAATGGAAATATTTCGCAGGCTATGGTCGGCGCCGATGTCTTTATCGGTGTCTCCGCGCCAAATGTTCTAAGTGAATCTGATGTAGCGGCGATGGCGAAGGGTTCGATTGTCTTTGCGCTAGCTAATCCAGATCCAGAGATTGATCCGGTTATTGCCCGTAAATATGCAGCTGTTGTTGCAACCGGTCGCAGCGATCAACCAAATCAAATTAATAACGTTCTGGCATTCCCTGGAATCTTTCGCGGATTACTAGATGCCCGAATTACCAAGATCACCGATCAAATGTTGGTGGCTGCCGCAGTAGCGATCGCATCTTGCGTTAGCTCTGAACAATTAAATGCCAACTTCATTGTGCCTAGCGTTTTTGATCAGCAAGTCGTTAAGAAAGTTGCAGATGCTGTTAAGACCGTTGGTAAATCTAACGCTTAAATAGGCGCGATTGTCCCCCTACAAGGACTCCAAAATAGGTCATCGCAATTCCGGCAATTAAATAGCCAGTAACTGTGGTTCCTTTTGCAGGTGCAAAAATATCTATAAGCAACGATCCAATTAGAGTTCCACCGACGCTAAACAAAGTGAAGGTTAGAACGCCTAGATGCTGCACAATCGTTGAAGTAAATGCGATGTAGATAACTCCGATCGTGCCACCGGTATAAACCCACCAAGGTCCACCTGGTAGCGCCACAATTTTCTCGCCTTTAATAAATAGCAGGGCGAAGAGCAAGATAACCAGAGTTCCAGTTCCCATAATGAAATTTAAAAGTGAAGTAGTAAAACTCTGCTTTGAGTATTCATTAATCTGGCCATTAAGGGCGCGTTGAACCCCAACAAATATTCCAGCCAGCGTTGCTAATGCAACAGCCAGCACTGAAAACGTGGCAACAGATAATCGATCCCACACAGAAACAAGGACGGCAAAGACGGTAATAAAGGCGGCGCTAACGCGACGCTTTGAGATTAACTTCTTGCCACCACCGGTTAAGCCAATTCGATCGACAACCAATGACATCGCAGTCTGTCCGGCGATTGATGCGACAGAGTAAACGGCGACACCGATTAAAGGTACGACCTGCGTCTGCAACGCGACAAAAGCACCACCGAGTACTCCAGCAAATAATCGCCACCTAGGAAGTTCGCGGCGAATGATTGCACCACGCAAATTTGTGATGCCAATTTTTATAGCTGGATTAAAGAGTGCGATCAAGGAGATAACAATTAAGCCAGAACCAAAAGATACAAGCGCTGCTTCTGTGCTATTTCCTAATATTTGTGAGAGTTGGCCATTTGCCCGTGATTGCAAGGCGATCATAAACCCAGAAAGCGCAGCAAGCGCTTCTAAACGAGCGATACTTGGTTTGCTACTAATTTTCTAACTCCTCAAGCTTGGTTGTTGCAATTAACCACTCTTCATCAATCTGATCTTTTCTAGCCTTTGCTACAACTAATTCTTCCATCGCCTTTGCTAATTTATCGTGATCAAATGCCAAGTCATCTTGGGCCTTAATTAATGCCGCGATCTCGGAGTCCACTCGCTCCATCTGCTTCTCTAATTTTGCGACCTCTTTCTTAAGTAACCTCGCCTCTGCGGCATTTGAGATGCCACTCTTTGCCTCTTTGACCTCTACAGAATTAAGCGAAGCGCTGCGAAGTTTTAGATATTCCTCAATTCCACCAGGTAAGTCGCGAAGCGAGCCATTTCCAAGTAATCCCACGAAGCGATCACAGACTCGTTCTAGGAAATATCGATCGTGTGAGATAACTAGAAGAGTTCCGCCAAAGGAATCCAATAGATCCTCTAGTGCAGTCAGCGTCTCAACATCGAAATCATTTGTAGGTTCATCTAGAAGTAAAACATTTGGGCTATCCATTAACAACCTAGTTAATTGAAGCCGGCGACGTTCCCCGCCGGAGAGATCGCCAACTGGAGTCCACTGCGAATCAGCATCAAAGCCAAGGCGTTCGCAGAGTTGGGAAGCTGATAACTCTTTGCCATTACCAAGCTGAACTGAATTGGCAACCTTCTCAACGGCTTCTAGAACTCGCCACTTTGGATCTAGCTCTTCTAAATGTTGCGAAAGAAATGCACTTTTAACCGTAACTCCCGTGACAATCTTTCCGGCAGTTGGTTTGATCTGTTGCAGAAGAGCCTTAAACAAAGTTGTTTTGCCCGCTCCGTTAACTCCAACAATTCCAATTCGATCACCGGGGCCAACATTCCAGTAAATATCTTTAAGGGTTGGCTTATCACCTGCGCTAATTGATGCTTGATGAACTTCAAAAACGGTATTACCTAATCTATTTGCGGCGAAATTTAGAAGTTCACTTGCATTACGAGGTGGTGGTTCATTTGCAATTAAAGTATTTGCAGCTTCAATTCGAAATTTTGGTTTAGCTGTTCTAGCCGGGGCGCCACGACGCAACCATGCCAACTCTTTACGAATTAACATTGCCCGCTTGCCGGCTTCAACTGTACTCTGGCGAGCACGTTCGGCCTTTGATAAAACATAGGCAGAGTAGCCACCTTCATAAGCTAAAACCGAACCATCGACAACTTCCCAAATTTGATCTGAAACTTCATCCAAGAACCAACGATCGTGGGTAATCACGATTACTGAAAGATTTGCCCGACTCTTAATATGTCCAGCCAGCCAAGCAACGCCTTCGACATCTAAGTGGTTAGTCGGTTCGTCAAGAAGTAGTAAGTCATATTCGCCCACTAGTAATTTAGCTAGATTAACTCGACGCCGTTCTCCGCCAGAGAGTGAAGCAAATTCTCTATCCAATAAATCATCGGTAAATCCACCAAAGAGTCCGGTTAATACTTCTCGGATCTGTGAATCACGGGCCCACTCGTGTTCTGCTTTATTTCCTAGAACCACATCTCTAACCAAGGCCCCAGGTGCGGCGGTATCGACCTGATTTAAAACGCCGATTGATACATCTCCAGCCTTTGCTACTCGACCAGAATCAACTGGTTCGAGTCCAGCCATAATTTTGAGCAAGGTGCTCTTGCCACCACCGTTGCGACCAACCACGCCAATTCGTTCACCTTCATTTACGCCCAATGAGACGCCATCTAGGAGAGCTCGAATATCAAAGGCCTTAGAAACTGATTCGAGGTTTAATAAATTTCGTGGGGCCACTGTCGAAGGGTAATTGAGAATTGGTAGAGTGGCTAAATGGCTATAACTGATCGTCAATATGCGCTTGATTTAGATAAGAACGACCCACTTGGAAAATACAAGGATCAATTTATTGTTACAGATCCGCAGATGTGTTACCTAGATGGAAATTCACTTGGTCGCCTACCAAAGCGAACCGTTGAAGTAATCAATGACTTCCTCCTAAAAGAGTGGGCGCCAAAAGTTGTCGAAGGTTGGGCCGATTGGATTGATGAAGCAGAAGTTACCGGTGATCTAATTGGTCGCGCTGCTCTCGGCGCTGCTGCGGGACAAGTATTAGCCTGCGACACGACTTCGGTTAACTTCTTCCAACTCTGCGGCGCTGCACTTGCTGCTCGCCCAGATCGCAAAACCATAATT
>CAILSO010000040.1 GCA_903836945.1 uncultured Actinomycetes bacterium | reverse complement strand
CCTCGTTCTTCTCCCATCCGGACTTTAACCGTCGGTACTGGAGTTTCACCAGTTCAACCGCCGTGAAGTAAAACCACGTCGGGTCGCGGACTATAACCGCCGGCTCAGATTTTCACTGACCCCGAAGAACTTGTATTGCTTATCAATCATCCCAGAAAACAATGGTTTATTTGCTGGTATTCCTTGTCACAGAAAATTATCATCTCCAAATATTAGTTATCCACATAGTTATGCACAGGCCAACGGGTTGCAAGCCAATAAACTCGCGGGTTCTCAGTTAGCGAGTCAGATTTGCGGGCGCTCATTCGGGACTTTATTCGGAAACGATGTCTGACTCATTAGATAACGTGATTCTAAGAAGAAATCATAGGAGGTGAAATTATGGGACATGGAAGTGGAGGCGGATACTCGGCATCTACTGGCAGCCTTAGCGCAAACATTAAAGAGCTGTCTTCGAAATACCCGCTGAGTCCATCAGGCCGCTTTGGTGTGCCTGGGAAAAGTGCAATAGCTCGGCGAATGTATGTCGATAATCCAGAAAAGACCGCGCGAGATTTTTTTGAAAAACTCAGCAGAGGCGGCAACCCAGGCAAAACAAAGAGTGGGGATGTAATGAAAACATTTCCAGATGGCTCGCGTGTGGTATTTCGCCCAAGTTCGCATTCCGACGGCAGCCCAACAATTGACATAAATCACAAAGGTCCAGGCAATCGTCCATACAAGGTACATTTCGTAGAAAGACAAGGTTAAAAATGGCACAAATGATAAAAACTAGCATTGGCTCTGCAGCCAAAGAGATCCTCGTGAATCTAGTGGGTTCTACACTGGAATCTGTCTCTGGCCCAGGTTTGCCCTCGTACCTAATTAGCCCCCGCATATTCGTATCCGCATCGACAGGAAACGTAGAGCTATTCGGTGACGTAGAGGATTCCCCGATCGCAGACTTTGAAGGAGTGATGTCTACGCTCAATGTAGATGTCGCGCTGAGAGAAGAAGTCGAATTAGCGAAGACGCAAGGCAATGTTTATCGACAAAAATCTGGCATGGTCATAACTTCCGTGCGTGTGATTCGTGAGACAGCTACTTGCACTAATGGTGGGTCATTGAACTGGGTCTATGAGTCTGACATCGGAATCTTGTTGGTTCTTTCAGGAGGATTTCTAGTCGTTTCTAAATTGGGCCAGCACGATGAGGCATTGAAGGTTCAATTTCTAGATGAATTCAATCCGATGATCGTCGAGCGACTGGATTCATATTTCGAGTCAGATTTGATTCAAAATATTGTCTATTCGCGCGAGGTGGTCACGATTTAGCTCAACCAAGGCAGATTAATGCATTTGAGTCCTCAATCATGTTTTGAGCGTTTCATGTTCGGAGAGCTGTTCGCCGGATATCCGGAAAATTACCCTGTCGAGTCAGAAGATAAAATCTCAATCCTGCCCTTCTTCGCCACAGAAGATCTGCCCTTTGATTTGGTCAGTTTCAACGACCGAGGCAGGGCGGTAAATCATTCAGAGATTGGAATTCATCACTATAAACGGGACAATTCATTTGCCTCGGTTTTACAGCATCCTCTGAAGTGGGTAGAACCGCTGTCACAATTCAAATGCGTGACTCCACCTGATATTTCGATTAGTCCTGGGATGGCGCGGTGGCAACGAATTAGAAATACGGCCTATTCGCGAGCTGTTGGTGCCGCATGGGTATCGCGCGGGCTCAAAGTTCTTCCTGCGGTTAGATGGGTCCTTCTCTCTGACTTGGAATTCGTTGGTCTTGGAATTGCAAGGGGCAGTTGTATCGCGATAAGTAGCTACGGTGCCGTGAGAGACGCGCATGCAGCCCAGATTTTCGCACAAGGTGCGCACTTGCTTCAAGAACAAATTCAACCTGAGGCGATTCTCGTTTATGGGAGCCTAGACCGAGCGCTCGAACTTTCGCTAAGCAGAAAGTCGCAAGTCAAAATCGTGAAGCCAGGAGGATATTGGAAGTCGCCGAAGGAGAATCCCTCAAATAACCCGTTGCTTTTTTAGCGCCAGGTAGACCT
>CAILSO010000039.1 GCA_903836945.1 uncultured Actinomycetes bacterium | reverse complement strand
TAATAGTGATTTGAGTACCCGCATAAACGCCTGCGGTGATAAGAGAGAAGCCAAAAACTGCTGCAGCAGCAAGAAGAATCTTGCGATTACGCTTCTTCTTAGTCTCGTTCTGTTCCATGGCTTCTCCTTAAAACAAATCTGGGTACTTCGTTGGCAAAAGAATAGAGATTTTGCTGACTCTCACCTACGAGCAGATTGACCCCCATTTAGTTGTCCACCAAATCCACATCCCCTCATTGGCGGAAACCTAAAATTGGCGCATGCCGGACTTCTTTCGTCGCTGGGGAAAACGCAGCTCCCATCCTGCCTCCCTATATTTCGATAGGGCGAGATCTGGCGTCTATGGATCCCAACGAAACTTCTCCTTTGGCTTCTCTTCTCTCACTTCTCCAAAGAATCAATTAGTGGCCGTTATCGTGGCTGGTTCAATTGCAGTCAGTGGGGTCGCGGCTGCGGTAGCAATCACCATCTATGGAAATAACTCCACGACTCCGGGCCAATTAAGCCTAGGCGTCGGACAGGCAGTCGCAACAACGTGCACTGGAAACACCAATGTTCACACCGACACCATTGGCAACTATGTAGATACCTATACAGATTTCGTATTACAGCAAGTTAACGTCACTCAGGTTGATCCTAACTGCGGCGGCAAATTAATGAACTTGGTTGTTCGTCTTAACTCGACGTCAAGTTTGAGTTTAAACTGTCAATTACCCGCTTCAAACTCATTTTCAGGTGCGACCACAAACTTCAGTCTTGCCACATTTGCTTTTGCAACAGCAACAGTCACATCATCTGGCTTGTTATATGGCTGTTCGGGCGGAATTGCCTATCCGGTCTACTTGGCATCGATTGGCGCTACCGCCTTACAGATTAAATAGCTTCATCTCTGCGTGAGCACGCCTAGTTTTAAACCTTGACTCACTAAATATTGTTGCAGATACACATCTTTTGCCTTTAGCGCATAAATTGAGGCCAAGCGCACAATCTCTTTGCGCCCCGGTGCAATATCTACTAACGCATAAATCGGGCCTTTCGCAGATACCCAATTACCTTCGTTGATGTAAGCACTAGCCAAGATTGATTGCGCCTCCAGGCAACGAGGATTATTTTTCACTTGAGATCGTGCGGCGGCAACTGCCTCATCCGGCGTCTGAACGCTAAGCGCTAACTGCTGGGAGAAGTAGATTGTGCAAGGCAGATAGGCAGATATCTTGTAATTCTTGCCGGCCGAAACAAATTTATAGTCGGCAAGAGCAAAATTCATGGAGATAAAAGCAGTTACAGCGACAAGAACACCTGTGGCAATGCGCAGCGGTAGTTCACTTGTATGCAGCTCCAACGGGTTGATTCGCTGGCTCGCCCCAATGATGTACCCAGCGACCGCCCAAAATATAAATTTGTTGGGCAAGGTAATTGGACTGAACGCCGAATTTGTAAAGAATACGAGCGAAAAGACGGCAGCAACAGAACCTATCCAACGGTGAGATTCAGACTTAATGAGAACAACCAATGCGCGGATATAGAAGAGAGCAAGAGCGCTAAACGCAATGACGCCGAATATTCCGAGGGTTGCGAATGTTTGGACTATCGCAGAGTGAGCATCATTCGATAGCACTGATTCGGTCATCTTGACCGAGGAGAGCGATCGATATTTCTCGTAAAAATTACCGTAATTGTCTGGACCCACTCCAAGAAATATGTGATGAACGAACTGGCTAAATCCGGCGTACCAAAAATCGGTGCGCATCCGGACGTTTGCATCGCCAGAAATTCCAGGGAATGGAAGTTTTGCCATCGGGATGAGATAGATAATCTCAGCCCAGAG
>CAILSO010000038.1 GCA_903836945.1 uncultured Actinomycetes bacterium | reverse complement strand
GTTGAAGAGTTTGCGAAGTTGGGGCTAGATACATCGGCCGGGGCGCTCTTATTGTTTGGTGATGATGGCGATGCAACTGTTGTTAATTCCTCGGTAGAAAAAATGGCAGAGATCGCAAAGAGCTCTGTTGGTTCTCGCGCCGTTACCTTGGCGCAAGATATTGCAGCAGCAGATGCGCTCTTATATGCCCGCCGCTGTTCCCTTCCCGCTCTTGCAAGACTTGGCACGCTTTCGATTCTTGAAGATATTGCAGTGCCTCGGCCAAAGATGGCAGAAGTTGTTACTCGAATTGAATCAATTGCCGCAAAACACAAGCTCCGTATTGGCACCTTTGGCCATGCCGGTGATGGAAATCTGCACCCCACAATCGTCTTGGATAAAGATACTTCTGATGAGGTAGCTCGGGCCGAGAAGGCGCTTTCAGAAATATTTGACTTAGCTATTGAATTTGGTGGAACCATTACCGGCGAACATGGTGTTGGTTCGGCAAAGCTGCCATATCTTGAAGCAAAGATTGGCAAGAACAATATGGATCTTCAACGTTCTATCAAGAAGGTATTTGATCCCGCAAATATTCTCAATCCAAATCGGTTAGGTTCCTAAACAATTGGCGAGAGTTGAATTCACCCAAAGCAAATTAGATCGCTGCATTTCATGTGGTTACTGCCTACCTGCCTGCCCAACATATCAACTCACCGGCGCAGAAGAATCTTCACCCAGAGGTCGAATTACTTTGATGCGTGCTGTGCAAGATGGAAAACTTCCACAGGAGAGCTTGCTGGCGCAATCTTCAGAATGTTTAGGCTGCCGGGCCTGCGAACCAGTTTGTCCAGCCGGTGTTGAATACGGAGTCTTAATTGAAGAGGCCAGAGACATATTGTGGCAAGGCAAAAATCGCCCACTAATTATTCGCGGACTATTTTTATTGGCCGGAACTAAATTGGGAATCTGGGCACTTGGTCTCTTCGCACCTATCGCCAAGAATCGAGTTTCAGATCCAAAGATAAATTTGATGTTGGGCTGTTTTGAACGTCGGTTATTTCCAGATGTCTCCAAAAAGGTTGCCAAGATTGCGCCCGAGATTTCAATTTGTAAATCGCAAAATTGCTGTGGCGCTCTTCATGCTCATAATGGCGAACTCGAACTTGGAAAAGCGATGGCTAAAACCTTGGGAGATCAACTACCCGGAACCATTGTTACAACTGCTGGTGGCTGCGCTGCACATCTTTCTTCAGTTCTTGGTCGAGATCGGGTCAAAGAATTCTCTGAATATTGGGGAGATCGTTCTGCTTCCAATTCTAAAATCAAAGTTGAAGGTCACATAGTTCGAGTTGGACTGCAGGATTCCTGCCACTTGAAAAATGGCATGGGGGTCACCGAACAACCACGTGAAATTTTAAAGTCCATCGCAGATTATGTAGAAATTCCAAATGCCGGTGGCTGCTGTGGCGCTGCGGGAAGCTATGCCTTATTAGAGAAGAAGAACAGTCAAAAAGTAGTTTCACAAAAGGTTAAAGATATTGCTGCGCTAAATCTTGATTTTGTTATTACGGTAAACCCTGGCTGTACCAGGCAACTTGCTACCGAATTAAAGCGCGCCAAGGTCAAGACGAAAGTTATTCATCTAGCTCAATTAATTGCAATGGCTTAACCATGACGCAGATTTCGCTAGCCGATTTAAAGTTGCAATGGAATCAGGTCCTAGATGCTCTATTAGATGCCGACCGGATTGCTTGGTTGGCCTTTTTTGATGCACGCTTAGTGAGCCTAAATGATGGAAAGTTACTGCTGAGTTTTATCGATCCCCAAAAATTTGGTGGTGATCACAACTTTAAATCCGTAAGAAAGCCAGAACATACTGCCAAACTAGCCTCTGCAATCAAGGAAGTTACTGGCCTAAATCTGGAGGTGATCGAGGAGTGAAACGTCTTTTCCTAGTACTAACTCTCGCACTTTCAGTCCTCTCAACAAATGTAATTGCAGCCCCGATCGCAAAGCCAGGCGATCTAGTAACTGCCGGGCCAGGTCAACGAATTCACGGTATGGATATCAGTAAGTGGCAACATCCTTACGATAAGCCGATCGACTTCACCAAAATGTATTCCGCTGGAGTTCGCTTTGTAATCATCAAAGGCTCTGATGGTCATGATCCGCAGGATGCAGATGCTAAGAAATATCTAATCGCCGATCGCGCAGCCGCCCAGGCCGCTGGCCTCTACACAGGTTTTTATCATTATGCCTACCTGCCAGATTCAACTGATCGCAATCAAATTATAGTTGATGCAAAGGCGCAGGCTCAGAAAGTTGTTTGGCGACTTGCTTCCATTGGTGGTTATACCAATCAAGATTTACCAGTTGCCTTGGATATCGAAAATAATTGCGTGCGTGCCTATCGTGGAAATTGCACTAGATACATGAGCAAACGCAATGTCTCGCTCTGGGCGCAAACCTGGTTGGATGAAGTTTCAGCAAAAACAAATCGCAAACCTTTCGTTTATTCCTATCCACAATTTCTAGAGACCGCAATGTCTAGATCAACTGGACTTTCGCAATATCCACTTTGGATTGCTGCTTATGGCAAGGATCCGGCGCTTCAAACGAGTCAGCCTGGAATCAAGAAGGTTGGTTGCTTTGCTCACTCTTGGACTAAATCTAACTGCACATCTAATTGGCAAATCTGGCAATACACCTCATGCGGTTATGGATCTAAATATGGAGTCCCCTCATCCCGTGTTGATCTAAATGTTTTCAATGGCGACCCAACCGCCTTTGCCGCTTTAACTACCGGAACTTGGCAGCCAACTTATGTAGATATGTTGCCTGTAAATGAACCAACAACTATCTCCTTAATAAGTAGTAAATCTGGAACGACAAATGATCCGGTTCAATTTGTTGTTGATGTATTGCGCCCAGATGGAACTCCGGTTGTTACTGGAAATATTGATTTCAAATCTGCTGATTCAACAATTTCAAGCGGCACCCAAGATTTAGCTAGATCTGGAAGCGGTCGATGGACGCTAAATATTTCTGGACTTACTGCAAATACTTATATTGGTTATGTGGAATTTACCGATCCTTCTAGCACTCACGCAGCTTCACTATTTCCAGTTCAATTCACAGTGACCCAAGGTGTTGCCCCCTCCCCAACTCCATCAAGCAAACCAACCAAGAAGCCAACACCTGCACCGGTCGATGCCTGCGCGGGACAAATCCGTAATTAATTCGTAATTAAGCGCTTTAAAGATAGAGTTCATGCCTGTGAGCATGGTTCGGACTGATCTAAAAATGGCTGATGGTCGCACCATCTTTTATTACGACAATAGCCCAGTAACAAGGCAGGCTAACGATAATCGCCCGGCAGAAGATCGACCTGGTGTTGGTGAACTTCGGTTAGATCTGCTGACAAATGAGTGGGTTTCGATGGCGGCCCATCGCCAAACTCGAGCCTTCTTGCCACCAAAAGAACTTTGCCCCCTCTGCCCTACAAAGCCAGGCCTAGATTCAGAGATTGCAGATTCAAATTATCAAGTAGTTGTATTTGAAAATCGATCGCCATCGCTAGCCAAGCCAAAAACTGGCTGGAAGTTGCCGGCCAATAATGGAATTGAAACAGAGATTGTTGAAGCCGCTGGACACTGCGAAGTAATTTGTTTTACCGATCATCATGAAGGAAGTTTCGGCGCACTGCCAGAATCGCAAATTAAATTAGTCATGGATGCTTGGATAGATCGAACTAAAGAGATCTCAAAGCTGGATTATGTTGAACATATCTTTCCCTTTGAAAACCGCGGTGAAGAAGTTGGTGTTACTTTAAATCACCCACATGGCCAGATTTATGCTTACTCATTCCTTCCACCGCGCGTTGAAAAGATGCTTGCTGCTGCGACTGCCTACAAGGCAATGCATGGCAAGCCGCTTCTAACCGATCTGATTGCGCGTGAGATTAAGGACCAAGTTCGTATTGTTTGCGAAAATGCCGAATGGATTGCTTACGTACCTTTTGCTTCACGTTATCCATTTGAGATTCATGTGGCGCCAAAGAAGTTTGTGCCAGACCTAGCCGAACTAAGCGAAGCCCAAGCAGCTGCCTTCCCAGCAATCGCTAAGGAATCGCTGCAAAGGCTAGATGGAGTTTTTGGAATTGATATGGCCTACATCGCTTCATGGCATCAAGCACCGGTTCGAAAGGGTCGCGAAGTTCTTGGGTTACATTGGCAGATTACAAGTATTCGCCGCCAGCCAGGCAAATTAAAATATTTGGCTGGTTCTGAATCTGCGATGGGCGCATTTATTATGGATATGAAACCAGAACAATCTGCGGCGCAATTACGCGAGGTAAAACTCTAATGAGAATTTTAGTAACTGGCGGCGCGGGATATATCGGAGCAACCGCGGTTGCCATCCTTTTAGAAAAAGGTTTTGAGGTAACTGTTCTAGATGACTGTTCTACCGGGCATGCCGAATTAGTCGCACCGGGTGCAAAGTTTGTTAAGGGCTCACTTCTAGAAAAGGCTGATGTAGTAACCGCCCTAGAAGGCTGCGAGGCTGTAATGCACTTTGGCGCAAAATCATTGGTCGGTGAATCAGTACTAAAGCCTGAGATTTATTGGAATACCAATGTAAATGGCACACGTATTTTGCTCGAGGCAATGCGCGAGCTTTCGATCAAGAAGATTGTCTTCTCCTCCACTGCTGCTACTTATGGCGAACCAAAGCGAACTCCGATTACCGAAGAGGACGAAACCAAGCCAACCAATCCATACGGCTCTTCAAAGCTTGCCGTGGATTACATGCTCACCTCCGAAAGTATTGCCTATGGCTTGGCCGCCATCAGCCTTCGCTATTTCAACGTTGCGGGTGCCTACAAATCTAAGAGTGGTTGGCTAACTGAAAACCACAATCCAGAGACTCACTTAATCCCAAATGTCCTGGGTGCTACCACTGAAAATCCACTTAAGGTCTTTGGAACTGATTGGCAAACGGCGGATGGAACTTGTATTCGCGATTATGTCCATGTTACGGATTTAATTGAGGCGCATATAAGTGCCATTGAAAAGGCAATTCCTGGAAAGCATTCAATTATTAATCTCGGCTCTGGTGGCGGGTATTCCGTTAAGGAAGTCATCGCCGCTGCAGCGAAGGCAGTTGGTCGAGAGATTCCATTCATGGCCACAGATCGTCGTCCGGGAGATCCAGCAGTTTTGATCGCTGATATTTCAAAGGCGGAGAAAGTTTTGAATTGGAAGCCAACTCGCAATTTAGAGGTTATGGTGCAAGATGCCTTTGAATCACAAAAGGCTTAATCGATGGATATCAAGACCGAATTTGAAAAACTATTTGACCAAAAACCTGAAGTAACTGCGGTGGCGCCAGGTCGAGTAAACCTCGTCGGTGAACACGTAGATTTTCTTGATGGCTTTGTCCTTCCCTTTGCGCTTAAAGATGTGACAACGGCTGCGATTGCTAAGAATGACTTAGGAGTAATTCGAATTTCCTCCACCAATCGCGACGAAACCATCTTTGAAATTCCAGTTGCAAAAATTGAGCCATTGACCGGCGAGCCTTGGACCCGTTATCCCATTGGGGTCATCTGGTCACTTGGAATTAAAGTTGGCTTAGATATTTTGATCGATAGCAAGGTTCCGATTGGGGCTGGACTCTCTTCAAGCGCCGCTTTGGAGTGCGCCGTAGGTACCGCGCTTAATTCACTATTTAACCTCGAACTCTCCCTACCGCAGTTAGCTCTTGCCACCCAAAAGGCTGAGAATGTTTATGTTGGAATGCCGTGCGGCATTATGGACCAATCGGTTTCGCTAATGGGCGTTGAAGGTCAAGCACTTCTTTTAGATTGCCGCGACCTTTCAACTCAGCACATTCCATTTGATATCGAACCACATGACCTAGATCTCTTAGTAATTGATACGCAGGTGCATCATGCGTTGGTCGATGGTGGATATGCCGAACGCCGGGCCTCCTGCGAAAAGGCTATTGAAATCTTGGGAATTCCATCATTGCGCGAAATTTCAGTCGAAGACTTTGTAGCTCAAAAGTCGAAAATGGATGAGACAACTTATATTCGCGCCTTCCATGCTGTTACAGAAATGCGACGGGTATTAGATAGCGTTGTTGCCCTTCGCGCCGAAGATTTCACTACCTTTGGTCGAATCATCACCGAATGCCACCAGTCACTTCGCGATAACTACACCATTTCGTGTCCCGAACTAGATGTCGCCGTTGAAATAGCACTAGCAAATGGTTCACTTGGTTCTCGCCTTATTGGCGGCGGATATGGTGGCAGTGCGATTTCGCTAAATAAAAAGAGCGATACCGAAAAAATTAAGAATGAGATCTCGAAGGCATTTGCAGCGCATGGTTTTAAAGCACCACGCTTTTTTACATCGCTACCTAGTTCAGGGGCGCGACTGATATAACTTCAACGCCACCGATATCGCCTAAAACATTTAGGAGATCGGTTGGGTCATCGCCAGGAATTGCCACAGTTACATCATCAACTCCGCGACCATCTTCGCTGCGAAGCACGACTAGTGAACGAATATCTCCCCCAGCAAAACCGATAGCTGAAGCGACGGCGCCAAGTGAACCTGGGCGATCTGGAAGCGTTATCTGTAATTGAAATAGGGCCATGAGCGAAGGTTAGCCTTTCTGCATTACGTGGTGGTTACCGATTTAAGTCGGTCAGGCTAAATCTGAACAACTTTATCGCCCTTGATCGCAACTTTAATCTTTGCGATTGGAGTTGGTGCGGGGCCGGCAACAACTTTGCCATCCTTGGTTGGATCAAATTGTGCTCCGTGGCATGGACAGGCAAGTAAATGCGCTCCGGCATCGTAATTAACGATGCAACCTTGGTGGGTGCAGACGCGAGAATATGCAAAGACTCCAGCGGCAGTTCTAAATACAACGGCAGGGCTTCCATCAGCGGCCTGGAAATTCTTGGTGCCACCAATTGGAAGTTCGGCAAGAGTTGCTACTGCAGCTCCGGCTTCAGGCGTTGGATTTTTAGCGCGAAATTTACTTCCGGCAAGTGAGGCTGCAATAGCTGCAACTGCCACTGCACCTAAACGCATAACTTCTCTGCGATCCTTCAAATTAGGAATGATCGCTGCCATTCGTCCGCCACGATAACTTTGACGAACTCCAAAGAATAAAGCGAGCCACATAACTGCATAAACAGTGTCACTTCCGAGGAAGTATGGTTTTACCGCCCATGTTGCAGAAAGCCAAAGTACAACCGACATTCCAAAGCCACCGAGTGCGGCAAGTTCGAGTGCTAAGCCCGCAAGTACTGCTATCCCAATTGCAAACTCACTGATCATAACTAGCCAACCAAGTTGTGTTGCATGCTCGATCATCTTTTGAAGAATGATATGAATTGGTGAAGTAGCTAGATAGCCTTGTAATTGTGCACCGATGTAATGAGGTGATGCGGGATTTAAGAAACCGGCATCAGTAGCCTTATTCCATCCACCGTAAATCCAAGTGATGCCAAGCCAGAGGCGCATAATGCGCGTGCTTATAGATTGGGATTGCCAGGAGCGCGCAAAACTATAGTTTGCCATGCTCCCTCACTTGGACTCGAACCAAGAACCTGCCGATTAACAGTCGGCTGCTCTGCCAATTGAGCTATGAGGGATTGTGCTTTTCTTGCCTTTACTACCTGCCGAATCTTACCTCAGCCTCGAACCTACCCCAATTCGCCAACCGAGAGTTCGCGTTGGACTCGCTTGGCCGCTTCTAGTCGAACCAGTTCGGCAAAGATCTCTTGGTACTTGGCTTCATTCTCCACGGGGTTTAGGCGTTGGAGGGTGGACTTGAGTTCGGTGATAGATCTGGTGATCGCCACCTCGCGCAACCTAGCAAATATCGAGATGGTGTAGCGCTCGGAGATCTCACGATCGATTCGGATTGGCTCGACCATTAATTCGGTAATCAATGACTTGACATCTTCGCTCTGAGATTTAGCTAGGAGCTCTTGAATATCTAATTTTGCAAGAGCATCAATCTCGGTGCGAAGTTGGTGGTAGGCCCAATATGAAAAAGCATTCGACTCTAAATTTGCCCAATCAGTGGCCAGATCTGGATATTGCAATTTAATCTTTAATACTTCGCGCTCGAGCATCAAGATTGGATCGCGAAGATTTACTTCTTCTCGTGGCTTTTCAACGGTTGTTTGATCGGAGACCGGAGCTTTTGATCCGCTAGTTTTTACCTTCGCCGCAACGGTTTCCACATCTAATCCAAGCCATCCCGCCAAGAGCTTTATATATTCCGGACGCAAAGACTTATCTTTGATATTTGCCAAAATTGGGGCGACCACATTTAACGCAGAGACTCGCCCTTCAGCGGTTGCCACATCATATTTGGCAATTTGAGTACGCATTGCAAATTCAAACAATGGAATTCTTCGAGCAATTAGATCGCGAACCGCTGCATCGCCTGATTCCATACGAAGCTCGCAAGGATCTTTACCGGTTGGCTCTACTGCAACAAAGGTTTGGGTAACAAATTTCTGATCAAGTTCAAAGGCCTTCATCGCAGCCTTTTGACCGGCGGCATCGCCATCAAAGGTGAAGATTACTTCGCCGCGAAATGAATCATCATCCATCAATAATTGTCGGATCACCTTGATGTGATCTTCACCAAATGCGGTGCCGCAAGTTGCAACCGCAGTAGTGACTCCAGCTAAGTGAGCCGCCATCACATCGGTGTAACCTTCAACGATTACAACCTGTCGCTTCTTGGCAATTTCTTTCTTTGCCAGATCAAGTCCATAAAGTATTTGTGACTTCTTGTAGATCGGAGTTTCAGAAGTATTTAAATACTTTGGACCTTGATCAACCTCATCGCTAGCTAATTTGCGTGCGCCAAAACCAACATAATCACCGCTTATGTTTCGAATCGGCCAGACCAATCGGTTTCGATATCTATCTATCGGCCCCTTGGTTCCTTCTTTGGTTAAGCCAGCCGTAGATAATTCAGTATCAGTGAAGCCATTTGCCTTTAGATTTTTGTACAGGCCATCCCACTCATCTGGGGCATAGCCAACTCCGAAGTGTTCGGCCGCCGCCTTATCAAAGCCCCGCTTTTGCAAAAACTCTCGCCCAATTTGCGCGGTCGGTGAAATCTGATTTAGGTTTTCTTGATAAAACTTTGCCGCCGCTAAATTTGCCGCAAATAGTCGAGATCTATTAATTCCACTTCCAGTACCCGATCCAACGCCGTCATAGTGCAGGGTGTAATTCATTCGATCGGCTAATTTTTCAACTGCCTCCATGAAAGTTAGGTGATCAATCTTCATTAAGAAGGCGATTACATCTCCGCCAACACCACAACCAAAACAGTGGAAGTATCCCTTTGATGCGGTTACCGTGAAGGAAGGCGACTTCTCATCGTGAAATGGGCATAAACCTTTTTTTGCTCCGGAGCCGGCTCCCTTTAGGGCGACATAATCTCCGACCACATCATCGATCTGGGAGCTTTCGCGGACATAGGTAACATCCTCGTCGCGAATACGACCGCTACCTGGTGTTGCCATGGCCTTATCTTAGTCGTGCGTGAAGTGCACGAGCACCTGGATCGGTAAGCGAGGCGACTTGATCGATCACAACACGAAGGCGCTGTTGGTCGGTGGTAGCTCGTTGCCAATCCTGCAGGAAGAAGGATTCCAAAGTTTCTGGGGCATTGGCCAAGACTTTTGCGACTAATTCCTTAATCAAAATTTGTTCATTGTCATATCGTTTAACCGAATGTTCGGCATTAATAATATAAAACCAAGCGATTGACTTGAGAAGTGCTACCTCTACATGTTGCGCCCGGGGCACAACTAAATTAGCGTTGTAACGAGTTAAATTACCATCACCATAACGATCTCTGGTTTCTCGTTCGGCCGCCAAGGCAAAGCGACCAACTAATTGTGAAGCTAAATCCTTAAGCCGGGCTAGAGCTCGGTGACTGCCGTCGTACTCTTTTGGCCAACATGAAAGTTGTTGGAGATTTACTAGCGCCTCTTGCGCTTCATCCAGAGTAATTCCCGACATATATTGTGTACTAGCCAATTTATAAATCTCGATTACATCATTCTTAAGGTCGTGCAATTTAACCTGCCCGGATACCAGCGCATCCTCTAAGTCATGAACTGAGTAGGCAACATCATCAGACCAATCCATAATCTGGGCTTCAAATGATTGCGCACCTTCCGGAGCACCCTTTCGAACCCAGTTAAAAATAGTTTGATCATCATCGTAAACACCAAACTTTGTTACTCCGGCGGTTCGTGGCCATGGATATTTGGTTGCTGAATCAAGGGAGGCCCGAGTTAAGTTAAGTCCTAGTGAGATGCCATTTTCATCAACGGTCTTAGCCTCAAGTCTTACTAATAATCTAAAACTTTGCGCGTTACCTTCAAAGCCGCCACACTCTTGGGCAACTTCATTTAACGCCTCTTCGCCATTGTGACCAAAAGGTGGGTGGCCAATGTCGTGTGCTAAACATGCGCCCTCCATCAGATCTGGATCTGCGCCAAGTGCGGCGCCAAGTTCGCGCCCAACTTGCGCGCATTCAAGTGAGTGCGAGAGGCGAGTTCTTGGAAAATCTGTCGCCCATGGAACTGCGATCTGAGTCTTTGCAGCTAAGCGACGTAGTGCAAAGGAGTGAATGATTCGGGCGCGATCGCGAGCGAATTCGGTACGACCAAGACGCTTTGCGGGTTCATCTAGAAAACGTTCCCGATCGGCCTCGGTGTAACCCGAATGTTCAGTAGCTGCGCGAAGGACCATAGGACACTAACTCTAATTCTTTACATCAGATAGGTGAATTCCATGGCGACCTACCGTTACATATGCCAGATAGGCACCCGTCTCTCGCATTAAATAATTGAAACTTGAGCTGCTCGTGGAGGCGGGGCCGGTACGAGTTGGGTCGCAAGAGGCGGTTACATTGAAATCTCTCGCCATCGTCATCGCGCGCAGGCAGTGATATTCATCAGTAACAATAATCACAGATTTCATCTTCTTAACTCGCATCGTAGTGATGTAGGCGCGCGTACTATTTAAAGTGTCATTGCCGAGTGGAATTGCATCTACTACTTTTTTCTTAACCCCATTAGAGGTTAGCCAGGCATAGCCACTCGCCGCCTCGGTTGTGCGATCTCCCGGTGCTCCAGCGCCAACCGTGATGATCTGATTCGCTAAACCCAAGTTGTAGATGCGCTTTGCTTCTAAAAGTCTTGCCGCCAGAACATCAGATGGGCGACCGTTGTATTGCGCAGCGCCTAGAACAACGATCACATCGCTCTTTACAGGTTTTGCATTATGCGCGGTACACCAAACTCGTCCTCCGGCATAAAGAGGTAAGACAATGGCTAGAAGTAAAACAAGTGAGATAAAACGTTTAGCGATTTTAAAAAGTAAAAACAAGATCAACCACCCGAAACTGAATCATCGATGGTGATTGCCGGAATCTCAAATGGATCGTTTAACCAGCCATCCGGCAGATGTACTGGCCGACCGTGGGAAGATCGACCGCGCGGTGAATCAGCAACCTCACTTGGATATGGCTGATCTTCTAATTGATTTAATAACCATTCCAATTCGCCGAGCGAAGAGACCATGCCAAATTTGCTACGCAATTCGCGAGGCACTCTAAAACCTTTTAGATACCAGGCCATATGTTTGCGCAGATCGCGCATCGCCCGGCCTTCAGCTTCGAAGAATTCCACCAATAGTTCACCATGACGCATCATTATCTTTCGAACTTCAAATAGCGATGGCGTAACTTTTGTGGAATCACCATTAAAGGCCGCAACCAAATCGGCGAATAACCATGGGCGACCAAGGCAGCCACGACCAACAACTACGCCAGCGCAGCCAGTCTCTTCCATCATCGCAACACCATCTTGGCCCGACCAGATATCGCCATTACCTAATACTGGAACGCCGGTTGGTGCCATAAATTCAACTAACTTTGTGATCGCAGACCAATCGGCATGACCTTCATACATCTGAGATGCATAACGTGCATGCAAAGCTACCCAAGCAACTCCAGCATCCGCAGCGGCCTTTGCAGCGGTGAAATATGTTGCGTGATCTTCATCGATTCCAATCCGCATCTTTATTGTGACTGGAACGCCAAATGGTTTTGCCGCCTTCACGGCAGATGAAACTATCTGCGAGAAAAGTGTCTGCTTGAATGGCAGCGCTGATCCGCCACCGCGGCGAGTTACCTTTGGAACCGGGCAGCCAAAATTTAGATCGATGTGATCGGCTAAATTCTCTTCCATCAACATCTTCACGGCTAACTCAGTAACTTTTGGATCGACGGCATAAAGCTGAACAGACCTTGGAGTTTCACCTTTGCCAGGTGTTATCAAACGCAAAGTCTCTGGGTGACGTTCAATTAACGCCCGGGCAGTAACCATTTCAGAGACAAAGAGTCCGGCGCCTTGTTCGCGGCAAAGTGTGCGAAAGGCAGAGTTGGTGATACCAGCCATCGGTGCAAGAACGACTGGTGTATCTAGCACCACTTCGTTATTTGCAAATCCCCCGTTGGCGATTGGCAGTCTTAGTGGTGCAAAACTTTTAGTTAGCAACCCAGCAACCGTGGGGCTAACCACGATTGGACCTGATCGATTGAGATTCTTTCCTGTGCCATCGTGTCGCGTTCGCGAATTGTCACAGCATTGTCATCCAAAGTTTCAAAGTCGATGGTGATGCAATACGGAGTTCCGATCTCATCTTGACGACGATAACGACGACCGATTGCACCAGCATCATCGAAATCAACAGACCAATTTTGACGAAGCTCGGCCGCCAAATCACGGGCCTTTGGCGATAGATCAGCGTTGCGAGAAAGTGGCAGCACTGCCACCTTGATTGGTGCCAAGCGGTAATCCAATTTCATAACCGCGCGCTTTTCCATCTCGCCCTTGGCATTTGGCGCTTCATCTTCGGTGAAGGCATCCATCATGAAGGTAAGTGCGCAACGATCAACACCCGCAGCTGGTTCGATTACAAAAGGAACCCAACGCTCGTTCTTCTCTTGATCAAACCAAGAGAGATCCTTGCCGGAAGCAGCGCCATGCGCCTTCAAGTCAAAGTCGGTACGTGAAGCAATACCTTCAAGTTCGCCCCATTCGGTTCCGTTAAATTCAAACTTGTATTCGATATCAACGGTGCGCTTTGAGTAGTGAGAGAGCTTCTCTTTCGGATGTTCAAATAAACGCAGACGATCTGGATTAATTCCAAGGCCCTTGTACCAAGCTAAACGAGTATCGATCCAATATTGATGCCACTCTTCATCGGTTCCAGGAACTACGAAGAATTCCATCTCCATTTGTTCGAATTCACGAGTACGGAAGATGAAGTTTCCTGGCGTAATTTCATTGCGGAATGATTTACCAATTTGTCCGATACCAAATGGCGGCTTCTTGCGTGAAGTCTGCGCCACGTTATCGAAGTTAATGAAAATTCCTTGTGCGGTTTCTGGGCGAAGATATGCCAGTCCTGATTCATCTTCAACCGCGCCAAGGTAAGTCTTTAACAATCCAGAGAATTGTTTTGGTTGGGTGAATTGACCTTTGCCACCGCAATTAGGACAGTTAACTTCTTCCATCGAAGTTGGTAGGCGCTTGTGCTTTGCCTCGAATGCTTCTTCTAGATGGTCTGCGCGATAGCGCTTGTGGCAAGCAGTACATTCAGTAAGAGGGTCAGTAAATGTTTCAACGTGTCCGGATGCTTCCCAAACTTCGCGGGCAAGAATTACACAAGAATCTAATCCGACCACATCTTCGCGACCTTGAACCATGGCGCGCCACCATTGACGCTTCACATTGTTCTTTAATTCCACACCTAGTGGGCCGTAATCCCATGAAGCACGAAGTCCGCCATAAATTTCAGAGGAGGGATAAACAAATCCTCGACGCTTGGCTAGGCTAACAATATTTTCTAAACGATCTGCGGCCATAATTTCCTCCGGCTGGCTGTCGGCTTTCTTGCGGGACCGCAAGGTTGCCTATTCTACGCGAATCAGCGCTCAATTTAGACTTACTTGCGCCTAGTAGACTTCCCGCATGATTGCGATTGGATTAGCAGCCCTCACTGTTCTCGCAACAACCCTCGGCGGATTGACCGCCCTTAAATCCAAAGATCGCTTCCATTTAACGCTTGGCTTATCGGCCGGATTACTTTTGGGGCTAGTTTCATTCGATCTGTTCCCAGAAGTATTCCATAACGATTCCTTAAAACTTGGAAAAATCCCAGCAGTATTTGTGGCTTTCGTTGCTGGTTTCTTAATCCTTCACTTCTCGGAACAATTTGCCGGATCCCACGAACCTGCCGAATCCGATTACGAACACGAACATTCACACTACGGCAATATCGCTGGCTCACTTGGCGCCTTGGCTATGGCCGTTCACGTCTTTCTAGATGGAGTCGCGCTGGCCGTTTCTTTCAAGGTTTCCCACAGACTTGGTTACGCCGTGTTTATCGCTCTACTAGTCCACGCATTTAGCGATGGCTTAAATACTGTCGCCATGTTGGTTAAGTCCGGACATTGGACCAAAAGCGCATCCTTCCTATTACTTCTAGATGCCGCAACTCGAATTGGTGGCGCCTCACTTGGCACCTACCTAGTAATTAGTAATCAATGGGTCGCAATCTACCTAGCAATCTTTGCTGGCTTCCTTATCTATATCGCAACATCTCACATTTTGCCCGAAGCCCACTCCAGACATCCATCTCGCTACACCATGGTTGCAACAATGTTTGGTGTCATAGTTATGTGGTTAGTCGTAAATAATCTTTAGGCTTTGCCGAAACGACGTTCACGTTCGGCATATATTTCAATCGCTTTCCATAAAGTGGTGCGATCAACATCTGGCCAAAGCACATCCATAAAGACCATTTCAGCATAGACAGATTGCCAAGGCAAAAAGTTAGAGGTCCGCTGTTCCCCGGAAGAACGTAGGAATAGGTCCACATCGCTCATCTTCGGTGAGTACAGATGCTTTGCAATTATCTTTTCGCTGATTTGATCTGGCTTTAACTTTCGCTTCGAAACTTCGGCTGCGATTTCCTGTACTGCATCAACTAACTCGGCCCGGCCACCATAATTTACACACATATTTAACGTTAAAACTTTATTCTTTTTAGTCAGCTCTTGCGCCTCTTGCAATTCATTTATGACACTTCCCCACAATTTCTGAGGCCTACCAACCCATTGAATCTTCACACCCATTGAATTCATCTCATCGCGGCGACGACGCAATACATCCCGATTAAATCCCATCAGGAATCGAACTTCATCAGGAGATCTGCGCCAATTTTCTGTTGAGAAGGCATAAGCACTTAACTCTTTAACGCCGATTTGAATCGCGCCTTGCACAACATCAAAGAGCGCAGCTTCTCCGGCTTCATGTCCGGCCGTTCTAGCAAGCCCGCGCTTTTTGGCCCAGCGACCATTTCCATCCATAACAACTGCTACGTGATTTGGAATTTGATCTGCCTTCAATTTCGGAATCTTGGATGAGACCATGTCAGATTCTCTCAACTAATGGCAACGAACGTAAACCTCTTTCTAGGTGCCACTGCAGGTAGGCAGCGATTAAACCGGAGGCTTCACGTCTCGATTTTGGATCACTCTCGACCGCCCCAACCCATTCGCCAGTCATTAGATCTGCCATCAATTGCAGAGTTTCTGGAGTAGGAGTGGCCGCCGCTGAAGGTTTGCAATCAGAACATACCGATCCGCCACCGACTAGTGAAAAATATTTATGCGGTCCTGGTTTTTCGCATCTGGAACAAACCGTCATTGAGGGAGCAAATCCTGCGACTGCAAGTGATCGCAAGAGATATGCATCCAAGATCAACGAGGAGTCATAAGTCTTGTGTGCCAGTGCTCGAAGTGCGCCTACTACTAGATTGAATTGTTGAAGCGCCGGCTCATGTTCGTTTTCAGTAAATCTTTCAGCTGCTTCCAAAATTGAATTAGCGGTCGTCCAATCTTTGTAATCACCAGAAAGTTCTTCGCCAAAATTTTCAATCGAGGCAACTTCCGTGACGATATCGAGTGACTTTCCGGCAAAGAGTTGAAGATCAACGTATGAAGTTGGTTCTAGGCGGGCACCAAATTTAGATTTTGTTCGGCGCACACCCTTTGCGACTGCCTTAATTCGGCCATGTTCTTTGGTGAATAAGGTGATGATGCGATCGGCCTCGCCCAATTTTTGGGTGCGCAGCACAACTGCTTGATCACGATATACGGCCACGGAGTTACCGTAGTGGCAAGAGTTAGCGAAGTCCTCGATTTACCGCAGACACGACCGCTTTTAGCGATGCCGTTGTTGTACTTGGATCAATTCCAACGCCCCAATAGATGCGACCATCTACCTCACACTCTAAGTAAGCCGCGGCATTTGCATCGCCACCTGCGCTAAGGGCATGCTCGTAGTAATCCAAAACTCGGACATTCTTACCTGGTAGGTAGGCATTAATGACATTGATGAAAGCTGCGATCGGACCATTTCCAGTTCCACTAAGTGAGTGGATGGTTCCGGCATCATCTAATTCAACGGTTAGTTTTACATCTTCATCTAGATGTGAGGATTGCGAGAGACCCTTTAGACGGAAGCGGCCCCACTTATTTTGTTCAGCCGGTAAATATTCATCTTCAAAAGAAGTCCACAGATCAGAAGCCGAAACTTCGCCACCTTGGGCATCGGTCTTTGCTTGCACTGCCTGGCTAAATTCAATCTGCAAACGACGAGGTAGATCTAAGTGATATTCATTCTTCATCAAGTAGGCAACGCCGCCCTTACCTGATTGAGAATTAACGCGAATAACCGCGTCGTATGAACGGCCGATATCTTTTGGATCAATCGGTAAATATGGAACCGCCCATGGGATTTCATGGACATGCTTGCCTGCGTTCTTAGCATCTTTTTCAAGATGTTCTAAGCCCTTTTTAATTGCATCTTGGTGCGAACCAGAAAATGCGGTGAATACTAAATCTCCACCATATGGATGGCGTTCTGGCACGCGAAGCTGATTGCAATATTCAACGGTGCGGCGAACCTCATCTAAATCAGAGAAATCAATGTGTGGATCAACGCCATAACTAAATAGGTTAAGGCCAAGTGTCACAAGGCAAACATTACCGGTGCGTTCGCCATTTCCAAACAAAGTTCCTTCGATTCGATCCGCGCCAGCCATATAACCAAGTTCGGCTGCGGCAACTCCGGTGCCACGATCATTATGTGGGTGTAGTGAAAGAACGATGGAATCGCGATACTTCAAATTGCGGTGCATCCACTCGATGGAGTCGGCATAAACATTTGGCGTGGCCATTTCAACGGTTGCTGGCAGATTAATAATTGTCTTGTGTTCTGGAGTCGGCTTCCAAACATCATTTACTGCATCGCAAACCTCGACCGCGAATTCAAGCTCGGTGCCGGTGTAGGACTCTGGTGAGTACTCATAAGAAATAACAGTGCCGGGAACCAACTCCTCATATTTCTTACAAAGCTTCGCCCCTTCAACTGCAATATTTTTGATGCCATCTTTATCTAAACCAAAGACCACCCGACGTTGCAGGGTTGAAGTCGAGTTATATAGGTGAACTACTGCTTGTTTGACACCCTTCAATGATTCATAGGTGCGCTTGATCAGAGGTTCGCGGGCCTGGGTTAATACTTGGATGATCACATCATCTGGGATTAAGTCATCTTCAATAATCTTGCGAACAAAATCAAAATCGGTCTGTGAGGCTGATGGGAATCCAACTTCGATCTCTTTATAACCCATCTCCACTAATAACTTGAACATCGCTAATTTGCGTGGTGAGTCCATCGGATCGATTAAAGCTTGATTGCCATCGCGAAGATCTACCGAACACCACTTAGGTGCCTTCTCAATTCGCTTGGTGGGCCAAGTACGATCAGTTAAATCAACTGGAATAAATGGCGCATAACGATGCACCGGCATCGTTGATGGGGTCTGCTTAGGGAAGTTCATAACTCCCCTATCTTAACGCACTACAAAACCGGCAAATATCGATCTAGTTCGTAAGCGCTAACCTGACGGCGATACTCGGCCCATTCGGCCTTCTTATTGCGCAGTACATATTCAAAGACATCGGCGCCCAAGGCATCTCTCACCAAAGTACTTGATTCCATAGCAGAGATAGCTTCATCCAAACTAGTTGGTAACTTCTCAGGAACTGCCGAATTCTCTAACTTATATTTCTTCTCGACTCCTTCGAGTCCGGCTGCAATGATTACCGCAAAGGCTAAATAAGGATTGCAGGCAGAATCCGGAGAACGAACTTCAACTCTCGTGCTGTTCTCTTTCTTTGGCTTATACGAAGGAACACGTACTAAAGATGATCGATCATTGTGGCCCCAAGTAACAAATGCCGGCGCTTCCCCGCCACCAGATAGACGCTTGTAACTATTTACCCATTGATTTGTTATCGCAGTAAATTCCCGAGCATGCTTCAAAATCCCAGCAATAAATGAACGACCAACATCACTTAAACCAAGATCACCCTTCTCATCATAAAAGGCATTTGCCTCGCCCTTAAATAAGGAGAAGTGGGTATGCATTCCAGAACCCGGATGATCAGTAAAAGGCTTTGGCATAAATGAGGCATGAAAACCCTGATCGAGGGCAACTTCCTTAACAACATGACGAAATGTCATGATGTTATCTGCGGTCGATAAAGCATCGGCATAACGCAGATCGATTTCCTGTTGTCCTGGCGCACCTTCATGATGAGAGAACTCAACAGAGACTCCCATCGCTTCAAGCATCGTAATGGCTTGGCGACGAAAATCATGTCCGACCGCAGATGGCGTCTGATCGAAGTAGCCACCTGAATCAACTGGGATCGGTACTACCCCAGCCTCTGGTGCATTTTTAAATAAAAAGAATTCCATCTCTGGATGGGTGTAACAGGTGTAACCCATATCAGCTGCTTTACGTAAAACCTTCTTCAAAACATTTCTCGGATCCGCACTTGACGGAGTTCCATCGGGCATTGTGATGTCACAGAACATACGACCGGCGCCTGGTGATTGGGTGCGCCAAGGCAACACCGTAAAGGTTGCGGCATCTGGCTTTGCCAACATATCTGATTCGCTCTCGCGAGCAAATCCTTCAATTGCCGAACCATCAAAACCAATTCCTTCGGCAAATGCGTTATCTAATTCGGCTGGAGCAATTGCAACTGATTTTAGAAATCCGAGAACATCGGTAAACCACAAACGCACAAAACGAATATTGCGTTCCTCTAAGGTGCGAAGTACGAACTCTTCTTGTTTGCTGATCTCATCGCTCATGAGCCTCATCCTGCCAAAGCCGTGTTACGGGCTTGTTAACGAGCGCTGGTGCGCTTGCCGACAGATGTTACGAATGAGGTCGCCGCGGCCGTGCCTGAGTACAGCGGATCATTTGAAGTGTAGGTGGCTGTAAGTGTTACTTGCCCCTGAGTTATGGGGCGCCAATTGCAAGTTGCTGTTGTCCCCGAAACCGGCACATTCATGCAGCCATTAATGACTCGACCATTCACATAAAAAGTAACGGTTCCCGTCGATGTTGTTGTAGCTGTGATGGGTGTAGAACCAGCAGATTTAGTGGTCTTTTTAGGGTTAACTGAAATAGAAATAGAAGCACCGAAATAATTTTTGTATTTAATGATGACCATTCCGGCGGATCCAGATCCGCCACCGGCACCAGCACCACCGCCGCCGCTTGCTCCACCACCACCGCCGGAACCCGTATTCACAACTGCAGCACCTGCTAAAACTCCCGTGCTCGATCCGTTGCCTCCAATGCTTGAACCACCAGATCCTTGCATTCCTCCACCGTGCCAGAGTGAAGCGCCACCGCCACCTCCTGCGCCAAAATAACTTCCGCTTAAGAAAGTTAGTGATGCTCCGGTTCCACCATTACCAGCGTAATTTGATGCAGGAGTACTCGTATTTGATCCACCGGAATTTCCGCCAGCAGAACCAACACCTCCTCCACCTCCGCCAGTTCCTTCAAAGCGAGAGGATTGAGAAGTTGTTGCAGTCCATTCAGTACCACCAACATTTCCATTTCCAGCTGTACCGCCAGGTGCAGAACCACAAGCAGTGCTCGCTTGCGCAGCACCGTAACCACCATTTGCACTTATCGAAAATGCACTCGAATTTCCACCATTTATTCCTGCAGTGCCTTTGCCAGACGAAACAGGCGTGGTTCCACCATTACCGCCTTGTCCAACTTGAATTGGATATGAATTATTTGGGTTCACATTTACGGTTGATTCTTGTACGTCACCTCCGCCTCCGCCTCCGCCACCGCCGACATCACATACACCGCTGTTCCAACCACCTCCTGAACCGCCACCGCCACCGCCAATAACACCAATCTTCAAACTCGAAGTATTTGTTGGCACTTTCCATCCGCCATTAGCAGTTATATAACTTCGGGGGAATTTAAGGATGGTGTAACCGGGTGCGGTAGTTGTGTCAGTAGTTTTAACGTCGCTAACTGTTGGTGAGTTTCCCAAACTTAAAGTAGAGGCACTCGTAGCACCAGAGACACGGTTAACTACGGTGCCAGGTGACCCGGAAATATCATTGAAGTCATAATAAAGTTGGAGTCCTGACGTGTTGGTAGGTCCCCAATTACTCATATCTGAAACTACATTCGTTGCCGAACGCTCTACTCCCCAGACTTTAACTTCATCAATCTGGCCGGTGAACTTACTTGTAAAGGTAACTCCATTAGAGGATCGAGCTCCGATAGTAAATGGATAAATTGAATTGGAAATTGTTGATGTTCCTGCGCCATCGCCACTTGAATCAGTCGCGGCTAAAACCCCATCAAGATAAAACTTAGTTGTGTAAGTGTTAAGTGCTCTTGTTATCGCGACATGGTGCCACTCATTTATTATTGCTTTGACCCCTGTGTCTTGGAAGAACCATGTACCTGTCGAGGTTCCGAGAATTGCGTGCTGGTATGTGCCGTTATAGATAGCTAATTCGTACGAACTCTCTTTATTCAAAATGATGCAAGTATCGGATGACCCACAGGTAGAAATTGATGTCGGCTTAACCCAAGCCTCAACAGTTAGTGCATTGGCAACATCGAGAGAGTTGTCATCGGCGACCCAGGCATATTGCGTTGAACCATTTAGAGTTACGGAAGTATCAACATCACCCACCGCTGCATGCGCAGCTTGTGGTGCAGCAATGAAAGAGAAAGTCGCCAGAGTCAGGGCGAAGCAAAGCCCAATCCGTAAGAAACGCGACATAGCCCCGATTCTATTCGAGGCTAGTCCTAAGGTTTATCGGGGATAGTTTTGTTATTAAAGACCGTGGGCTTGGGCCACTGCGGCGTACATGATCTTGCCTTCGTGGACATTTAGACCCTTTGCGAGCGCCGCATCATCGGCACACGCCTTCTCCCAACCTTTATTGGCAAGGGCGAGCGCGTATTTGATTGTGGCATTGGCCAAAGCTGCAGTTGAAGTTGCAGGTACTGCCCCTGGCATATTGGCAACGCAGTAATAAAGTGAATTGTGAACTGGGAAGGTTGGATCAGAGTGAGTTGTCGCCTTGGATCCTTCAAAGCAGCCACCTTGATCGATAGCAACATCGACTAGAACTGAGCCTGGCTTCATTCGAGAGACTAATTCATCGGTAACAAGTCTTGGGGCCTTTGCGCCATGCACTAGTACTGCGCCAATTACGAGATCTGCCTGCAAACATTGTTCTTCGATTGCATAGGCAGAGGAAGCCAAGGTCTTAATCTGACCCTTATAGAGATCATCAATCTGACGCAGGCGGTTTAAATCTAGATCCAAAATTGTGACATCGGCGCGAAGACCAAGAGCCATGGTTGCAGCTGAAAGTCCTACGACTCCGCCACCTAGAACAACAACCTTTGCTGGCTTTACTCCTGGTACGCCACCTAGAAGAACACCGCGACCGCCCTCTGGCTTTTGAAGCGCGGTTGCTCCGACTTGAATCGACATGCGCCCAGCAACTTCTGACATTGGAGCAAGAAGTGGAAGTGCGCCATTTAATTCAACAGTTTCAAATGCGATTGCCGTGCAACCGGATTTGATGATTGCATCAGTACATTCGCGTGATGCAGCTAGGTGTAGGTAAGTAAATAGAGTCTGACCTTTGCGCATCCGTGGATATTCCGCAGCGATTGGCTCTTTCACTTTAAGGATTAAATCACCCTTGGCCCAAACTTCATCTGCGGTATTAAGGATGGTTGCCCCAGCTTTTACATAATCTTGATCGGTGATCGCCGAACCTAATCCGGCACCGGTTTCGACATAAACCGTGTGACCGGCGGCAACTAGAGAGTGAACTCCAGCTGGGGTTGCTGATACGCGAAATTCATTATTTTTAATTTCCTTAGGAACGCCAATGTTCATAGTTCTAGATTACACACCGAATAGGGCGGCACATACTTTTGGATGAAGGTCAGCCCTCATATTTGCAAAGGACTCCGGTGGCCACCCCGCGGCAAAGACCCGTCGTAGCAACTTAGCCAATGGGTAGCGCGGGTCATCGGCAAATGCCCGGTCTAAAGCGCGCTGGGCCATCGCTCCATCGCCCTTCTCGTAACTGACGGCGGAAAATAGTGAAGCGATCGGTGCCACATATCCCTTTGGTGCAATTCGCATCAACCACCGCCACATACTCCAAAGCATCTGGATATTTTCAGGGTCGGTTATTCCCATTGCATAGTCACGCACTTGTAGATCCTGCAATCTGGCAATTACTAGCGCAATTAATTTCTTATCGCTGCAGATGCCATCCCTTGCAAATATTTGCGCTAAATCATTTAGAGCAAGGGCGCCTTCGCGTTGTTGGATGGTGGGATCGCCCTTGCTGTAATCAATTTGGTTTACCTTCTTAATTAGTTTGATTAAATCCGCATCGGACTCTTCTGGGGCAATTGATTGCGTTAAATTGGCTATCGTTTTAAAGGGAAGCGGCTTTCCTTTAGCGACTTGCTCGGCGGCAATTCGCGAGCTCTCAAGATCTGGCATTGGAGTACCTTCAGGTGGGCAACAGGCATTGTCTTCACAGATCACAGAACGCCAGCGATTGTGGCGAACCTCTAAACATTCGCGCAGGGCGATATTGCGTAAGGAGATTGCCTCGCGAAGCGGACGAAGAAGATACTCACTATCAAATACCTCTTCTGGCACATATGCCACGATCAAGGCGCCATCTGCCTCTTCGCGAACCAAATGTGATGCCAGTGAATCGATCTGATCGATATCAATATCTTCTGGGTAATCCACGCGCATTGCCATGCCGACAGAGTCATCTCTTAGGGCAATAACAATTAGTGAATCTTTCGGGGTGTAACCAACTAAGAATGGAACTGCTGCTAATAAATCATGTGGTGATGTAAGTGTTGTCATGGCGCAAGTTTTCTTACTTTCGCGAACTTGCGTTTAGTAAATTACTCAGACTGTGGAAAGTGATTAGTGTGTGTATTTTGTTGGTGCCGGCAAGACCAAGATCGAAACCTGCATCTTCTGCACAATCGCCCCACCTAATACTGGATATAACAACTTATCGGCCATCCAACTTCCGGTCCAAGAAACCGTTAAAGATGCGGTGTAAGTTCCATTTGTTTTGTAGGTGTGAAAGATCTGGCCATTTGGGTAAGGCGCTCCCCGATCTACTGTCGAAAGAGTTGTGCCATCGCCAAAGTCCCACATATAAGTAGGTGTTAAAAATACCGATACTGGGATTCCGAGAATTACAACAGAGGTATTAAAAGTTGGGTTGGTTGTAGTCCAAAGATTAACCGGAACTTGCGCCAAAGTCTTTGGCGCTGGTTGATAATAAATTTCACGAATTGGAATCAATTGCGTTAGCTGATCGGAAAGTGAGATCGCAGTAATCGCTTTAGGTTTTGGCCTAGGCGTGTAAGGGCGTGGGGTATATGGACGCGGACTCCAAGTTCTAGTCGGGTGCGGATTTGGAGTTCGATGTACTACCGGCTTTGGCGTAGCACCAGCTCGGTTTTGATTTGCTTGAATGATGATCTGCCCGGTCTTGGGATCAGTGAAGACCTTGACGCAAATTTTCTCCGAACATTGCACCGCAGCCATCGCGTTAAATGGCAGAACCGTTAAAGCAATTGTTAAAGCAATTAAACGCTTCATACGGTTTGCACCAACCACCACTGGCCGTTGACCGGTTTCAAAATAAAGGTGGTGTCGATATTGGATGCCGCCCAAAGTTCGCTCTTGTGGCTCTTTCGATCCACATGGTGGGTATCGCTCATGAATACGCGCACCTTTAATCTGATTTCACTTGCGGTGTTATAGGTCGCTTCGATCGAAGTTATTTTGTAACTTCCCCCAACCAGATTGGCGCTTTGATAAATATCTTCAAAGTGGTCGGCGATCTTCAAACAGCCGCAGCCCGCCATGGCCGACAGTCGAATCGGCAGAACATTGCCGGTGTGTAATGCGATATTTAGCGCATCTACATAATTGATGATTGCACCCAGGGCAGCTGAATCAACATTATTCGGCAAGGTTGCGCCAAGTGATGGTGAATTAAGTAACTCCCCCGCCAAGTAATAAGAACCCTGCGCCCGGCCACAGGAAGTTAGTAAAAATGTTGCCAGAGCCATCGCAATGATTTTTCGCACCTGCGCAAGGTAGATCGAATTCGAATTTCGCCGCGATAAATTTCCACAACTTATGCCACTCTAGAGCCGTGGCACATAGAGATGGTGATGGCTGGGTTGAATGCGAATGCGGCAACCGCCATTGGGGTTTAAATGGCGCCGCAGGTCTCTTGTTAGTTCGCGATAAGAAAGTATTACTCCAACACCGAGCACCGTGGGTACACAACGGAGATACTTGGGGTATTCCTGGTGGGGCGCGCGATTCCCACGAGAGCATCATCCAAGCTGCTCTACGCGAGGCTCAAGAAGAGATCGGTATCGAGACCGATTTAGTTACTGCGCAAGAAACTTTCCACGATGAACATAACGGTTGGTCCTATGACACCGTAATCGCTATCGCCGAACCAAATTTAATCGCCCACGAACAAAATGAAGAATCACTGCAAGTTGAATGGGTTGAATTTGAACGTGTTACTGAAAAGAATTTACATCCAAGCTTTGCCAAGAGCTGGCCAAAAGTGCTTTCAATCCTTCGAATAAAGTTTATGTAATTTTTGTAAGGAATTTCGAACAACTTCCCCATCACCGGTGCGCCAAAATGGTGGCATCGAATTGAGAAGTGTCGAGCCATATCTTTTTGTAACAATTCTTGAATCCAAAATTGCCACAACGCCGCGATCATCGATTGATCTAATTAATCGCCCGGTTCCTTGCGCAAGTAAAAGTGCAGCCCTTGGAAGTGAGACCTGCATAAAGCCACTGCCACCTGCGGCATCTGCTTCAGCTGCGCGCGCACTCATAACTGGTTCATCTGGGCGCGGAAATGGAATGCGATCAATCGCAACCAAAGTACATGCTGGCCCCGGAACATCAATACCTTGCCACAGCGAAATCGTGCCGAGCAGAATCGAAGTCTCATCCTTGGCAAACTTCTCAACTAACGCACCCACGCTATCGCCTCGTTTTTGCGTGATGACGGCAATTGGAAGTTCCTTCAAAACTTTTCGCAAATATTCATCAGCCATCTCAACCCCGCGCCAGGAACTAAATAAGGCAAGGGTGCGACCACCGGCGGCATCAATTAATTCCGCAAGCTCTTCTAGAACTTCTTTACTTGGCCCATCTCGGCCAGGCTCTGGTAAATGTTTTGGCATGTAAAGCATTCCCTGATTAGCAAAATCAAAGGGCGATCCCACATCTAGCATCTGCACATTCGCCGGATCGACTTCGCCTTTTTCGACTTCAGCATCTTCACCTTGATCCACTACAAATCCAATCGACTTTGCAATCGCATCAAAAGATTTTCCAACCGACAAGGTCGCACTTGTCGCAATTACTGGAGTATCACTAAGTAAGTTCTTGCGAAGGACCGCCGATACTTCAAGTGGCGCCAAGTAGAGCGTGGAAAATGTTGGTTCAAACCACATAACCTGATGAGCGCCTGGCTTTAACATCTTGGTCGCGGTCTGTTGCACTTCAGCAGTCGCACCCTTAACTCGGGCACGTTCGGCCATCGAATCTGGATCAATTACATCTGAGTCGGCATTGATTAAAGCAACCACTGCCTGCGAGGCATCTTTAACTTTGCGAATCGGCGCCTCTAATTGCGAAGGAAGTTCCGGCAACCGCCCAGCTTTGGTTGGATCACTTCTGACATCACTTGCAAAGTCGGTAAGCGCTTCGGCAAATTCATCTGCCGCCTTGGCAAATGCGTCAGATGCTTTGCCCGGCATATGTTTCTTTGCCATCTTTGCCGCACGTTCAACTCGTCCTACAGTTAACTCTTCGGTTACAGCTTGAGTGGTGCGATCCATAAATTCATGCGCCTCATCCAAAATCACCGCATCGCGTTCGGGTAAAATTGGATGTGAATCAACAATCTCAATTGCCAATAAGGTGTGGTTAGTTACCACTACATCCGCCGTCTGCGCTTTGGCTTTTGCATTTGCCGCAAAACATTGCGATCCAAAAGCACACTCATCTTTACCGATACATTCCCGGCCGGAAACTGAATTGGCATACCAAACCCTGCGATCAACATCCGGGGCATCATCGCGATCCCCCGAGACACCTGGAGTCTGCGCCCAAGCGCGCAACCGTTTGGCATCCTTTTCTAGAACACCAATATCCATGAGTGCTTCACCATCTGGATCGCCTGCTTCGGAGTTCATCTTCTGCAAACATAAATAATTTCCAACGCCCTTATAAACCGCAAAGGTTAGATCTCGCTTTAACTCTTTCTCCAGGGCCTCTTTAATCCGTGGCAGATCGCGTTCAACTAATTGACGTTGTAGGGCAAGAGTTGCCGTTGCGACTAATACTTTCTTTCCATGCACCAATGCCGGCACTAAATAGGCAAGTGACTTTCCTGTGCCAGTTCCGGCTTGGACTAATAGGTGATGGCGATTAGCAAGGGCATTTGCTACCGCTTCGGCCATCTCAATCTGACCTTCTCGCGGCTGGCCACCAATAGCAGCGACCGCTGCATCTAACGCGCGTCGAACTTGCGCAGAATTTGCAGCGGCCACTTTAAATACTTACTTTATTAAGTACGGCTAGCGGATTAATTAGTAACAGTTAGCTTTACTACACCAACCATTGCG
>CAILSO010000037.1 GCA_903836945.1 uncultured Actinomycetes bacterium | reverse complement strand
GCTTCGCTATTTGTGCGCGAAAGTTTTCCCAAATAATTTGAGAGCTTGGGCAAAGTCCCTGAATCCTTCATCTTATGCAGCAACTTTTGAGTGTTATAGGTACCTGCCGCCACAACAACTTGATTCGCAGTAAAGATTCGCTTTCGCCCAAACCAACTACTTGATTTGCGTGCATAAATTTTCCAACTCCCATTTGCTAACTCTTCAATTTTGGTAACAGTATGTTCCGCAAAAACTTTTGCGCCAGCCTTCTCGGCCAAGCCCAAATAGTTCTTAGGCAAAGTGTTCTTTGCGCCGTGCCGACATCCGGTCATACAACCACCGCATTGATGACACCCAGTGCGTTCTGGACCTACTCCACCAAAGAATGGATCGGCCGATTTAATTCCGTGACCTTCGCCAAAATAAACGCCTAGTGGTGCCATTTTAAAAGTGTGTCCCACACCCATCTCTATTGCTACTTCCTTCATCGCTTGATCCGAAGGTGAGAAGTAAGGGTTTTCGGCAACGCCTAACATCCGTGAAGCTTGGTCATACCAAGGAAGTAACTCCTCTTTCCAATTCGTTATATGTGACCATTGTTTATCATTGAAATAAGTATCGGGTGGAATATATAAAGTGTTGGCATAAACCAAAGAACCACCGCCAACCCCCGCGCCCGCCAAAATCAAAACATCGGGAAGGGCGTGTATTCGTTGGATTCCGCGCAGTCCCAATCTAGGGAAGAAGAGAAATCTCGATAATCGCCAGGAAGTTTTTGGGAAATCTTTATCCTCAAATCGGCGGCCGGCTTCTAGCACTGCAACCCGATAGCCCTTTTCGGTCAGGCGCAAGGCGCTAACTGATCCGCCGAATCCCGAACCAATTACGAGGACATCAAAGTCTCGGTTCATAACTTAATTATGTAATCGGAAGGCTCTTTTCGTCACTACCCTAAAGGTATGTTTTCCGAGATCCTGACCTTTATTTTCTTCATCCTGATCGGATTGGAGATTCGTGAAGGCCTAGAACGCCCAAAGGCAGCGATCTTGCCCGCACTATGTGCGCTTTCTGGGATGCTGGTCCCAGCATTTATCTTCATATTATTTAGAACAGGTACAAGTGGTTGGGCCATCGCCATGCCCACCGATGTTGCACTGGCTATTGGGGCACTTAGTATTTTGGGTAAGAAGGTAAATCCCTCAATAAGAATTTTTCTATTGACCTTAGCTGTGGCCGATGATTTTTTCTCCTTAGTAGTAATCGGAATATTCTTTAGGAAGGATCTGCACCTAGCGAGTGCCATTTACACTTTAGGAGCCGCCGCTATTGGATTGATACTTCCATTTAGAAATGATTTAATTAAATACTTATCTCCCATTGCCACATTTCTGATTATCCCGATCTATATCTGGCTTAATTTGTTGGCAAAATTAGATTTATCAATTGCGACGGGAAAAATAAGTATCGCTCTCATATTCTCGCGAGTATTTGGAAAGGTTATTGGAATTTCCCTAGCTGCCTATCTGCTCACCAAATTTACAAAACTGCGTCTACCAAAGTCGCTAGATCTGAGAGAAGTTATCGGCCTGTCATTCTTGGCTGGGATGGGATTAACGGTTTCCCTTGTAATCGCTAACATCACTCTAAAAACTGACTTACAACTTGCACAGGTTCGTGCTGGCCTCTTCTGCGCGGCCTTAATCTCGGGTGCTTTGGGTTTGGCTTGGCTAACGGCGCTACCAGGAAATACTGGAGCCCCCCGTCAGGATTGAACTGACGACCTTCCGCTTACAAGGCGGATGCTCTACCACTGAGCTAGGGAGGCGGATCTACTTGCCGAACAAGGGCTTAATTATGGCATGCAATTTAGCCTCGAATTAACGCGCAAATAGTGGGTATCTTTTACGCATGCGTCTTGGGGTTTTGGATGTCGGTTCAAATACCGTTCACCTCCAAGTTGTCGATACCCACCCCGGTGCCCGGCCCAACCCAACTTTCAATCATAAGGTTGAACTTCGCTTAACTGATTTCTTAGATGCAAATAATCAAATAGCGCAAGAGGGAATTAACGCCCTTCGCACCGCGATTGGTGATGCAGTCAAGCAATCCAAAGCAGTGCAGACCGAGGAACTACTTCCATTTGCCACATCTGCTTTGCGCGAAGCGGGAAATGGCGCGCAAATTATTGCCGAAATAAATAAAGAATTTGATATTGATTTGCAAGTTCTAAGCGGTGAAGAAGAGGCGAAGCTAACTTTCTTGGCCGCGCGGCGTTGGTTTGGTTGGTCGGCAGGGCGATTGCTGGTAATTGATATTGGTGGTGGCTCACTTGAAATTGCATCAGGAGTAGATGAAGCACCAGAAGTTGCCATCTCACTTCCACTTGGCGCCGCCCGACTTACTAAAAACCATTTGGTTGGTGATCCATATACTGCAAAAAGTATTCGAGCACTTCGCGACCACATTGAAAATAATTTGGAATCAGTCCTACCTGCATTGGTTCACCATGAATCATCTGACCGTGCGATTGCAACAAGTAAAACTCTTCGCACTTTGGCCCGACTCTGTGGCGATTGGTATGGCGGAAGTAATAAAACTATTACATTGGATGCCATCCGAAAGATCTCAACAAAGTTATCTGAAATGGATTTAGATGAGCGAACCAAACTTCCGGGAGTTTCCGCAAACCGGGCTCGTCAAATAGTTGCTGGCGCCTTTGTAACCGAAAGTGTGATGCGAAATCTCGATCTAGATAAATTAGAAGTTTGTCCTTGGGCGATGCGCGAGGGTGTAATTTTGAAGTTTATGGATTGGACGGAGCACTAGTTATAAAAGCTTTAAACAACTGGCGCCGCAATCAGATCAATCCCCACGCACTTCTTCTTACGCATAAAAAGAACCCAGGCCTCACCCGGTTGTAGCTTTTCAAGGGGCAGATCAACCTTCGACTTCTTGGTTAGCTTCTCAAGCATCCGCGGCAAAATTGGGTTGTGGCTACAAAGTAGCGTTGGGCTCTGGTGCTTAACTACTACTTCGGAAAGCTCTGTTACATATTCCAAAGCCTTCTTCTTATTATTTTCAAAGGTGTATTCGCTTAATTGATTGGCAACCGTTGGGTTTAGGCCAAGTGAGCGGCACATGGAAATTACCGTGTCATAACAACGGACCGCATCTGAGGTATGAATCGCTTGCAAGCCAAATACTTGGTAGATCGAAAAGGTTCGCTTTGCCTGAATCTGGCCGAGATTATCTAACGGTCGATCTTCATCCCCGCCTTGCCATTCTTTGCGGGCAAGTGCTTTGGCATGACGGAGCAAAATTAGTGGGGTGGCATCAAAATCCATTTTAATAAATTTTGTAAGAATCTCTACATCACTCTCACGCGTCAGTTTATTAAGCGCCTTATCAAAATCTAACCAAAGAAGTTGATCTACTTCGTTATTTGCACGAAATGATTTATCGGAATCTAAAGCCTTGGCAGACCAATAGGAAACCTTCTTGGCCCCATCAATCGTGAAATATTCAATCTCGCCAATGAACTGACCGATCTGAATATTTAGCCCAGTCTCTTCCATAATCTCGCGGTAAGCAGATGCGATTAATGGTTCGCCAGATTCTTGTTTTCCTTTTGGCAAAGACCAATCGTCATAACGCGGGCGGTGAACCAAGGCGACTTCATAATCGCCCTTTGAATTCTTTCGCCAAACTACGCCACCTGCTGCTTGGATTACTTGGCTCATCCGCGGGCCCGATACCAACTAATGACTTGGGAATGTAGCTCTTCTAAACGTTCGCCATTTGCTGTTTTCACTACCCGATCCCAATTGCCACTTGGGTTCATCTGCCAGCGCAAAACTGTTGGCGAAAGGTAACTATCTAGGGCTCTGATTAACATCCGCTTGTGATCGGTTTGATCAATGCGAACCATGCTCTCAACTCTTCGATCCAAATTACGATGCATTAAATCTGCGCTGCCAATCCAAAGTTCATCTTCGCCAGCATTTGCAAAATGAAAGATTCGCGAATGTTCTAGAAAGCGTCCCAAGATAGAACGCACTGAGATATTTTCTGAAAGGCCAGGTACTCCTGGGCGAACGGCGCAAATTCCACGTACGACCAATTCTATTTTCACACCAGCGCTTGATGCTTCATAGAGTGCGCTTATGAATTCCTCATCGAGAATCGAATTAAGTTTAAATCGGATGAAGGCTGGCTTGCCGCTCTTCTTATTCTCGATCTCTCTACTTATCTTGTCCAATAACCCAGTTCGCAAAGTTCTCGGAGCAACTAGAAGACGTTCAAATGAAGTTTGAGGCGCAAAGCCTGATAGTTGATTGAATAACTTATTTACATCTTCCCCTAAAACCGGATCAGCGCTCAAGATGCCAAAGTCCTCATAGATGCGCGCTGTCTTTGGGTTGTAATTTCCAGTTCCCATATGGACATAACGACGGATCGAAGAGTTCTCTTGCCGCACAACTAAAGATAATTTCGCGTGAGTCTTAAAGCCCACTAAGCCATAAACCACGTGAACACCAGCATCTTCGAGCTTTCTAGCCCAACGCACATTTGCCTGTTCATCAAAGCGAGCTCGAATTTCAATAACCGCCAAGACCTGCTTGCCTGATTCAGCGGCTTCAATCAAGGCTTCAACGATTGGGGAATCACCGGAAGTTCGATACAAAGTTTGTTTAATTGCCAAGACATTTGGATCGGTAGCAGCAGATTCCAAGAAGCGCACCACCGATGAACTAAATGATTCATATGGGTGGTGCACTAGGACTTCCCGGCGACGGATCGAATCAAAGAAATCTTCGGTGGAATCTGGATCTACATCACGTAGATCCCAAACCACCTGATTTCTAAACGCGGGAAACTTAAGTTGTGGGCGATCGATATCAGCAATTTGATTTAGCCCGGTCAGATCTAGCGGCTCGGGATAACGACTTACATCTTCATCCTTGATATCCATCTCTTCAAGCAAAGTAGCAAGTAGTTCTGGATTAATATCTTTTGAAACTTCCATCCGAACTACTGGACCAAATTTACGGCGCAATAACTCTTGTTCCATACTTGCCAACAAATCTTCTGATTCTTCCTCTTCTAACTCCAAATCAGCATTTCGGGTGATTCTAAAGGTGTAGCAATCCACGATCGTCATTCCGGGAAATAATTCAGAGATATTCGCAGCAATTACTTGCTCAAGTGGAACATATCTTTGGTCATCAACATTCTTGGTCTGCACAAAGCGTGGCAAATTGGATGGCACCTTTACTCGCGCAAAGAACTCAGCGCCAGTATCAGGATTCTTCACAACAACAGCAAGGTTTAGTGACAGCCCGGAGATATAAGGAAATGGGTGTGAAGGATCAACCGCAAGCGGAGTTAGAACCGGAAAAATTTTCTTCTGAAAAGTTTGGGAGGCTAAGGATTTTTCATCCGCTGTCAGCTCTTCCCAATTAATGATATGAATTCCAACATCGCGAAGTTTTGGCGAAATATCTTCATGAAAAGCCTTTGTAACTCGTGCGATCAATTCTTGAGTTTTGGCAGCAATCTCGGTCATCATTTGAGTTGGGGGTATAGCCCGCGGTATTTGCATTTGTAATCCCTGATTCCAATTTGCGTTTTAAGGTCGCAACACGAATCATGTAAAAGTCATCTAAATTTGAAGAGAAGATCGAGAGAAAACGACAGCGCTCAAG
>CAILSO010000036.1 GCA_903836945.1 uncultured Actinomycetes bacterium | reverse complement strand
CCGATTAGGTATGAGCGCTATTAAGTGGGAGCTGGAGGATCTATCGTTCAAAACTTTAGAGCCCAAGAAATATGAAGAGATCGAGAGATTAGTTCTAGAGCGTAATCCATCGAGGGCTGCCTTAACTTCGGAAGTTTTGGTGCAGCTAGAGTCAGATTTATCTAGTGAAGCCATAAGCGCGCAAGTTATGGGAAGACAGAAGCACCTCTACTCGGTTTATCAAAAGATGGTTGTACGAGGTCGAGATTTCGATGAAATCTATGATCTAGTAGGTGTACGTGTGTTGGTAGAAAGCGTTAGAGATTGTTACGCAGTTCTTGGCGCTATTCATGCCAGATGGAGCCCGATACCTGGCCGCTTCAAGGATTACATCGCAATGCCTAAATTCAATTTGTACCAATCACTTCACACCACCGTCATTGGCCCAAATGGCAAAGCGGTCGAAATTCAAATCCGAACATTTGATATGCATAATCGTGCGGAGTATGGAATTGCCGCACACTGGAAGTACAAAGCGAGTGCTGGTAAAGAGCAAACCGCTATGAACCCAGAAGTTCTCTGGTTAAAACAACTTCATGAGTGGCAGCAGGAGACTTCTGATGTAGGTGAATTCTTGGACACCCTGCGTTATGACTTACGTACTCCAGAGGTCTTTGTCTTCACACCCAAGGGGAGCGTGATTGCACTTCCATCTGGCTCAACACCTGTGGATTTTGCTTATACGGTACATACTGAAGTCGGAAACCGTTGCGTTGGTGCAAAGGTAAATGGAAAGTTAGTTCCACTTGAATCTACGCTCAACAATGGCGATGTTGTTGAGGTAGTTACAAATAAGAGTCCTACTGCTGGACCTAGTAGGGATTGGCTCAATTTTGTTCATTCACCGAGGGCAAGATCCAAGATCAAAGCCTGGTTTTCTAAGGAACGTAAAGAGGAGGCAATCGAGGCTGGTCGCGAATCAATTGGAAGACAGATGCGAAAAGCCGGTTTACCATTACAAAAGATTTTTGCTGGTCAAGCCTTTTTAGAGCTCTCACATGAATTGCATTATCCCGATATTGAATCGATGTATGCCGCGGTTGGCAATGGACATATCTCGGCTCAGACAATTATTGAAAAGTTGGTGGCGACTTCAGGTGTAGAGGCGAACGACACTGCTATCGATGACCTGATCCAAGCCGGTCATGCACAAAGTCCAGCGCGCAGAAGCACCTCGGGTATTGATGTTGAAGGAGCCGATGATGTCCTCGTGAAATTAGCTAGGTGCTGCACCCCGGTACCCGGTGACGAAATCATCGGCTTCATAACACGGGGAAGTGGCGTTTCGGTTCATCGCAGTGATTGCATCAATATCAGTGATCTAACTGAGCATCAAGGCGAACGTATGGTGAAGGTTTCCTGGAATCTTTCGGCGAAAACCTTATTCCTTGTAAATATACAAGTTGAAGCCTTAGATCGAGCTCGTTTACTTTCTGATCTGACTCGAACTCTTTCTGATCAACATGTAAATATTTTGAATGCATCAGTAAGTACATCTAAAGATCGCACAGCGCTTTCCCGCTTTACCTTCGAAATGGCCGATGCCTCGCACCTAGATGCGGTTCTGGCCTCAGTTCGAAACGTTGAAGGCGTTTACGATGTCTATCGAGTAACTAATAATTAATTAGTTTTAAAGTCAGATAAGCCTTTTTTAGCTTCGGCCAGCCATCCGCGACGAGCTTCGGCCGCCTCACGAGCAACCATCGCCTTTGCGCTATTACCGGCAGCTTCGGCTTTTACGGCTTGGGCTTCGTAATTTGCTATCGCTTCTTCTAGACCACGAACCACATCATTTGCGCGAGCTATTGCAGTTGGATCGGTGCGGCGGTTTTGCTCATCGGTTAGTTCGCGGATTTGATCTTCAACTTTTGCTAAGCGCTCATCAAGTGCGGCACGCTTGCTACGTTCGGTCATGCCAATCTTGCTCCATTGCTCCATTAGCGCACGGAATTCCTTCTTGGCACTTTGAAGATCGGAGATAGGAAGTAGTGCTTCGAACTTAACGATTAACTCTTCGCGCTTAATCAGGTTCGCAGCCATGGTTACACCACGCTTCTCTAAGTCAGCGCTTTTTGCGGCAAAGAATTGATCTTGTGCAGCCTTGAATCTTGCCCAAAGTTTTGCGTCAGATGCCTGCTTGCCACGTCCGGCAGCTTTCCAAGAATCCATAAGCGCCTTAAAACGTTGTGCGGTTGGCAACCACTCCTTTGAATTAGCCAGAGCTTCAGCTTCTTTAACGATAGCTTCTTTCTTTATTGCTACTTCACTATTGACTGATTCGAGTGAGGCAAAGTGGGTGCGACGGCGCTTATCAAACTTATTTCTTGATGAGGAGAAACGCTTCCATAGTTCGCCATCGGTCGCCTTATCTAAACGGGGGGCAGCCTTCCACTCATCCATCAATACTTTTAGGCGTTCGCTAGTGACCTTCCAGCTTTCAGATAGCGCCAGGTTTTCTGCCTCGGCAACCAATTTCTCTTTTGCAACTAGCGCAGCGGCCTTCTTTGCTTCGCGGACTGCACTCTCGATCTCTTTGCGTTCCTGATAGGCGGCACGGTGATCTTCGATTAGTGCTGGGATTTGTTCAACCGATTTTGCCAAGGTATCTAGATCACCAACGCCATTAAGGTTGGCAACTTGTTGCTTTAATTTTGACACAGCTTCTTGAGCATCAGATGGGACCATCGCGCCGCTCTTAATTCTGGCGGCTAATAGGGCGACCTCGGAGGCTACTGCTTCGAATTTTCTAACGAAATATGCAAGGGCTTCCTCAGCGCTCTTTCCGGGATAAGAACCAACGGCACGCTCACCGGTTGAAGTTCGAACATATACAGTTCCGTCTGGCGCAACATAACCGAAGGTAGCGGGATCACCAATCAGGGCCGAAGCTGCACTGAGATTCTTTTCAGTTGCTTGTCCAATATTTCCAGCAACTTCATTTGGCTTTATATCCATTTAATACTCCTTCATTGCGCGATCGATTCGCAGGGTGCGAATCTGACGTTTTAACCTACCGACGTTAGTTTCTTAGCTTCGCCGAATTCGGGAATTCCAGAATTTGCAGCGGGATAAAGGTACCCTGAACCCCTTAGTTGGGAAAAGTTTTCGGGTGAGATCGCCTGATTTGAAGCGTAAAGGGGCGAAAATGATCTTGGAATCGGTTGTGGCCCCATACTTTGAAACCAACTGTTGGATCTTTGCCCCCACTCGAAATTCTGAGTGCTTCATCGTTGACCCGGGTATCGCTAACCCCAATTTGCTCAGCTCCATTATTGATGTACTACGAAAATATAATTTGAAGCCGATTAGCATCCTAGTAACTCACGGCCATTTAGATCATACATTCACGGTTCTGCCGCTGGCAAAGGAATATGGAATTCCTACTTATATTCATAGCACTGACCGCAAGTTGTTGGCTGATCCATTTAAAGCCCTGCAAGCCGGCGGCATGAGCGCGCAGATAATGGAGCAGTTGGGTGTTACCGATTTTGCTGAACCAGAAGATGTGCGCGAAGTTAGTGATTCCTTCTCTTTTGAAGTAGCTGGTTTTGATATCAAAGTAGATCACGCGCCGGGTCACACTGCCGGATCGGCGCTATTTACTGTCAATGATGAGTATCTAATCTCGGGCGATGTCCTTTTCGCCGGGGCGATCGGCAGAACAGATATGCCAACCGGATCAGCAAGCGCTATGCGTGACTCCTTAAAAGGCAAAATTTTGCCAATGCCGGATGAATTAATTGTCCTTCCTGGACACGGTCCGCAAACTACAATTGGCCGGGAACGAAAAGTAAATCCCTATTTACAAGCGGATTTCTTAAGCAGTGCGCCACGAAAGGGGGAGTGATGAGCAAATTTGCCGCCCCGAAGGGCGTGAGTGAATATTTTCCACCCCGTTCGCAGAATTTTGAATTTGTGAGAAATACTTTAATCGGCGAAGCTGTGGTTTCAGGTTATCAATTAATCGAACTTCCAGTTTTCGAGGATACCGAATTATTTAAACGCGGCGTTGGTGAATCAACGGATGTTGTATCAAAGGAGATGTATACCTTTGAAGATCGTGGTGGCAGATCTATAACTTTACGTCCCGAGGGAACTGCTGGGGTTATGCGTTCGGTAATTGAAAACAATTTAGATAAGGGACAGCTTCCAGTAAAGATTTGGTATTCCGGAGCTTTCTTCCGCGCCGAGCGACCACAGGCTGGTCGCTATCGTCAGTTCTATCAGGTAGGCGTTGAGGCAATTGGATTATCAGAACCAGAAATTGATGTTGAAGTAATAGCAATAGCAGATCGGGCTTTTAAGAAACTTGGCTTAAAGAAATATCGTTTGGATATAACTTCCCTCGGCGATGCGAGTAGTCGGGCCGCTCATCGGGTAGACCTTATAAAATTCATTGAAGGCCTTAATTTGGATGATGCGACCGCGGTTCGGGCGAAATTGAACCCACTTCGCCTATTTGATGATAAGCGTCCAGAAATTTCGTCTGCGATGTCTAAGGCCCCAGTACTACTAGATTATTTATCCGAGGAGAGCAGAAAGAGTTTCGAATCAGTGAAGTCACTTTTGGAAGATTTTGGTATCGCTTATCAAATCAATCCTCGGATGGTTCGTGGTTTGGATTATTACACGGGAACTACCTTTGAATTCGTTCATGAATTGCTTGGCGCCCAATCTGGAATTGGCGGTGGTGGTAGATACGACGGGCTAATGTCGCAACTTGGTGGGGCAGACCTCTCGGGAATTGGTTTTGGGCTGGGCGTCGATCGGATCCTTCTCGCATGTGAGGCTGAGGGAATTTTTAGTTCAGATGCGGTGACAAGTTCGTTGGAGATCTACCTAATCCCACTAGGAAGTGAAAATACTAAATTTGTAACCAATCTTTTAAATCAATTACGCAATTCCGGGGTAATTGCTGACATGTCATACGGCGATCGGGCTTTGAAAGGTGCGATGAAATCCGCCGATAAGAGTGGGGCAAAGTACTCCTGCGTCATTGGCGAAAGTGAAATTTCTTCAGGCTCGCTGACTCTCAAGGAGATGAAATCTGGCGTTACAAAAGAAGTTAGAATTGATTCATTAGCGCAGGCTCTCAAGGAAATTTAACGAGGTTTTTATGATTCGCACGCATGGCGCAGGAGAACTTACTAAGGCAGATGTTGGCTCGCAGGTCACCTTAGCCGGATGGGTTGCCCGACGTCGCGATCATGGCGGAGTTGCTTTTATCGACTTCAGAGATGCCTCCGGCGTAAGTCAGGTTGTCATTAACGATGAATCATTGGCTGGCTCACTTCGTGCCGAATGGTGTTTATTGATTACCGGAACTGTGAGAGTTCGCCCAGATGGAAATCAAAATAAGAATATTGCTACCGGCGAAATTGAAGTTGTCTGCGAAAAGCTTGAGGTCTTAAGTGAATCAGCGCCACTGCCATTTCCGGTGGATAGCGGTGATCTCTCAACGATCAGCGAAGAGATTCGCTTGAAGTATCGCTATTTGGATCTGCGCCGCGAAGGTCCTTCAAAGAACTTACGCCTACGTTCAAAGGTCACATCAGTTATTCGTTCAGTAATGGATCAAGAAGAATTTCTAGAAATTGAAACTCCTTACTTGACCCGTTCTACACCCGAAGGTGCCCGGGATTTCTTGGTACCGGTTCGTTTGCAACCAGGTAGTTGGTATGCCTTGCCGCAGTCGCCACAGCTCTTCAAACAATTATTGATGGTTGCAGGAATGGAAAAGTACTACCAGATCGCTCGTTGTTTTCGCGATGAGGATTTCCGTGCAGATCGTCAACCAGAGTTCACGCAACTCGATATTGAAATGTCATTTATTGATCAGGAAGATATTTTAAAGGTAGCCGAAAAGATTCTTACCTCGGTATTTACGAAGGTTATCGGCTATGAAATCCCACAACCAATTTTGCGAATGAGCTATTGGGAGGCGATGCGTCGCTTTGGTTCAGATAAGCCGGATATGCGATTTGGAAATGAACTCGTTGATGCAACAGATTTCTTTAAGGATACGACCTTTAGAGTCTTTCAAGCCGCCTATGTTGGTGGAGTTGTTATGCCTGGGGGCGCAGATTCACCGCGTCGCGAGTTAGATGCATGGCAAGACTGGGCAAAGGCTCGCGGTGCTAAAGGTTTGGCTTACATCTTGGTTGAGAAGGATGGAACGCTAGCGGGACCAGTAGCTAAGAATTTATCGGAGAATGAATTAGCAAATATCGCCGCGCATATGAGCGCAAAGCCTGGCGATGCAATTTTCTTTGCAGCGGGGGATCGAATTTCATCTTTGAATCTGCTTGGAGCGGTGCGTCTTGAAATTGGAAAGCGCTGTAATTTAATTCCAGATAATGAATGGAAGTTTCTCTGGGTTGTTGATGCGCCAATGTTTGAACAAGTAGATAGCGCTGATCCAAACAGTGGCTGGACGGCGGTTCACCATCCATTCACGGGGCCTAAGCCAGAATTCCTTGAGAGCTTTGATAAAGATCCAGGTGCGGCGCTTGCCTACGCTTATGACATTGTCTTGAATGGAACCGAACTTGGCGGTGGATCCATTCGTATCCATGATCGGAACGTTCAATCTAGAGTCTTCGACACCATTGGACTTTCTAAAGCAGAAGCCGAAAGCAAATTTGGATTCTTACTTGAGGCATTTAATTACGGTCCACCCCCTCATGGTGGGATCGCTCTTGGATTGGATCGCCTGTGTGCGTTACTTGCTGGCGCGGAGTCGATTCGTGAAGTTATCGCCTTTCCAAAGACAGCTAGCGGTGGCGACCCACTAACTGGGGCACCAACGCCGATTACACCAGCCCAACGCAAAGAAGCCGGCGTTGATTTCACTCCCGAAAAATCTGGGGAAAAATCTGGCGAGAATAAGGGAAAGACAAGCGCCGACAAATAAGGCAGAATCGCGAACTATGTTCTCGCGATTTATGAAATTGGTGGCAGCCGCTAGTTTGATAGTCAGCTTGAGCGCATGCACTTCATCGCAAATTTATGCTGGAGATAAAAAGAGCGGTGTCTATGCGACTATTCCAAAAGATTGGCAGAGTTTGAGTCAGCTTGCGTTGCGCAATTACGAAGCTCAAGCCAAGGATGCAGCCTCGCAAGCAAAACTTGCTTCGGTAATTTACGAAAGTGCATTTTCGCCCAGCAAAATTTCACCCGAAGAGGTTCTCTCTCTAAAGACGCCCGATAAGCCAATTGTTTACCTGCGAGTGCGGGCGCTGACCGGAGATGAAATGAATGCCGTTTCATACAATTGGTTGCGAGATTTAATCTACCCAATCACGACTTGGCTAAGTGCTAGCAGCCCAGTAAATGGATTTGAGTTAATTGATGATCTGGAGAATGTGCAGGCAGGCGCCCGCGGAGTTGAGTCCATTTTCAACGTACGGGGCAAGGATGGCGTTTTGGAGACCGTCGATCAATCGGCACTTGTTTCCACGGATCGGAGCACCATATACATCTTGCTGATTCGCTGCCCGGCAAGTTACTACGAAAATCATCTCTCGCAGCTTAAAAAGATTTCAAAATCATTTACCGTGAAGGGCGCATAATGAACGAGCAGAGCAGATTGAGGGATTCAGATCGAAAGGTGCGAGTTCATCTATCGGCCTTTGATCGGACAAAATTTATCTTTTTGTTTGTCGGCGTCTATTTAATTCTGGTCTGGGCAGCACTTGCTGACAATCCACTACTTTCCTTCTCTGATGGTTGTATCCAAATTTCAAAATCGAGATGGTGGCTCTTTGCTCTGCTTGGTGTTGAGATAGTTCGCCAACTGCATTTCTTGCTTTCAGAATTACTTGCTCCGTATCACGGCTTTTGGCAGAAATATTTTGCCTTCTCAGATCGACTAATTCATAGATTGAGTGACTGGAATCGCTATCGACTAAGTCGAGTGATTAAGGCGCTTTTGATCTTGGTGTTAATTGCAGTAGTACTAGGCGCTATTTATAAGGAGACCCCGGTTCGAGCGCTATTTTTGGCGCCAAAGGCTCTTTGGAGTGCGCTTCCAACTATCGGTCAATTGATCTTCGCAGTGTTCTTTATATTGATTCAATTCTTTGCCATGTTCTGGTTCTTAAGCCGCGGCGGAATTGATACCTATTTCCCAGATGACATTCGTACGAGATTCTCCGATGTCTGGGGTCAAGACCATGTCTTAGCCCGAATCCGAGAAAATCTTCTTTTCTTGGAATCACCCCAAACCATCGAAGAACATGGGGGATATGTTCCCGGTGGAATCTTGCTCTGGGGACCTCCGGGAACCGGTAAGACTTTAATGGCCGAATCCATGGCTGGTGAAACTGGTAAGCCATTTGTTTTCGTTGATCCAGGCGCATTCAACAATATGTTTATGGGCGTTGGCGTTTTGAAGGTTAAGTCGCTATTTAGAAAGTTGCGAAAGCTCGCTTTGCGATATGGCGGAGTGGTTGTCTTCTTTGACGAAGCAGATTCCTTGGGTAACCGCGGTATCGCAGTCGGTGGCACGAACTCTCGTAGTTTATCTTCTGCACTTACTACACCTTGTCATGGCGGTGAATACTTTTCCAGCGCCGCGAAAGATTTATTGACTCGAAACTATTTTGCAAATGAGAAGTTTGTCGCAAATACAGCGATGGGCGCCGGCGGTGGCGGAATGGGAACGCTGCAAGCGCTTTTAACCGAACTTTCTGGCCTCAAAAAGCCAAGAGGTTTTTTCAATCGAATAGTGCGCAGAACTTTGGGAATGCGCCCCAAGAATCCACCTAAATATCGGATCTTGGTTGTGATGGCGACAAATATGCCGGAAGCTTTAGATGAAGCGCTATTGCGTCCAGGTCGAATCGATCGAATGTATCGAGTTGGTTATCCAAGTAAGGTTGGTCGAGTTCGTACATACGAGGGTTACCTGGCAAAGGTTTCGCATTCACTTTCTCGGGAAGAAATTGAAAAATTGGCGACGATTACACCGTACGCAACAGGTGCAACGATTAAAGATACGATTAATGAAGCTCTCATTATGGCGATTCGAAATGGCCGAACATCAATAACTTGGACTGATGTTATTAAGGCAAAGCAATTAAAGGATCTAGGCCCAGCAGAAGATGTTGAATATATCGAACGCGAGCGTCATGCAGTTGCGGTACACGAGGCCTGTCATGGAGTGATGGCCTACTTAGTTCGAACTCATATGTCGATAGATCTTGCAACAATAGAGAAGGGTTCTGATTACCTTGGCATGGTTGCGAGCATTCCGCCGGATGATCAATTCACAAGATGGCGTACCGAATACGAAGCGGACATTCTTGTATCGCTAGCTTCCTTGGCTGGGGAGAGAATGTTTTTCAATGGCGATAATTCCTCTGGCGTATCAGGTGATCTCGAAAGTGCCACGACGATCGCAAGTTTTATGGAAGGTCATTGGGGGATGGGATCAACAATCTCTTCCCATGCATCTAATCGTCGAAACGAAGTGGGCGCGCCCGGTGGCGGCAAGGGCAAAGAGGATGCAGCGGCGACTATTCGAATGGCTTTAGCTGATCGTATTGAGAACAATTTGAGTGAGCTACTCACAAGGGCCGAAGGAATCTTGAAAGAGAATCGCAGTAAAGTCTTATCATTGGCTCATGCTCTTGAAATCTACAAAACAATTTCTGGTGAAGATGTAATTGCTGTTATGAATGGTGGGGCGGGGCCGTTGGTTGATGGTTCCCCATATCTTAAGAGCGAGAATATTGATGCGATCGAGCGCTACCACCAATCGGCGGTGATGGCTCATGCCCAACATAAGAAACCTGATGTAGAAATTCCACGCTTTCAATAGTTGCAAGCCCAAAGGGCGAAATCGCCGCTTGGCCGCGTTGCCTCAGGTAGGATATTTGTATGGGTCCAGGTGGAATCGCAACAATTATCGCTGCTAGCGCGCTAGCAATTATCGCAATCTCTATCGCCTATTTGATTATTAGATTAGGTCGATTGGTGGATGAGGCAAAGGCGACGTTGGCTTCTATTTCAAGTGAGGTAAATCCACTGATTGAAGAGGTCACCACAACGGTTCAGCTCGTAAATGGCCCCTTGGAATCTTTTAATCGCATCACAAAGTCAGCCGAGCGAATAAGCTCAAAATTAGCCGATACCACAGAGGGTTTTGTAGATAACAATAAGACGATTATGAAGGTGGCAGGAGCACTACTAGGCGCGACGAAGATGAAGAAAGCGGCGGCGCGGCCAAGACGTAAATCAAAGTCGCAGTCAGAGTAAGCGCGTGAATTCTGCAGATATTCGATCTCGTTGGCTAAATTTTTTCGAATCAGGAAATAGCTTAGGTTTAAAGCACACGGTTGTTCCTTCGGCCTCACTTATCGCCGATGATCCAAATCTTTTACTTGTAAATGCCGGCATGGTTCCGTTCAAGCCTTATTTTCTTGGTGAGATTAAACCAAAGTTTGATCGCGCGACTTCGGTTCAAAAATGCGTCCGTACCTTAGACATTGATGAAGTTGGTAAAACAACAAGGCATGCCTCCTTCTTTCAAATGTGTGGAAATTTCTCTTTTGGTGATTACTTTAAAGAGGGTGCAATTCGTTTGGCCTGGGAACTTCTAACAAAGCCAATCGCAGATGGGGGTTACGGTTTTCCGGAATCAAAGTTGTGGGTAACAGTTTTCCAAAATGATGATGAGGCTGCCGATATCTGGCACAAGGTAATTGGTGTTCCTAAGGATCGGATCCAACGAAGAGGAATGGCCGATAATTTTTGGTCTATGGGTGTTCCAGGCCCATGCGGTCCTTGCTCGGAAATATATTTCGATAGAGGTCCTGCCTACGGAGTTGATGGCGGTCCGATTGCAGATGAGAATCGTTATTTAGAAATTTGGAATTTGGTATTTATGCAGAACGTGCGGGGCGAGGGCGCCAGCAAGGAAGATTATCCAATCCTTGGTGAACTCCCTGCTAAGAATATTGATACTGGCCTTGGCTTAGAACGTACTGCTGCGCTGCTGCAAGGCGTGGAAAATATTTATGAAATTGATACCACGATGCAAATTTTGCAAAAGGCTACAGAGTTGACCGGTGTTAAATACGGCGCAAACGAGAAGAGCGATATCGCGCTAAGAGTTATTGCTGATCACGCCCGCACTTCCATGATGCTAATTGGCGATGGCGTCCTTCCGGGAAACGAGGGGCGTGGATATGTCTTGCGAAGGATGATGCGACGAACCATCAGAAATATGCGAATCTTGGGGGCGAATGACCCAACGGCAGAAGAGTTGGTTAAGGCTTCGATAGGTGCAATGGGAGCTCAATACCCAGAGTTAGTTGAGGGAGCGAACCGAATTATTTCAGTCTCCGTCAATGAAGAAGAATCATTCCTGCAGACGCTTAAATCTGGCACTCAAATCTTTGATACGGCCGCTGGCGCCGTCAAGAAAGTTAACTCCACGAAATTATCTGGCGATACCGTCTTTAAACTTCACGATACTTACGGTTTCCCATTTGATTTAACGCTTGAAATGGCGGCAGAACAAGGCCTCTCAATTGATGAAGATGGTTTTAGAAAATTAATGAAGGATCAAAAGGATCGGGCTAAAGCCGATGCCCGTGCTAAGAAAACCGGACATACTGATGTTAGCGAATATCGTAAGATTTTAGATAATTCTGGTCCGACCGAATTTACTGGTTATTCAGAGATGAGTTCAGAGAGCGTTATCAACGCGATCATGGTTGATGGCAAGAACGTTCCTGAGGCCGATGTTGATACTGATGTTGAAATTGTCTTAGCAAGAACTCCGTTCTATGCAGAGGGCGGCGGTCAGCTCGCTGACGGCGGTCGCATCACTTTGGCAAATGGCGCCGTCATTGAAATTGATGATGTTCAATCACCAGTTCCAGGTCTTTATGTGCACCGAGGCCAGATTATTTCCGGAAGTGTGAAAGTTAAAGATTCAACTTTGGCATCAATTGATCGTGAAAGACGTTTAGCGATTTCAAGAGCTCATACCGCTACTCACATGGTTCATAAAGCATTCCGTGAAGCGTTGGGCGAGACCGCAACCCAAGCTGGTTCTGAGAATTCACCCGGCAAGTTTCGTTTCGACTTTCCAGCAAATGGATCGGTACCAACCTCCGTCCTCAACGATGTTGAATCTAAAGTCAATTCACTACTTATTGAAAATTTGAAAGTAACAGCACAAACCATGTCCCAACCAGAGGCGAAGGCCATGGGTGCGATGGCGCTCTTTGGTGAGAAATATGGTGAGAGTGTGCGAGTTGTGAGCGTTGGAGATTGGGCTCACGAACTTTGTGGCGGAACCCATGTCAGTAACAGTGGTGAATTGGGAATTGTTAAGTTGCTCAGCGAGTCATCGATTGGAGCAGGAGTTAGAAGAGTAGAGGCCCTAGTTGGCTCAGATGCTTACTCATTCTTAGCGAGAGAGCATCTTTTGCTCAACTCCCTGACCGATCTCCTTAAAGGCACGCGCGTTGAAGAATTGCCAGAGAAGATTTCAGATCTATTGGAGAGATTAAAGAGCGTTGATAAGGAATTGAGTCAATTCCGTGCTGCAAAGGCACTCTCATCAGCCCTCACTCATCTTGATAAGAAAGAAATTGTTTCAGGCGTTGAATTATTGGCGATCGAAGCTGAATCCAATTTAACGGGAGAAGATTTACGCGGGATTGGTTTGGATTTACGAAACCGGCTTCAAAATGGCGTGGTTGCTTTAGTTTCAAAGGGTAACGAACGCGCAACTTTAGTTGTGGCCGTAAGCGATGGCGCAAAAGCTAAGGGAGTGAAGGCTGGCGAACTTGTGAAAATAGGTTCCACCATCCTTGGTGGCGGAGGTGGCGGAAAAGATGATTTCGCCCAAGGTGGTGGTAGTGATCAATCTAAAATCTCAGAATCATTAAGGGCTATCTCAAAAGCAATAGGTGAGAGCGCGGTTAAGTAATGCTAAGCGGTCGCCGAATCGCCTTTGACTATGGCGATGTTCGCATCGGTATTGCGGTTTCAGATCCTTCTGGCCTTCTGGCAAGCCCAATTGGTGCAATCTCGAATGTCGAATCAACCCTTAGTTCCGAAGTATCTAAATATTTGCTCGAATATCAACCTATCTATATCGCCGTGGGTGTGCCAAAGCATTTGTCAGGTAGCGCGAGCGCGAAGGAAATATCTGTGATGAATTTCGTGTCTAAGTTGCGCGAACTAACCGAAGTACCGATTTATGCTATCGATGAACGCCTTACAACCGTATCCGCGGCCCGGACCTTGCGCGATAGAGGTGGGAATGCAAAGAGTTCTAAGTCAGAGATTGATGCATATGCGGCCGCGGAAATCCTAGATAGCGCCTTAAACCAGGAGCGAATTTCCGGATCGCCGAAAGAGAGATTGCTGTGAAGCGCAATCTAGTTCGATCACTTTTTATCGTCCTTCTTGGGATAGCAATCGGTCTATTTTATATTTTGATAACCAAGCCAGCCGATTACCCACCAAACCAACCTAAAACTGCTGTTTCAATCACCATTTCCAATGGTGAAACCGGAATTGAGATAGCGACCGACTTGGCTAAAAATGGGGTAATAAAATCCGCTAAAACATTCATCTCTGATTTTAACTCCCACTCAAGAACTAGAGGGATTAGCCCGGGTACCCACCTAATAGATTCCCACATCCCAACCAAAACTGCAGTCACGCAATTACTTGATCAAGGGCGGATTGAAAACTTAATCATCGTCAAAGAGGGAAGCACTCTGAGTGATGTGATCAAGGAATTGGGATCAAGCAAGGAGCTCTTGAAAAGGAAAATTGATTTGAATTCAATTAAGCCACTGTTTGCGAATCCTCACAATTATCTGGAGGGCTCGCTTTATCCCGCAAACTATAGCTTTGCGCCAAAGACCTCACCGGATCAAGCTATAAGGCAGATGATTGATAAGGCGCGGGTAAGTTCTGCCTATGCTACTTTAGCAAAGGGCTACAAGGGTTTTAGTTCTTACCAATTGCTAACGATCGCATCTCTAATACAAATTGAGGCGGACCCGGCATCAGCAAGCAAGGTGGCACAGGTTATCTACAATCGACTAAAGATTGGAATGCCACTTCAGTTGAATTCCACGGTTCAATATGCGACCGGCCAAAGAGGCAAAATTGCATTATCCAAAAACGCCACACTTACGAATTCTCCATATAACACTTATAAGAATCTCGGTCTTCCGCCTTCGCCGATCTGCAATCCAGCCGAATTCGCCCTTAAGGCCACACTTAATCCAGAGAATGGTGATTGGCTCTATTTCATAACGGTCGCACCCGGTGATACTAGATTTACAAAATCGTTTGAAGAATTTCAAAACTGGACAACTTTGTTTAATAAGAACTTGACTAAGGGTCTCTTCAAATGATGAAAGCTGCTGTTCTTGGATCTCCTATTTCACATTCACTGTCGCCGCTATTACATAGAACCGCCTATGAAAAACTCAATTTTGCAGGAAGTTATGAGGCGTTGGAGGTTAATGAGGAGAGCTTTCCGATTCGGATACAGGAACTTCTCGATCTCGGTTTTTCAAACTTTTCTTTAACAATGCCACTCAAGGAGATTGGTTCAAGTGTTGCCGATTTTATTGATGAGGATTCTAGGAGAATTAACTCTGTCAATACTCTCTACAAAGAGTCCGGAAGTATTCAAGCCACTTCCACAGATTTGATGGCTTTTAAAAGTTTATTAAAGAAGGTCGAATTTGAGAGCGTCGCGATTATCGGCGGTGGCGGTACAGCAAGGGCGGCAGTAGGAGCGCTAGCAAAGCGAGTAGGGAGTATAGATCTTCTAATCAGAGATCAAAAGCGGCTTTCTGCATTGAAAATAGCGGGGGATGGTATTGCTATCAAAGGACTTCCTCTTGACTCGGATATCTCAAACTACGACCTGGTTATCGCAACCACTCCGTCCGGTGTTACAGATCTGCTCGCAGAGAAATTGAATTCGGTAAAAGGGCTCCTTATAGAGTCTCTATATAAACCTTACCCAACGGATTTGTTGAAAAAGTGGCAGGTCCTAGGGGGTCGCACGTTATCGGGCTTGGATCTCTTGGTGGAGCAGGCGTTGTATCAGATATCTATATTCACTGGCATTGATTACGACTTCGCCACAATGCGCGAGCTCCTTCTATCCACAGGATTAAAACAGCTCATTTAGTTCATCCCTAATGTTGGGGAGTGTTTTACTATCTAATTTTCCTGACCTTTGCCGTTCGGATTTCTATCTACGACGCGTATTTTGGTGTCATACCAAATTTCGAAATAGTCTCGCTCTTCATTCTTTTCTTCCCAATTGCATTGCTCCATCCGAGCCATGTAGTTCTGTCTCTAATTGTTCTTATCTTTGGGATGGCTTTGGCGAGATACCTAGGAATGGGCGATACGAAATATCTCTCAGTTTTGGCCATTTACGCCAGTAGTTCTGGAGTCTTCTTGATTGGGTTGCTATTTGCTGTATTTGCCTGCCTGCCGCAGGTTTTGTTAAAGATGAGTGCGGGTGTCGACCTTAAAGATTCCATCAGATTTGCCCCGGCAATTTCGATCGGTTTCCTTCTCGTAACCTCGCGATCAGGCGTGGCGAAACTTTCACTCTAGCCAACTTTAATTGTGTGAAAAAAGCACTGCAGTTCTGAGAGAATATCCCTCTAGATATCTTGGTGGGAGAAGAACTTGATCCGATGGTTAACCGCAGGTGAATCGCATGGCCCAGCCCTAAGCGCGATTCTTGAAGGCATGCCTTCGCAAATCGAAATCACCAAAGAGGCAATTGATATCGATCTGCGTCGTCGTCGTTTGGGTTTTGGACGTGGCGCTAGACAGAATTTTGAAGCGGATGCAGTCAGTATTTTGGGTGGAATCCGTCATGGAGTAAGTCAAGGCGGACCAATCGCAATTGAAATTGCCAATTCAGAATGGCCAAAATGGTCGAAGGTAATGTCACCTGAGCAGGTAGATCCTGCCCAATTGGCAGAGCTTGCGCGCAATGCGCCACTTAGTAGGCCAAGGCCAGGTCATGCGGATTTAGCAGGAATGCAGAAATATGACTTTGATGATGCTAGACCAATTTTAGAACGGGCGAGTGCTAGAGAAACAGCGGCGCGCGTTGCACTTGGCGCAGTTGCTCGGGCATTTTTAAAACAATCAATCGGCATAGAAATTTTTAGCCATGTTGTTTCAATTGGGCAAGTGAGCGCACCACTTGGTTCTCGAATTCCAGTCATCAGTGAGCGTGCGGCGATTGATGCTGATCCAGTTCGTTGTTGTGATCCAGCTTTGAGTGCAAAAATGATTACGGAGATCGAATCGGCTCACTCCGATGGCGACACCTTAGGTGGCGTCGTTGAAGTAATAGCAACAAATCTTCCGGTCGGGCTTGGTTCACATACTCATTGGGATCGTCGACTAGATTCAAAATTAGCGGCAGCGCTTATGGGAATTCAAGCCATCAAGGGCGTTGAATTAGGCGACGGCTTTGAGACCGCCAAAAGACGCGGCTCTATCGCTCATGACGAGATAGAAAAAGATTCGTCAGGAAAGATTGTTAGAAGAAGTGGTCGAGCTGGTGGAACTGAAGGCGGCATCTCGAATGGTGAATTACTTAGGGTACGTGCCGCGATGAAGCCAATCTCGACTGTGCCAAAGGCGTTAGACACAATCGATGTTAAGACCGGGGAGAGTGCGAAGGCTATTAATCAACGCTCAGATGTTTGTGCGGTTCCAGCGGCAGGAATCGTTGCCGAAGCAATGGTCGCTTTGGTCCTAGCAGATGTTGTCTTGGAAAAATTTGGCGGCGATAGCGTTGGTGAAGTTCGCCGTAATTTCCAAAACTATCTTGCGAATATGAAAATTAGTTAAGTGCCGCTTATTGTCTTGATCGGTCCACCGGGCGCTGGTAAATCTTCAGTCGCACGTGCTCTTGGCAAGCTCATTGATCTACCAAATAGAGATACTGACCAGCTAATCGAGGCAAAATCAGGGAAGAAGATCTCGGATATATTTATTGAAGATGGCGAAGCCCACTTTCGAAATATTGAGAAAGAGGTAGTTCTTGCCGAATTAAAGCAAGAAGCGGGGGTGCTCTCATTGGGGGGTGGCTCAGTTATGAACGAGGAAGTTGCGCTAGAGCTAGCCAAATCAAGAGCTCTCGTAGTTTTCCTAGATGTCGGTATAGCAAATGCAGCATCTCGCGTTGGTTTTAATAGAGATCGACCGCTACTCACCATAAACCCAAGGCAGCAGTGGCTCTCCTTAATGGAGAAACGTCGGCCAGTCTACGAATCACTAGCAACCCATACTCTTTCCACCGATGATCAGAAACCGCAGGAAGTCGCATTGAAGATAGCCGAAATACTTGGAGTACGAAAATGAATGAGATTGGCGTGAAGGCAGAACACAATTATTCAATACACCTAGATGCGAATTTCACAAATGCAATAAGTGAAATATCCACAAAATACAACAAGGTTTTGGTGCTGGTTTCAGAGGATTTGAAAATAAAGAAGTTAAAAGGATTCAAGTATCCAAAGAATTTCACGCTCTTTACTCTCCCGGGAGCTGAGAAGCAGAAAGATCTTCAAGTTCTATCTAAGATTTGGAAAGCCTCAGGAGATATCAATTTAGGCCGCAAGGATGCCATGGTTGCGATTGGTGGTGGCGCCACCACAGATGTAACCGGTTTTGCTGCAGCATCTTGGCTCCGCGGTATCGATTGGTATGCGATTCCTACATCTCTTGCCGGAATGGTTGATGCTGCAATTGGTGGAAAGACTGGAATTAACACCAGCCATGGGAAGAACTTGGTAGGAGCATTTCATTCTCCAAGAGCGGTTTATGTAGATTATTCATTCCTGGATTCGCTACCAGCTCGTGATTTGAGCGCAGGTATGGCAGAAGTTATTAAGAGCGGTTTTATCGCAGATACCAAGATACTTCGATTGTCTGAGTCTTATAAAAGTAATTTGCCGGAACTGGTCACAAGGTCAATTGCCGTTAAAGCCAAGGTTGTTAGTAAAGATTTGCGAGAGGGCAAGCTTCGTGAGATTCTGAATTACGGACATACCCTGGCTCATGCAATTGAAAAGATGGAAAAGTATTCAATGCGTCATGGCGAAGCTGTTGCGATTGGATTGGTTTTTGCCGCAGAATTAAGTCACTTGGAGGCGAGTCTAAGTCAGGAGAATGTGAAACTTCATCGCGATCTTCTTGGAATTGCAGGGCTTGAAATTACTTATCCCATGAAATCATTTGAAAAGTTGTTGGCTTTGATGGGTAATGATAAGAAGAGCAGAGATAACCAAATACGTTTTATTGGGCTGGCCAAGCCCGGCAGGCCGGTATGGCTCGAGAGCGTAAATGTCGACCAACTCAAGTTGGCCTATGAGAGGATTGCTAAATGAAAATCTTGGTTCTCAATGGCCCTAACTTAGGTCGATTAGATCTACGCGATAGCAAGCTCTATGGAAACCTAAATTTCACTCAACTTAAGGATCTGATCTCTTCCGAAGGAGAGAAGTTGGGTTTTCAATGCGATGTGAGACAGAGCGATAGTGAAGTTGAGATCATTTCTTGGCTACATGAAGCTGCCGATGCAAAACTCCCAGTAATTATTAATCCCGCCGCCTTTACGCATTACTCCTATGCGATTCGAGATGCCGCCGATATGGTCACTGCTCCACTTATTGAGGTTCATCTCTCAAATCCTTTGGCGAGAGAGGAATTTCGTCATACCTCCGTTATCTCTGGAATAGCCAGCGGGACCATCGCAGGATTTGGCCCAGATTCCTATCGCCTATCCCTAATTGCTATGGCGAATCTGCTTAAGTAATAGTCAACTGATTTCTTCAGGTATTCTTCTCCAATGGCCACAACAAATGATCTTAAGAATGGAATGACCCTAGATATCGAGGGTCAATTATGGAACGTCGTCGAATTTCAACATGTAAAGCCAGGTAAGGGTCCGGCTTTCGTTCGAACCAAGTTGAAGTCAGTAATGACTGGCAAAGTTGTGGACCGAACTTTCAATGCCGGAGTAAAGGTTGAAGTTGCAATCTTGGAAAAGCGCGACATGACTTACTTATATCGAGATGGCGATGACTTTGTATTTATGGATGACACCACATTTGATCAAATGAATATTTCCGAAGCCGTAGTAGGCGAAGCGGTCAATTACATGTTGGAAAATTGCAAGGCTAACGTAGCGGTTCACGAAGGAAATCCTTTGTATGTTGAACTTCCAGCCTCAGTTGAAATGACTGTCACCTATACCGAACCGGGTCTCCAAGGCGATCGCTCTTCGGGCGGAACCAAGCCGGCGACCATTGATACCGGAATCACCATTCAAGTTCCATTGTTCATTAAGCAAGATGAACGTATTTTGGTTGACACTCGAACTGGGGATTACCTCGGTCGCGCCAATTCGTGAGTCTTAGCCGGTGAGTGCAAGAGGTAAAGCCCGAAAGAAAGCAATTGATTATTTATACGAGGCAGATCAGCGGGCGTTAAATGTCTTGGAGCTTTTGGCCAATCGACCGGTCACTGAGTTATCCGAAGCTAACTATGTAAATCAATTACTACGTGGGGTTTCTGAACATCGCGAAAAAATTGATGAATTAATCATCACCTACGCCCAGGGCTGGGAGATGGATCGAATGCCAGTTATTGATCGAAATATTTTGCGACTAGCAATCTATGAAATCATTTGGAATCCGGAAGTTGATGATCAAGTAGCCGCGGCGCAAGCTGTCGAGCTGGCACAGACTCTGTCGACTGATGAATCCGCCAAATATGTGAATGGTGTTTTGGGCCGAATTATTGTTCTTAAGCCGGTAATCAGCGCGTAATTGCATATGAGTTTGTGATTAGCCAATTCACCAGCTCTTCTTCTTTCATATTTGAAACTAGAGATAGGTTTTCAATATCACCTGCTCGAAGTGAGAGTACTTCGCCATTCCAGTCCCGTCGTTTGGCACAGATTAGGGTTAGGAAAGTTTGAAGAATATTGATTATTGGCTGTGAATCGTTGCTTGCCAAAACGCGACGTAGATCAATCGTCATTCGTTTTACGCTTGGGGCCAAGCCACTTGTCTCAAGGCCGAGTAGTTGATCTAGCGGAACTTGATAGAAATGGGCGAGGGCGATCGCTTTTTTAAGTGAAAGTGCACGGTCGCAGCGTTCGTATGAACCAACGACTACCGCCTTCCAAATTCCATTTGAGGCAAGCTCGACATCTTTCAAGGTCATTCCTCGTTGTTTGCGGATAGCACGAATTGATGCGGCAATCTCTTCTAGGGACCTTTCTGTATTTTCTCTCATGCTTGAGGGTATATCGGCGAGTCCTGATTGGCCTTGGGATATCCACAGGTGCTATCTTTTGCAGGTTAGAAGTTTGAAAGTCCTTTAACGATCCGTCCAGAGAGGCGGCGAAGGAGTTTATAGATGGCCGCTGTCCTAGATACCGGTGATATCTCCCGGGCCCTTAAGCGCATTTCTCATGAAATAGTTGAAAAAAATCACGGGGTCTCGCAGATTGTTCTCCTTGGAATTCCTACGCGAGGCGCATATCTTGCCGCACGTATAGCCAAGTTCTTGGAGGAGATTGAAAGTCCAGTCGCTACTGGGACTTTAGATATAACGCTTCATCGCGATGATCTGCGACTTCGCCCGCCACGCCCTTTACTTCCAACGGTAATCCCAACTGGGGGTATCGAAGGTAAGAACGTAGTCCTAATTGATGATGTCTTATTCTCTGGGCGCACAATTCGAGCAGCTCTAGATGCAATCGGTGAAATTGGTAGACCAAAGACAGTTCAACTCGCAGTTTTGGTAGATCGCGGACATCGTGAATTGCCTATCCGAGCTGACTATGTTGGGAAAAATATCCCGACCTCATCTAATGAATCAGTGAAGGTTAACTTATCGGAAATCGACGGAATAGATAGCGTTGAGATTGTCGGTGGCAAGTGAAGCACCTACTAAGCATTAACGATCTCACCGCAGATCAAGCCATCTCAATCTTGGATACGGCGAAGGAATTATCTAAAGTTTCAGATGGAGCTATGAAGAAACTACCAACCCTTCGCGGACGAACTATTGTGAATCTCTTTTTCGAAGACTCAACTAGAACTCGTATCTCATTTGAGAGCGCAGCAAAGCGACTATCTGCAGATGTTATTAATTTTTCAGCTAAAGGTTCCAGTGTCAGCAAGGGGGAGTCGCTTAAAGATACGGCGCAGACTCTGCAAGCAATGGGTGCCGATGCAGTAGTTATCCGACATGGGGCAAGTGGTGCGGCGCAACGATTGGCAGATTCGGGGTGGATCAGCGCATCTGTTATTAATGCCGGCGATGGTACGCACGAACATCCCACTCAAGCGCTCTTAGATGCTTACACCATTCGTGATCGCTTTTCAGAATTGCAGGGAGATTTCCAAGGGCTGGAAGTTGCCATTGTTGGAGATATCTTGCACTCACGAGTAGCTCGCTCAAATGTGCTTCTTCTAAAGAAGTTGGGAGCAAATGTAACGCTAGTTGCTCCACCAACACTTCTGCCGGTTGGCGTTGAAAGTTGGGGAGTGTCGATCTCGTATGATTTCGATCAAACGCTAGTCAAGAGCAATGTAGTGATGATGCTTCGAATTCAAGGTGAGCGAATGAATGATTCATATTTTCCGAGCGCCAGAGAATATTCACGTAGTTTTGGTCTCGATAGTGTTCGATTGAATATGTTAAAAAAGAACGCGATCATCATGCATCCGGGTCCAATGAATCGTGGCCTGGAAATTTCAGCAGATAGTGCAGATGCTGGTAATTCAGTTGTCCTTGCACAAGTAAGTAATGGCGTCTTGGTCCGAATGGCGACGCTGTATCAACTTTTGGCTGCTGACCAAAACTCTGAAATGAGGATGTAATGACTATCTTGAAATCCGCCCGCTTGCTCGACGATTCAGTAGTAGATCTGCGTTTGAGTGACGGAAAAATAGCTGAGATTTCATCCTCCATCGTGGCTAAAGATAAAGACGTTGTTACTTACGATCTTGAGAAGAACTTGTTGATCCCGGGCTTTGTAGATCTACATACCCACCTGCGGGAACCCGGACGTGAAGATAGCGAGACAGTTGCAACTGGATCGCTAGCTGCGATTCGAGGTGGCTACACAGCTATCTCACCAATGGCCAACACTTTTCCGGTAGCCGATACCGCTGGCGTTGTAGAGCAGGTATTTCGCCTTGGTCAAGAGGCAAATCTCTGTGATGTCTTCCCGATCGGCGCAGTTACTGAAGGTTTACATGGTGAACATCTAGCTGAATTAATGGCAATGGCAAAGAGCAAAGCTGCGGTACGAATTTTCAGTGATGATGGAAAGTGTGTCTTTGATCCTTTGTTAATGCGACGTGCATTGGAATATGTGAAGAGTTTTGACGGCATTATTGCTCAGCATGCCCAAGAACCCAGGTTGACCGTTAACGCGCAAATGAATGAGGGTGAGGTTTCCTCAAAACTTGGGCTAACTGGTTGGCCGGCAGTCGCCGAAGAGGCGATTATCGCTCGTGATATTTTGCTTGCCGAACATGTTGGTGCCAGATTGCATATCTGTCACCTGACTACCGCTGGCGGCGTTGACTTGGTAAGGATTGCTAAGGCTCGTGGGGTTCGAGTGAGCGCTGAAGTAACGCCACACCATTTGCTGCTGACAGATGATCTAGTCACTAATTACGATCCAGTTTTTAAGGTTAATCCACCACTTCGCACTCAGAGCGATGTCTTGGCACTTCGAGCTGGTTTGGCCGATGGGACTATAGATATTGTGGCAACCGATCACGCTCCTCATCCTTCTGAGGATAAGGATTGTGAATGGCAAGCAGCGGCCTTTGGAATGATCGGTTTAGAAACAGCTTTATCGGTCGTAGTGAAATCTATGGTTGAGACTGGGCTTCTGGATTGGGCGGGCGTTGTAAGTCGAATGTCGACCAATCCAGCGCGAATTGCGGGGTATGCCGGGCACGGCCACGAGATCGCCGTTGGTAGCACAGCGAACTTGGCAGTGATCGACACCTCAGGGACTTGGCAGGTCGATCGTAATAAGATGGCTTCCAAGAGCAAGAACACCCCATTTCATGGGATGCAACTTCCTGCACTTGTTCAGATGACCTTCTTCAATGGTCGTCTTGTTCATGATCTAAACGAGGGGAAGTAATGCCAAAAGCTTTCTTGGTACTAGATGACGGCGCCATTTTCGAAGGCGAAAGTTGGGCTTGTGAAGGTGAAACTTTTGGCGAAGCGGTCTTTTCTACCGGTATGACTGGATATCAGGAAACTTTAACTGATCCTTCGTATCACAAACAGATCGTAATCATGACCGCCCCACACATTGGGAATACTGGAATGAATGGATCAGATGAGGAATCCAAAAAAATTTGGGTGAGTGGTTTCGTCGTCAGAAATCCTTCACCGATTGTTTCAAATTGGCGTTCTGATCGATCCTTGGAAAGTGATTTAATCGCCAACGGGGTTGTGGGGATTCAAGGAGTAGATACTCGCGCAATTACCAGACACCTGCGTGAACGGGGAGCGATGCGCGTAGGTATTTTCTCAAATGCCGATTTATCCCGTGAAGAGATGGTCATTAAGGTCCGTAAAGTTCCTCAAATGAGCGGCGCCTTCTTGGCTGACGACGTCTCAACTAAGGAAAGTTATGTTATTCCTGCAGTTGGTGAGATGAAGTATCGAGTTGCCGCAATAGATTTGGGCATTAAGGGCGCAACTCCGCGACTTATGTCAGAACGCGGAATCGAAGTTCACGTCATGCCATCAACCACAACATTTGAAGAAATTTTAGAATTAAAACCCGATGGGGTTTTTCTCTCGAATGGTCCTGGGGATCCAGCCACGATGACTGGCGTTGTCGCACTTGTTAGAGAGATTCTTGGTGCCAAAATTCCTATCTTTGGAATTTGTTTCGGTCATCAAATTATTGGACGCGCACTTGGATTTGAAACTTACAAACTCCCTTATGGTCACCGCGGAATAAATCAACCAGTTAAGAATCTTAAGAGTGGTCGGGTTGAGATCACTGCGCATAATCACGGCTTTGCGGTCTCGGCGCCAACTCAAGGAAATTTCAACACAATTTATGGTGCGGGCTTTGTTTCCCACATCTGCCTAAATGACGATGTCGTTGAAGGATTAGAACTATTGGAGACTCCAGCATTTAGCGTCCAGTATCACCCCGAAGCAGCCGCAGGACCGCATGATGCCGCGTATTTATTCGATAATTTTGCTTCGCTTATGAATTCAGCGAGGGTCTAATGCCATTAGATACTTCGATTAAAAGTGTTCTCGTAATTGGAAGTGGTCCAATTGTTATTGGCCAAGCTTGCGAGTTCGACTATTCCGGTACACAAGCATGTCGAGTCCTTCGAAGCGAGGGTATTCGCGTAGTTCTTATTAATTCCAACCCAGCAACAATTATGACCGATCCAGAATTTGCTGATGCAACGTACATCGAACCAATAACGTCAGAAATTATTGAGCAGATAATTATCAAGGAACGACCTGATGCGATCCTAGCTACGTTAGGAGGGCAGACCGCGCTCAACGCAGCCATTGGCTTATTCGAAGCGGGTATCCTCGAAAAATATGGAATTAAATTAATCGGAGCAGATATTCCGGCGATCAAGCGCGGGGAGGATCGGGAGAGTTTTCGAGAGATTGTGGCGAAGATCGGTGGCGAATCCGCGAAGTCGGTCATTTGTCATACCTTGGATGAATGTTTTAAGGCCGCAACTGAACTCAATTATCCGGTAGTAGTTCGACCTTCCTTCACAATGGGTGGACTTGGATCTGGAATCGCCTACGACCGAACCGAACTCGAATTAATTGCGGGTGCTGGTTTACGTCACAGTCCAACAACAGAAGTTCTTTTAGAGGAATCTATTATTGGTTGGAAAGAATTTGAATTAGAAGTTATGCGCGACCACGTAGATAACGTGGTGATTGTTTGTAGTATCGAAAATATCGACCCAATGGGAGTGCACACGGGAGATTCAATCACTGTGGCTCCGGCGCTAACTCTTACAGATGTTGAGTACCAACGATTGCGTGACCTAAGTATTGAAATAATTCGTGAGGTTGGGGTAGCAACCGGAGGGTGCAATATTCAATTTGCGGTAAATCCAGCAAATGGCCGAATTATTGTTATTGAAATGAATCCGCGAGTTTCAAGATCTTCCGCATTGGCATCAAAAGCTACTGGTTTTCCAATAGCCAAGATTGCTACCAAACTTGCTATTGGGTATACGTTAGATGAAATTCAAAACGACATCACTAAATCAACACCGGCATCGTTTGAACCCACTCTAGATTACATAGTGGTTAAGGTCCCCAGATTTGCCTTTGAAAAATTCCCCGAAGCGGATAATCGCCTTACGACAACAATGAAGAGTGTTGGCGAGGCGATGGCTATTGGTAGATCTTTCCCAGAGGCCTTGCAGAAAGCCCTCCGTTCGGTTGAAAAAGCGGGGACAAGTTTTTCTTGGAGGGTAGATGTAAGTGAGCTACCTGAACTCTTAAGAAGTATGGCAACTCCTACGGAAAGACGTTTGCAACAGATTCAACAAGCTCTATTCCTAGGTGCAAATATCGAACAGGTGCATGAAATTACTAAATTCGATCCTTGGTTCCTGGCCCAAATCATCTCTATTAATGATGTCGCTAAGGAATTGACAAGGGCCTCGATTGATATCGATCAGGTGCTTTTGAAAGCTAAGAAATTTGGTTTTTCTGATTTGCAGATCGCAGAAATTCTCGATCAAAGCCCCGCCGAAATAACAACTTGGCGGCAGAGAATTGGTCTGCGACCAGTTTACAAAACAGTTGACACCTGTGCCGCGGAGTTTGAAGCATTCACTCCTTATTACTATTCTTCTTATGATCTTCAGTCGGAAGTTGCACCAAGAGAGAAGCCAGCTGTAATAATTCTTGGCAGTGGACCAAATCGAATTGGGCAAGGGGTTGAATTCGACTATTCCTGTGTTCATGCCGCCTTCGCCCTAAAGCAAGCTGGTTACGAAACGATCATGATCAATTGCAACCCAGAAACAGTTTCAACGGACTACGACACCTCAGATCGGCTCTACTTTGAACCGCTCTCTTTAGAAGATGTCCTTGAAGTAATTCATGCGGAGACCCTGGCCGGACCAGTACTTGGTGTTATTGCCCAACTTGGTGGTCAGACGCCGCTTGGTTTGGCGCGCGGCTTGCAAGATGCCGGCATAAAGATCCTAGGGACTTCGCCAGATGCCATCGATCTCGCGGAAGATCGTGGCTTATTTGGTGAATTGCTGGAAGCAAATGGCCTTAAGGCACCAGATTCGGGAATGGCTAATACCTATGAAGAGGCCGTAACTATCGCGGAGAAGATCGGTTATCCAGTTCTAGTTCGACCATCCTTCGTTCTCGGCGGCAGAGGCATGGAAATTGTTTACGATCCGCAATCTCTCAAAGGCTTTATTGAGAAGGCGACAGAGATAACGCCAAATCATCCAGTTTTAATCGATAAATTCTTAGAGGATGCGATCGAGATTGATGTCGATGCGCTTTTTGATGGTGAAGAACTATTTCTTGCTGGTGTCATGGAGCATATTGAGGAAGCCGGAGTTCACTCAGGGGATTCTGCTTGCGTGCTCCCAAGTTTCTCAATTGATTCAACCCTATTGAAGGAAATCCGCGAGGCAACTTTTAAGTTAGCTAGGGGAATAGGCGTTCGGGGATTGATAAATATTCAATTTGCCATAGCCGCAAATGCCAGCGTTGATCAGAAACTTTATATTATCGAAGCAAATCCACGTGCTTCAAGAACAGTACCATTTGTTAGTAAGGCAACTGGTAATCCGCTGGCAAAGTCAGCAGCTCTGATTTCTTCTGGAAGCAATATTGCGCAATTGCGAACCGAGGGCTTGCTTCCAACCTCCGGCGATGGAATTGCCTCTGGTGTTTCGGTAAAGGAAGCGGTGCTTCCTTGGAATCGCTTCAGAAGAATCGATGGCTCTGGAGTGGATTCAATTCTTGGCCCAGAGATGCGTTCGACCGGCGAAGTGATGGGTATCGCTCATAGTTTTGGCGAGGCATTTTCAAAGAGTCAGACCGCCTCATTTGGAACTCTTCCTAAGGATGGCGCAGTCTTTATCTCACTTTCGGATCGACATAAGCAGAGTGCGGTTGAGCCGGCGCGCGAATTGATTAAGTTGGGTTTTAAAATTTTCACAACGCAAGGCACTCATGACTTCTTTGCTGCTAAGGGAATCGAGAGTTCTTTAGTAAGAAAGCATTCAGAAGGTAGCAATGGTGAACAGAAGACCGCTGTTGAATTAGTCTCAACCGGCGAAGTCGGATTGGTTATTAATACACCGCTCGGTCGTGGCACCAGGCAAGATGGTTGGTTAATCCGAACTGCCGCGGTCAGTCGTTCGGTTCCATGCATCACAACCATTGCGGGATTTAAGGCAGCAGTAGCCGGTATCACAGAGCTTTCCGGTAAGCGCTATGCGATCAAATCTATTCAAGAGTGGCTGGCGGTAAATGAATAAGTTTGCAGCACAGATTGAATCTGAATTATTAAGTAATAAGAAAGTCGGCGCCTATCATCACTTGGTTCTTTCGGTTGGGGATATAGCCGCACACGCACGTCCAGGTAATTTTGTTGCTATCGCAGTTGGTGGGGAAGGATCATCCATGGTTCTTCGCCGGGCATTTGCCATTTATCGGGCAAGCGATCGAGAAAATGGTCTTGGCTACATTGAATTGGTCGTAGCACCTCACGGCAAAGGAAGTACTTGGCTTACCGCGCAACAACCTGGTGCTTTGATTGATTTGGTTGGGCCACTTGGAACCGCTTTCGGAATCCCGACCCAGCCAGTGCGGGCGTTACTAGTTGGTGGGGGATATGGAAGTGCACCACTCTTTGGACTCTCTGAAGTTTTGAAATCTCGTGGCAATCGAATAGATATGGTGCTGGGTGCATCTACTGCTATGAAAATTTATGCGCCACTTGAAGGAAAGCGATCTGTTAACAGCTTAACGATCACGACCGATGATGGAAGCGCCGGTATCGCTGGCAAGGTTAGCGATGTACTCCGTGAAATCATTGACGAGAATCAAATCGATATTGTCTATTCCTGCGGGCCGATGGGAATGCTTCAAGTTATTACAGAAATTACGCAGGAAAAAGAGGTAATGCATCAGTGTGCCATAGAGGAATCCATGGCTTGCGGAATTGGTATTTGCATGACTTGTGTCCTTCCAATAAAGGATGATTCCGGACTTATCCGAATGGTTCGTTCATGCATCGAAGGGCCAGTGGTTGATGGCGAGAGAGTTGTCTGGGATAGCAATCGTAAGATTCCAGAAGGTACTTGGGGCGCTTAATGAATTTTGACTTCAGCACTCAACTCGGCAGCGCCAATTTTGCGAATCCAATTTTCACAGCTAGTGGATGTGCAAGTAGTGGCAAGGAGCTATCGCAATTTTTTGATCTCCGCGAACTTGGAGCTTTGGTTACTAAATCAATAATGATCAAGGCTCGTTCCGGTAGAGCAACCCCGCGTATGGCCGAAACTGCAAGCGGAATGCTGAATTCAATCGGTTTGCAGGGCCCCGGGATCGATCTATTTCTTGAAAATGATATTCCTTGGCTGCAAGAGCAAGGAGTACCTACGGTTGTAAGTATTGCCGGGGAAAGCGTTGAGGATTACGCAGTGCTCGCTCGAAAGCTCCGTAACGTTTCTGGCATCAAGGCGCTAGAGGTCAACATTTCATGTCCTAACGTAGAAAACCGTGGCATGGTTTTTGCCTGCAATCCGGTTACTGCTAGAGCAGCAATCGAGGCGGTTCGACGTAATATCGGGGGAGAGCTTCCGATAATCGCCAAACTTTCTCCTGATGTTACAGATATTGTTGAAATCGCAAGGGAAGTTGTTGCTGCTGGAGCCGATGCGCTTGCGCTTATCAATACAGTTCTTGGAATGGTTATCGACACGAAAACGATGCGTCCGAAACTTGCCGGAAAAACTGGCGGCCTTTCTGGCCCTGCTATTCGCCCAATAGCGGTTCGTGCGATTTACCAAGTTCACGCCGCTATGCCTAATGTAAAGATCTTAGGAATGGGTGGGGTTTCAAATGGACACGACGCACTTGAGTTAGTTCTCGCTGGTGCAAGTGCAATATCTATCGGAACCGCAAATTTCGGTAATCCACGCGCCACAATTTTGGTCAAAGAAGGGTTAGAGCGACTTTTGATTTCTAGAGGATTTAATTCCCTGCAAGAAGCGGTTGGCTATGCCCATAGATTGGATCTGCCATGAGCAAAAAGATTATCCTCGCGCTAGATACTGATAATTTAGAGACTGCGCATGATTGGGTCGCTGCAACCAAGGAGAGTATTGCTTTTTATAAAATCGGTCTGGAATTCTTCTTAAAATTTGGCTCGACTGGGCTACTTGAAATAAAGAACAGGCACGGAGTCGAGCTCTTTCTCGATTTAAAATTGCACGATATTCCCAATACAGTTAAGGCTGCCACCAAATCGGTCGCTTTTTTGAAGCCTAAATTTTTAACGGTCCATGCGAGTGGTGGTAGAGCGATGGTTCGATCAGCAGTTGATGTTGATCCCGATATCTCGATCACGGCGGTGACTATTTTGACCTCGTTAGATTCAAATGATGTAGTTGAAATCGGTTTCGCTAAATCTCCACTTGATACGGCAGTCGGGTTAGCAAAGGTTGCGGTCGCCGCCGGAGCTACTTCAATTGTTTGTTCGCCTTTTGAAGTGAATGCAATTAGAGCAGCCGTTGGACCAAATATCATTCTAATAACGCCTGGTGTTCGTCCGGCTGGAGCTGATCTCGGAGATCAAAAACGAGTAATGACGCCGCAGGAGGCACTTGCCGCAGGAGCAAATTACCTTGTAATTGGTCGACCGATAACCGAACACGCAAAGAAATCGCTTGAGGAAATGAAGTTGGTTGCAGCTCAAATTTCACAATCTCTCTAATTCGGGTTAAAAATGCCAAAAAATCCTCCGCCAAACTTGAGCGATAGTGAACGAATCCAAGCCGGTCAAAGGGCGATAGCTGCAAGGCGCGATCGGGCTTCGATGAAAATTGATATCGCTAACAGAACAAAAACCATCTTCGATGCAATAAACGATCCCCGTCAGGGAATTCAAAGGATGCGAGTTAGCGAGCTTTTAGCAGCCGTGCCCGGAGTTGGAACCCGTCGAACTTTCTTATTGATGGAGAAATTGAAGATATCGGAAGGGCGTAGAATTGGGGGACTAGGACCTAATCAAATCGCAGCACTTAGAGAAGAGTTTATTTTGAACAAACTTGAGCCAGGAGTTGGTTCGCTAATTGTGATGAGTGGACCTGGTGGTGTTGGCAAAAGTACGATCACTAACCATCTTCGTGATAACCCAAGTATCTGGGTGAGTGTTTCGGCAACAACAAGGCAACCGCGCGAGAACGAGCGTGAAGGTATTGATTACTTCTTTCTAACGGATGAAAAGTTTGATCAAATGATCGCCGCAGATAAATTTTTGGAATGGGCGGAATTTGCGGGTAATCGGTACGGAACTCCACGCGAACCAGTCGAACATGCGCGCAATCTTGGCAAGAACGTTTTGTTGGAAATCGAGATTGCGGGAGCTAGACAGGTTCGAAGTAAGAGCCCTGAGTCAGTTTTAGTCTTTATCTCACCGCCCTCGTGGGAAGAGCTTGTGAATCGATTAGAAAACCGTGGGACGGATTCGCCAGAGCGCAGAGCGGCCAGATTGGCCCTTGCGGAAGAGGAGATGGCGGCCGCAGGCGATTTTGATCATATCCTCGTTAATCACTCGGTAGAAGGCGTTGCCGAGCAACTGCTATCCTTGGCCTCTGCCAAGAGGCATTGATCTGAACAAAAGTAGCCATAGAAGCTATCTAGATTTTCGTAAGGGGTTCAAATGACAGCAATGGATGGCATAACTAATCCTCCGATTGATGAATTACTAGATGCTGCTGGATCCAAATACAGCTTGGTGCTTTATGCCGCTAAGCGTGCTCGTCAAATCAACGCTTACTACTCTCAATTAGGCGAAGGTCTTCTTGAATACGTTGGACCACTTGTCGAGACTTATGTCCATGAGAAGCCGTTATCTATCGCATTGCGTGAAATCAACGGTGGGCTTTTAACTATTGAAAATTTGGAACCCGTTACACCTGAAGTTTCTGCTTAAACCTGATCAAAGAAATGACTTTCAATAGTCGAGAGATCATTCTTGGCGTTGGCGGTGGGATTTCGGCCTATAAGTCGGCCGAACTTCTAAGACGTTTGCAGGATAAGGGCTTCAATGTAACTGTTGTCCCAACCCAAGCTAGTTTGAATTTCGTTGGTGTGGCAACATGGCAAGCCCTAAGTGGTCGAGAAGTCCCAACAAATCTCTGGAATAACACCCACGAGGTTGCACATATAAGTATGGCTCGGCAGGCAAGTGCGATCATCATCGCGCCGACCACCTTTGATTTAATCGGGAAAATCGCTAACGGAATTGCCAACGATCTCTTAACCAATATTGTTGCGGCTAGCACTGCCCAACTTATATTGGTTCCAGCAATGCATACGGAGATGTGGTTAAATCAAGCGAATCAGGAAAATGTTGAAAAATTGCGTGCCCGTGGCGTGATTGTTATTGAACCGGAATTTGGAAAGATGACCGGAGAAGATGTTGGAATTGGACGCTATCCGGAAGTTTCAGGTCTAATTGAATCCATATCGACACATCTAAATTTTGAATTTGATCTCAAAGGTAAAAGCATATTGATAACCGCTGGTGGAACTCGCGAGGCGATTGATCCAGTTCGGTTTATTGGTAATCGTTCAAGTGGAAAACAAGGTTATGCGATCGCCAAGCGGGCCTATGAACGTGGTGCGGATGTTACTTTAATTAGCGCAAATGTTGAATTGGCTTCAATCCCTGGAATCGAGATCATAAAAGTTGAATCGGCAACTGATCTATACGAGGTGATGAAAAGGAAGTTCTCAAAAGCCGACATCCTGTTGATGGCAGCAGCTGTTGCTGACGCTAGACCAGCTGAACTATCTGATCTGAAAATCAAAAAGGGATCACTTAATGCAATCACACTGGTTGAAAACGAAGATATCTTGGCTTCAATTTCGCAGACCAAATCCGATAAACAAGTAGTTGTTGCTTTTGCTGCCGAAACTATGGATGACCTTGAGGCAGAAGGCAAGCGCAAATTATTCGCAAAAGGCGCGGATTTGATCTACGTAAACAACGTTTCTAATGGGGCAATATTCGGAAGTCGCCTCACAAGTGGTTTGATTCTAGATCGCCACGGATTGCATAAAGCAATCAATGATCTCCCGAAGGACACGCTGGCAGATGAGTTATTAAATCTGGCCCTAAATAAGTTAGGTTAATCCAATGAGCAAACGACTTTTTACCTCTGAATCAGTAACCGAGGGTCATCCAGATAAGATGGCAGATCAGATCTCGGATGCAATTCTAGATTCCTTATTGGGACAAGATGCAAAGAGCCGAGTAGCTGTTGAAACCTTAATTACTACTGGTCAAGTACACGTTGCCGGTGAAGTCACCACTAATGGATACGCCGATGTGATGAACATCGTTCGCGATACCGTTTTGAATATTGGTTATGACTCCTCTGACAAGGGTTTTGATGGAAATTCTTGCGGTGTATCACTTTCAATCGGTCAGCAATCCCAAGATATTGCTCAGGGGGTAGATAGCGCATTCGAAAAGCGCGTAGCTGCTTCTGGCGACCCGCTCGATCTTCAGGGCGCTGGAGACCAAGGATTAATGTTTGGCTACGCCTGTGATGACACGCCAGAACTTATGCCGCTTCCAATCCACTTGGCACATCAACTTTCATTACAACTGTCAAAGGTACGAAAGAGCGGGGAGTTGGATTACCTTCGTCCCGATGGCAAGACTCAGGTAACAATTGAATATGACAAAGATAAGGCCGTTGCCCTAAATACCATTGTTATCTCAACCCAACATGCTGCTCATGTTGATCTCGAAAAGACCTTGGCTCCAGATCTTAAGAAGTTGGTTATTGATCCGATAATAAGCGAACTAAAAATTTCAACCGACGATCTTCGTGTCCTCATAAATCCAACAGGTCGATTTGTAATCGGTGGTCCAATGGGAGATGCTGGTTTAACCGGGCGAAAGATCATTGTCGATACATATGGTGGGATGGCTAGACATGGAGGTGGAGCTTTCTCCGGTAAGGATCCTTCCAAGGTTGATCGCAGCGCTGCTTACGCCATGCGATGGGTGGCTAAAAATGTAGTAGCTGCTGGTCTGGCTACACGTTGTGAAGTGCAAGTTGCATATGCCATCGGCAAGGCTCAACCTGTTGGCCTTTTCATTGAAACATTTGGCACCGAAATTGTTCCAGTATCCAAAATTAGTGATGCAGTATTGGAAGTTTTTGATTTACGCCCAGCTGCAATTATTCGGGATCTAGATCTACTGCGACCAATTTATTCAGCGACAGCTTCATATGGTCACTTTGGTCGAGAGCTACCTAATTTCACTTGGGAAAAGACGGATCGAGCTGCAGCTTTAAAAAGCGCTGCTTCTCGCTAACTAGACGTGGCAATTGTAAAGCCACTTAAATTAAGAAGAGAGACTTATTCGGATAAGTCTCTTATTGCAAATGAGCGCCCGTACCTACAGGTTCTTGTCGATAATTCAATTTCACATCTGAGTGATCCTTTTGAGTACCTTTTGCCACAATCAATTACGTCGCCGGTGGAGATTGGCACACTCGTAGAAGTGCCGTTCGGTAACCAAATCTGCAGCGCTCTTGTCATAGATCGTTCATCGAATCAAAGAGCAGCGGGGGAGTTGCGCTACATAAATCGCGCAATTTCTCTCTTCCCAATCGCTACGGGGGCGCAGATAGAGCTCGTTCGAGAAGTAGCACATAGGTATGCCTCTGATTTTTTTAGCGTTTTTCGAAGCGCCATTCCGGCGAGAGTGGGAAGTTGTGAAAAACTCGTTGATTCGAAAGTTACAGTTCAAGTATCGGATTTAGCTGAAGATAGTAATAGACACCAACTAAACTTTTTCGCTCTGACGAATTCAAGTCAATTTGCTCTCTCAATCCGCAAAATTTACGAGGATCAGACTTTTTCTGGTCAAATCTTGGTTGTTCTCCCAGACGAGCGAGATCTCTTGATTCTCTCGAAGAGACTTGGCGACTTAGACTTCTTAACGTTATCAAGTAAGTTATCTAAATCCGAGCGATACCAGAATTATCTCCAAACCGTTTTGGAGAGTCCGCGGCTTATAGTTGGAAATCGTTCAGCGATATTCACACCCTTAAAATCTGCATCTGAGATCTTTATATTGTCAGAGATCGATGAATCTTCTTACGAGAGACACTATCCTGGATGGAACGTCCGAGATGTTGCAATTATCCGCTCTAAAACCTCTAATATCAATTTTGTAGGCGCAACGCCATCTTTAGAAGTAAAACGTCTAATCGATATTGGTTGGATCAAAGAATCAGAAAATCGCGGCATTGTGCAGGCGAAAAAGTTGCAAATTTCTTTCCCGCGAGAGAGTAGAACTCACATATCGGCCATAAAAGAGGGAATCTTGAAGGGTAATGTTCTAGTCAACCTCGTTGAACCTGGCTACATCACGGCTCTTACCTGTGCGAAATGCCGAAATCTTGCAAAGTGTTCCTGTGGGGGGCGTTTGGCCATGCAAAGTTCTAACGCGATCCCAAACTGTGTCATCTGCGATTCAAAATTCCCAGATTGGCAATGTGAATATTGCCAGGGAAGGCAACCCGCCATAGCAAAGTTGGGGGCGAAGCGATTTGCCGAGGAGATAGCTTCAAATATCCCAAATGTACTCATAGTTTTCTCAAAATCGCAAAATAGGATCGATTCACTTCCAGATGATGATAAATCTAGATTAGTAATTTCTACATACGGTTGCGAACCAGATGGAAAATATGCAAGCTACATCGCATTGAATTGCGATTTCCTCTTCAATAGTACAAAGCTGCGAAGTTATGAAATCGCTAGGAATCAATTAGTTAGTAATTTCCTCATGCTCCAAGATGGCGGGGAGATATACCTGGACTTGCCGAAAGAGCATCCATTTATTCAAGGGCAATTGAGCGGAAACTTCATGAGGGACTTGGAGTTAGAACTCGAAAGTCGCAAAGAAGCCAATCTCCCTCCATTTACTCGGGTAGCGGTAATTACTGGGGAGAGTAGGGAGTTAATGTCTTTGAGAGAGCGAATGAGCGATAACGATCTTTTCATCAAGCCCCTGGTAATCCGGGCAAAAACTTCTATTGAATCGGAGTTGATCGTTAAGGGCTTAGTTGAAAGGAGTGAGGAATTTTCTGAGTTCTTCCTTCAGTTAAGTAGATATCGTTCTCTAAAAAATCTTGTAAAGGTCAATATTCGGCTAGATCCGTATCTAATTTAGTAACTTTGGCAAGATACCTTTAGAATAGGTAGGTGCCTATTCAAAGTATTCGATTGTTTGGCGATCCGGTATTAACTACACCGGCCCTAGAAGTTTCAGTTTTTGATAAGGAACTCCGAACACTGGTCTCCGATCTAACCGAAACTATGCACGATGCTCCGGGAGCTGGTTTAGCAGCGCCGCAAATTGGAGTCTCACTTCGTGTTTTTGTTTGGGATGTTGATGACAATTTGGGTCATTTGATTAATCCCACACTTGATTTGAGCTCGGATATGCAAGATGGAGAAGAGGGTTGTCTAAGTTTCCCTGGTTTGCTCTACGAAACACCAAGAGCCATGCGAGCGGTCGCAAAGGGTTTCAATATGCATGGCGAACCGGTAACGATCGAAGGTAGTGAATTGTTGGCCAGATGCCTACAACATGAAACTGATCATTTGGATGGAATAGTCTTTATTGATCGCTTGGTCACCGAAGAGAGAAAACGCGCAATGGCTGACATTAGGAATTCGGATTGGTTTGGTTCGGCCATCCAAAGTGGTCTCGAGCCGAGAATTAAAATTAGTCCACACACTACAAACGGTCTAGGTTTTTAGAGTTGCAGATCTCAGTTGCAAGTTCCTCACTGGTCTCAATCCCAGTTATCGAAGCGATAAAAAATAGTGAACATGAGTTAGTTTCGATCATTACAAATCCGGACAAGGCCACTGGGCGAGGCAAGGTTGTGGTACCCAATGAGCTTGCCCACTGGGCCAGTGAGCAAGGGTTGCCTGTGGCCAAACCCGCAGATAGTTCAGAGTTGAATCGTCATTTACTTTCAGCGCAACCTCAATTAATCGTAACGATTGCCTACGGTCGAATAATTCCAGTTGAACTACTCCATGGACCGCGATTTGGTTGGATCAATATTCACTTCTCACTTCTCCCAAGTTATCGAGGAGCAGCGCCGGTGCAACGAGCAATACTTAATGGCGAAAGTAAGACTGGGTTTACGATCTTTAAGTTGGACAAGGGAATGGACACTGGTCCCTTTTATGTTATGAAAGAGATTGATTTACAAGACTCTGATCGAACTGAGGATTTACTTGCAAAACTTACAAATTTGGCAATTCTAGATTTGCTTGAGCTGTTAAAGGTGATCGGCAAAACAAAGGCAACGCCGCAAACCGCACAAGGAATCTCTTTAGCTCCTAAGATTTCAAAAGAAGAAGCCCAAATATTGTGGGATTCACCAACCGACAAAATTTTGAGGTTGGACCGCGCTCTAGCTAGCAATCCAGGAATCTGGACGGTTTTTCGCGGCGAAAGAGTCGTCGTTCATGGGGTTGAAGAAAGTTTTATTGAAAATGATCTAAAGCTTGCAGGTGAAGTTGCTGCTAGTGGGGATGCTTTAATCGTGCGAACCAAGGATAGTATTTTGAAAATTTTGGATGTGACACCTGCTGGAAAGAAGCGAATGTCTGGTATGGATTTTGCTCGCGGTGCTCGATTGAAAATTGGTGAGAAATTTGAGTGATTCGCCGATTAAGCGGATTTACAAGAAACCTAATCCTGGAGAAGCTAGGCGGATAGCTTTTGCCTTGGTAACACAGGTCAATCGCGAAGGTGCATATGCAAATTTGCGGTTACCGCAATTGCTATCGGACTCGACTCTTGACCAACGAGATAGATCTTTTGTTACGGAGTTGGCATACGGAACCCTACGAATGCAAGGTAAGCATGATTACGCAATCTCAAAATTTATTGATAGAGATATATCGCAACTTGATAGTTCTGTTCTGGATCTTTTGCGCCTAGGGGTTCATCAACTTACCGAGATGCGGGTAAGTGATCATGCTGCAGTAAGTGAAACGGTTGAACTTGCTAGGGCAGTAGCAGGGGAGTCAAAGGCAACTTATATCAACGCGATTCTTCGTAAAGTGAGTTCAGATAGCACTCTCTTTGATGATGTGAGATCTAAGATTGAGTCTAATCCAAAGTACGCACTATCCATTTTGTATTCCCACCCAGAGTGGATTGTGTCTGCCTTCTTTGATCTGCTTAAAAATTGGGGCTCGGTTGAAAAGGCGTTAGCGGCCAACAATGAGCCAGTTGCACCAAATCTAATAGCCTGGCCCGGTAAATCAACGAGAGAGGAACTCTTATCTCTTGGTGGCAGTGCATTGAAAATTGGAAGAAGCTCGATACTCGCCGATCGAATGCCAACGGAATATCCCGCGATCCGTGAACGAAGAGCGGGAGTTCAAGATTGCGGCTCGCAACTGCTTACTGAGATTTTTTTCGAAACGGCAAAGGAGATCAACTCTCGTAACCTTGATTGGTTGGATTTATGTGCCGGACCTGGCGGCAAGGCCGCTTATTTGCAGGCTCTTATCTCGACAGAACGTTCAAGTGACACATTTACTGCAAACGAACCTTCAGAGCACCGGGCAAAGTTGGTTCAATCGGTAGTTAATCTAGAGAATGTAATTTCACTCGATGGACGCAACGCCTCAGAATTTCCAGGAAAATATGATCGAATCTTGGTCGATGCTCCATGTAGTGGGCTGGGGGCGCTGCGCCGCAGACCCGAAGCTAGATGGCGTAAAAATTTATCCGACCTCAAGGGATTAATTGAGCTTCAGCGCGATCTTCTAGATTCTGCCTATACGCTACTAAAACCTGGTGGAATTGTTGGCTACGCAACTTGTAGTCCACACCTATTAGAGACAAAAGGTCAGGTTTTGGATTTTGCCCATCGGCATAAAGAGGCGACTCAAATATCCATCTCGATTGCTGATACCGGAATTGAAGGTGCTATAAATTCCGATGGAAATATGCAGTTGTGGACACATGTGCAAAAAAGTGATTCGATGTTCCTGGCTCTTTTCCAGAAACCGGAGTGATGATGATCAGAATTTGTCCGAGCATTCTCAATGCAAATCATCAGGATTTGCCTGGCGAAATGGCAATTGTTTCGACAGATGCTGATCTAATTCACCTAGATATTATGGATAATATTTTCGTACCAAATATGACCTTCTCGTTAACGCAAGCGAAGGAAATTATTGGGAGCAGCCCGCTTCCGGTCGATACTCACTTGATGGTTATTAATCCAGATGAAGTAGCCGTTGAATATGCGAAGGCTGGCAGCAAAAGCGTTTCCTTTCATTTAGAGGCTAGTTCTAAACCAGAAATCACAATTAAATGCATCAAAGATTCTGGAGCCAGAGCAGGCGTAGCGCTCAAGCCGGATTCCGATTTTTCAGAAGTCGCTGAATTTATGAATTATTTGGATATGTTGTTGATTATGACTGTCGAACCCGGTTTTGGCGGGCAGAGTTTTATGGAAAGCATGATGCCAAAGGTCGAACAAGCCCGTAAATATATTGGCGAGCACGCCTTGAAGGATATTTGGTTACAAGTTGATGGCGGGATTTCCCTAGAGACGATTGCTCGGGCAGCGCAGGCTGGGGCTGATACCTTTGTTGCAGGAAGTGCCATTTACAAATCGCCCGATCCGGCTGCAGTTTGTCGGGAGTTGCGAGCTATTGCCAGTAGATAAAGTTATTTAGCCACGGGAGAATCCGATCTGCGTTAAAATTCACATATGAAAAGCTTTGATCAGTTGTGGCTTGAGTTATCGCAGAAGGCGGCTTCTAGGCCCGCAGGTTCTAAAACAGTTGCTGAACTTGATGCGGGAATCCACCAGATCGGAAAGAAGATCATTGAGGAGGCTGGCGAAGTTTGGCTGGCTGCTGAATATCAGAGTGATGAACAGCTTGCCTTAGAGATAAGCCAATTGCTTTACCATCTCCAAGTTTTAATGCTCGCTCGTAATATTTCCATGGATCAAGTTTGCAAGGAGCTATAACTTTCAATGACTTTAAAAATTGCGGTTCCAAATAAGGGTTCACTTTCTGAAAGTGCAATGGCTATGTTAAAGGAAGCCGGTTATCGACAGAGAATTGATTCAAGAGATTTGATCTTTATCGATCCTGAAAATGCTGTTGAGTTCTATTATTTACGTCCGAGAGATATTGCCATTTATGTTGGAAGTGGTGAACTCGATGCCGGAATTACTGGGCGCGATCTTTTAATCGATAGCGGAGCTAAAGCACTTGAAATTCTTGCTTTGGATTTTGGTCGATCCACCTTTCGGTTCGCAGCGCCAGTTGAAAAGAATTTATCTGTAGACGGTCTCTCTGGTCTGCGGGTAGCTACGGCATACCCTGGCTTGCTTGAAAGATTTCTCCAAGAGAAGAAGATCGCGGCAAAAATTGTTGCGTTAGATGGCGCAGTTGAAAGTTCAGTACGTCTTGGAGTAGCAGATGCCATTGCCGATGTCGTTTCTACTGGTGGAACGCTAAGACAGGCCGGCCTTGCAACCTTCGGTGATGTCTTATTGCAAAGTGAAGCGATTCTAATTTCTAGGAGTGATTCTTCAGAGAATAAGCACCTTGAGACTCTTACTCATCGACTCAATGGCGTTGTGATCGCTCGTCAATATGTTTTAGTTGACTATGACGTTAAGAGCAAAGATTTGGAAAAGGCCTGCGCCTTGACTCCAGGAATTGAATCACCGACTATTTCACCTTTACAAAAGAGTGAATGGAGCGCTGTGAGAGCAATGGTATTAAAGAGGGATGTAAATCGAATTATGGATGAACTCTGGGCCATTGGTGCTCGGGGAATCCTGGTAACCGATATCCACGCTTGCCGTCTTTAAACTCTGTTCGCTTCCCTAACTTCTTCCTCGCTGATTCCAATTAGATAGAGTACGGAATCCAAATAGGGAGAGGTGATCGAACTATCAGCAACTTCCGAGACCTTTGTTTTAGCATTGAAAGCAATTCCCAATCCTGCGATTTCAATCATCCCCAGATCATTTGCGCCATCACCGATTGCAATAGATTGCGCAAGATCAACGCCTTCTTTTCTGGCAAAATCCAAAAGTGCTGTGGCCTTTGCGTCCCTATCAATAACTTGACCTACTGTGCGGCCAGTTAGGACTCCATTCACAATCTCAAGTTCATTGGCTCGGTAGAAATCAATCTGTAAATCCTTTAAAAGTGGTTCGATAACATTTAGGAATCCACCGGAGACAACTCCTACTTTATGCCCGACTTTGTGAAGCGTTCGAATAAGGGTCCTGGCACCTGCGGTCAATTCAATTTCGGTAGCAACCTGCGCGATAGCCTCAACGGAGAGTCCTTGAAGTAGAGCTACACGTTCTTTTAGTGATGCCGTGAAATCAAGTTCACCATTCATAGCCCGTTCGGTGATCTTTTCGACTTGATCACCCACTCCTGCTTTCTCAGCCAGCAGATCTATCACTTCTTGCTTGATGAGCGTTGAGTCCATATCGAGCATTACTATTCGCTTGGATTTGCGCAAAAGTCCACTGCTTTCAACGGCAACATCAATTTTTTCAGACTTGGCGACCTGACCAATGGCTCGGCGAAGTTTTGCGATTAAATTCTCATTCGCATATTCGTCTGGAAAGGCCACTTCAAGATTCACGGCGGTAATTGGATAATTTGTTGTTCTTTGGATCTTCTCTATATTTCCACCCAGAGTGGCAATTTCCTTTGCGACCGCAGCTATTTGGCTCGGTAGAAGTTGCTTTGAGAGTACCGATATATGAACTGTGTTTCCGTCTTTTGATGGAGTTGCATCGAGATCGGAAAAATCTATTGCCAAATCCAATTCTTTGGAATTCGCCATTTCCAAGAGATCCCCTTCGATTGCACTGGCATGGGCGGGGTCTAAAGAAATTAAAGTAGTGAGTATCAATCGATCACGTATTACGACTTGCTCGATATCGAGAATTTTTACTGCAAATTGTGACAAGGTTTCATATAGCGAAACCGTGATGCCTGGAGAGTCCTTTCCCGCTAGAAGTACTAGGCCGGTAAATTGACTCATGGGCATAGATTATCGGTAGATGCAACGATCAGGCCCAGCCACCTAGTATCTTTGCGACATGGGCGAAGTTCTATCCTTTAGCGGTGTATCTGTAATTCGCGGGGATAAACGCATACTCGGACCGGTTAATTGGGATGTGAATATAGGAGAGCGCTGGGTAGTGCTTGGGCCTAACGGAGCAGGCAAGACAACACTTTTTCAATTAGCTGCCACACAGATGCACCCGACTTCCGGAACTGTCGATATCTTGGGATCAAGGCTGGGCAGAGTTGATATTTTCGAACTGCGCCCAAGGATTGGCTTGATGGGAAGCACCTTGCTCAATTTTTTCCCAGATGAAGAGAAGGTTATTGATGTTGTTCTAACAGCCGCCTATGGAATGACAGCGCGTTGGAATGAAAAATATGAGCTCTGGGATGAATCTAGAGCTGTTGGGCTTCTCACAACCCTGGGAGTTCGAGAATTGGCACAGCGATCATTCTTTACATTGAGTGATGGAGAGAAGAAGCGAGTCTTAATTGCTCGCGCATTGATGTCCGATCCAGAACTCCTCCTACTTGATGAACCAGCCTCGGGATTGGATTTAGGAGGCCGTGAAGATTTACTGAAACGCTTTGAAAATTTAGCGCTAGATGCAAATTCTCCGGCGACGCTAATGATTACCCACCACATCGAGGAGATTCCAGCCGGGTCTACCCATGCCATGTTACTTAAGGCTGGGGAAGTGGTAGCAAGTGGAAGAATTGATGATGTTCTGACTTCGAAATTTCTGACCACTGCATATGATCTACCAGTTCAAGTCACGAAGATCGGTAATAGATTTACTGGAAGTGCTATTTAATTGACTTTCTGAACTAGCTTCCCAACAAATGTTAAATTTAGTGCAACAGATAGCCCGATGAGTAGCGCAAATAGTGCCGTTCCGATTCCAACTCGTCCACCTAAAAGCGCTCCGGAAATTAAGACGAAAACTTCAATTCCCAATCGAACTCTGGAGACTCTTACCCCGGTTCGCTTATGCAAAGCGGTCATTAAGCCATCTCTAGGTCCCGGTCCAAGGCCACATGTGATGTATAGGGCTGAACCGATTCCAACAAGATAGATGCCAAGTAGGACGTAGGTGACTTGAAGAAGAAATCTGTTATCTAGCTTTGGGAAATAATCGACGCCGACTTGAATTGCCGAAGCGATCAATAAAATGTTGAGAACCGTTCCGAGTCCTGGACGCTCTCGCAATGGAATCCATAAAAGTAGGACGAGGGTACTTATAAAAAAGGTGCACATTCCGATGCTTATAGGTAGATGCTTTGAAAGACCTTGAGCAAGCACTGACCACGGTGCATTTCCTATGTGAGAATTTATTAGGAATGAATCGCCAAATCCAAAGATTATTAATCCAAAAGTTAAGATAAAAAACCTGCGGTATTCAAAGGACCACAAGTTATTGGCGGTCCAAGGAGTACGCGGAATAGTCTTTGCTGGAGCGAAGAAATTCTTCATTTTTGAGATTATCGGATTCGCGGACACTGTTAAAGTATACCTACCGTTGCAGCGAATGAGTCGCGCAATACCATTAGAAAACGGGGTGATATGTTTATCGGACTGGGAACCTTGATAAATGTATTTGCAATTATTTTGGGTGCCACCCTTGGCGTTTTTCTGGGCGGAAAGTTCAAAGAGCAAACTCGAGAAACCATGACAACAGCCATGGGATTCATCACCCTTTTAGCAGCCGCTGATTGCATTAAGAATTTATGGGCTAGTGATTTCATTAGATCCGTTCCCAAAGGTTGGACCATTCTAGTTATCTTATTTAGTATGCTGCTTGGAACTCTTATTGGGATTCGCTTAGGTATCGAGGAGATGTTAGATCGTTGGGGAATAAGGCTCAAAGCCAGATTCGACCGAGATTCGAAATCACCGTTTGTTGAAGGATTTGTAAGTTCAAGTCTTCTGTTTGTTATTGGACCAATGGCAATTCTTGGATCAATCAGCGATGGTATGGGAACTGGAATTTCGCAGTTATCCCTTAAGAGTATTTTGGATGGAATAACTTCAGTAGCCTTTGCGGCATCCCTCGGTTGGGGAGTTGCTCTTTCGGCTCTTCCGGTAGGTATCTACCAAATGGGATGGACCTTAGTTGGAGTATTTCTAGGATCCGTTTTGCCGCATTATCAGATCTTGGCAATGACTACTACAGGTGGATTGCTGCTACTTGGTATAGCTTTTAGACTTCTAAAGATACGACAAATTCCAGTTGCAGATTTCTTGCCAGCGCTATTTCTAGCCCCGCTAATTGCGAGGCTAGCAAATCTATTTATGTCCTAGAACTTTGTCTTAGAACTTTGTCTTAGAACTTTTTTGCATCAATAACGAAGCGATACTTAACATCACTCTTTACAGTGCGCTCGTAAGCTTCGTTGATGTAAGAAGGTTCAATAACTTCAACATCGCTGAGGATGTTGTGTTCACCGCAAAAATCGAGCATCTCTTGTGTTTGCGGAATGCCACCAATCATTGATCCGGCAAGCGACCTTCTTTGCCCTAGTAACGTCGGAACGTTAACTGAATATGGTTTTCCTGGAAGTCCAATAACCACTAGGGTCCCATCCAATGTTAAGAGTTGAAGGTAGTCCTCGATATTGATCTCAGCTGAGATGGTGTTAAGAATTAGATCAAAGTCTTTCGGAGCAGTTGCTTTCCAATTTTCATCCTTGGTTACGATGAAGTGATGTGCTCCCATTGCTTTCGCATCACCTTCCTTATTTGCTGAATGTGAAAATACCGTAACCTCAGCACCAAGCGCAGCAGCGAATTTCACTCCCATATGACCAAGTCCACCGAGACCCATCACGCCCACTTTTTTGCCCTTTCCGGCGCCCCAATTCTTAAGCGGCGAGTAAAGAGTAATTCCGGCACAGAGAAGCGGGGCAACTCCTGAAAGATCAAGATTGTCTGGGATTTTGACTGCGTAATCTTGATCAACTACGAACTTATTGCTGTATCCGCCTTGCGCAATAGTCTTTCCATCACGTTCATACCCGTTGTAAGTTCCGGTCATACCTTCTGAACAATATTGTTGTAGACCAGCTTTGCAGGCCTTGCAGTTGCGACAGGAATCTATGAAGACACCAACTCCGATGCGGTCTCCAACTTTGAACTTGGTAACACCTGGACCAACTTGAGTAACGATCCCGGCTATTTCGTGTCCCGGCACCATTGGGAACAGAGCTGGACCCCACTCCTCACGGGCCTGATGGATATCTGAGTGACAGATCCCGGCATAGTGAATATCCAAGGCGACATCATTTGGGCGTAAGTCACGGCGCTGGAAGACAAAGGGAACTAGATCCTCGCTGGCCTTTAGAACTGCATAACCTTTTGTCTCCATTATTCGTCCTTTTCTTTTTGTTGTTTGGAATGTTCAAAAAAATTTCTTTAGATCATTGATTAAATGGTAAGGGGTCAAATATTGCCGACCTTGATGCCTTGGAAGTAACTTTTCGCATGTGGTGTCTGCGACATAAGACCTCGTAATTTACTTGAGAATCGGAGGAGATATCACCAATTAGAACCTGTTCGCCTTCGGTAACCATTACTCCTGAGATAGTGCGGGCATTATGAGTTCCTCTTTCGCCACACCAACAGAGCGCCTCTACTTGAAGGGTATTGACTCGATCAGCTAGTTCTACCAATCTGGCAGAACCTGGGAATAATCTAGTCTTAAAATCAGTAAGGATCCCAAAGGCAAAAACATCGATACCCAAACCATCGACAATTCGAGCAAGCTGTTCGATTTGATCTGGCGTGTAAAACTGTGCTTCATCGCAAATGACGAATTCGATTCTTTCGCCATTGGATAGTCGATCGACTACAGCTTTGTGTATCTCTAAATCTGTTGTTACCTCAATCGCATCGCTTTGCAGACCAAGGCGCGAAGAGATCTGCGCATACCCTGATCGGTCTTGAGATGTAAAAATTAGACCACTTCGGCCACGACTCTTATGGTTATGGACTGTTTGAAGGGCAAGGGTTGATTTGCCACTATCCATAGTTCCGCAGTAGAAAGTCAGTTGAGCCACGGGGACATACTGCCATGTTGGCTAGCTTCGGACTTCCCGAGTTGCTAGCGGTTTCTATTTTCAAACGTGTCCGAGAGGGGACTTGAACCCCTAATCCCTTGCGGGAACTAACACCTCAAGCTAGCGCGTCTGCCAATTCCGCCACCCGGACCGGTGATTGGTAAGGATAGCAATCAGGGTTCGCTGGCACAATTTGCTGCTTTTTCGGATTTTAATCGCGGTATCAAGCGCCAAAGGCTCAATAGAATTGAGCCATGACGACAAATTCGCTAACTCCGATTGAAGTAAAGAACCTCGAGGAAGACTGCATCGAAATTTGTCGCGAGATGATTCAGATCCCAAGTGTTAACTGGGGCGAAGGAAAGGGCGATGAAAGAGCAATCGCCGAGTATGTTGCTAAGAAATTGAGTGAAGTAGGAATCGAATCGGAACTAATCGTCACCGGAGAGAACCGAGTGAATGTTGTAGCAACTGTTAAAGGTGCCGATCAAACCCTTCCCGGACTAGTACTTCACGGACATTTGGATGTTGTTCCAGCAGATGCCAAAGATTGGAGTGTGGATCCATTCGCCGCTGAAATAAAGGATGGATTCATTTGGGGTAGAGGCGCAGTTGATATGAAGGATATGGATGCCATGATCCTCGCCGTAGTTCGTGCCTGGAAGAGAAAGGGTTTAATTCCCCGTCGCAATATTCTTCTGGTTTTCTTTGCAGATGAAGAGGCGGGAAGTGAATATGGCTCAAGATGGTTGGTTAAGAACCGACCTGAAATTTTTGAGGGATATAGCGAAGCGATTTCTGAAGTAGGTGGTTTTTCGGTAACTATTTCAAGCGGTCATCGTCTCTACTTTATTGAAGGAGCCCAGAAAGGAATCAACTGGCTTGAGCTCAAGGCAAAAGGCTCGGCCGGTCACGGTTCGTTCATTAATAACGAGAATGCGATCACTAAGTTGACTGCTGCGATATCACGAATCGGCAACCACACTTGGCCAGAGCGTGAGACTAAGACTGGTGGAAAGTTTTTCCGTAAAATTTCTGAATTGGTTGGCGAAAAGTATGACCCAAGCAATGTGAAACCGCTCCTTAAACATATTGGACCAGCAGCACGCATGATGGGCGCGACAATTCAAAATACAGCTAATCCAACGATGTTAAATGCCGGTTACAAGGCAAATGTGATTCCACAGTCGGCGACTGCCGTTGTAGACGGTAGGTTCTTGCCAGGCTTTGAGGATGAACTCTTAGAAACGATAAGAAATCTTGCTGGAGAAGATATTGAGGTTAGCGTCCTTGTTCGCGATAAGGCTCTTGAAGTTGATTTTGAAGGCCCATTAGTTGATGCAATGATCGCAGCGATCAAGGAATTCGACCCAGAAGGAATACCGGTTCCATATTTGATGAGTGGTGGAACTGATAATAAGGCGCTTTCAGATTTGGGAATTGTTGGATACGGATTTAGTCCGGTTCTATTACCTCCGGATCTAGATTTCTTTGCGCTATTTCATGGTGTTGATGAACGTATCCCAATTGAAGGATTGCGTTTTGGAGTTAAGACGCTAAATCACTTCCTTCAAAATGCTTAAATCTTTAGCTCTAATTGGCGATTGCCGAGACTTCATCTAGTGCAACACGAACTTCTTGTGGAAGTGAAATCTCCTCGACAGTAAGTACTCCGCGAAGTTGTGCGGCGGTTCGAGCTCCTACGATTGCACTTGATATTCCAATTGCATCCCTTACCCATGAGGCAGCTACTTCTATCGGGGAGTAACCCAGCCCATCAGCGGCGACACAAACGGCATCAACTATTCGAGATGAACGCTCATTCAAATATGGCGCAACAAAGCCGGAGAAGTGAGGACTAGCGGCGCGTGAATCCGATGGCTTGCCATTACGATATTTTCCGGTCAACACGCCACGACCAAGTGGTGACCAGGCGAGAACCCCAATGCCTAGTTCAGTCGCTGCTGGCATAACTTCTGCTTCGATCTCTCGATTTAAAAGAGAATATTCCGATTGAATGGAGATGATTGCAGGTTTACCAAAGAGTGGGTTTTGAAGGGTTGCCGCTCGAGCCAATTGCCAGCCAGAGAAATTTGAAACGCCTACATATCTCGCACGACCAGAATTGACTGCAATATCAATTGCAGAAAGCGTCTCCTCAAGAGGAATATTTTGATCCCAGGTATGTATCTGCCACAAGTCAACGCTTGAAACTCCGAGGCGATTTAGAGACTTGTCTAATTCGCTCAACAGCGAAGACCTTGAGTTATTCACTTTTCGTTCGCCGGTGCTAAATGAGATTCCAGCCTTAGTCGCGATGATCAAATCATCTCGATTGACCAAGGTTCCTAGAAAACCGCCAATTACCCTTTCGCTGTCACCATCACCATAAACTGCAGCTGTGTCGAGAAAGTTTCCGCCGCGATCTAAATAGGTTTTTAGTTGATCGGCGGCTTCGTGCTCGTCGGTATCTCGACCCCAGGTCATGGTGCCCAGTCCTACGCGGCTTACACGCAAGCCGGAGGATCCTAAGGTTCGCAATTCCATTTCAAAACCTTAGCAATAACCTATTGATTATCTGGGTAACCTTCTCCTGTGCGCGCCTCGAGGATCGATGAAAAACCTTTCCGTCTCTATCTGGTTCGCCACGGCCTATCTACCGCTAATCAAGATGGCATCTTGGCTGGTCGTGATAATTCCGTTTCGCTTAGCGAGATCGGAAGACGCCAGGCTAAAGAAACCGCCAAGAAGCTAAAGGGCGAAGAGATCAAATCTATTTTCGCAAGTCCTATTTATCGGTGCCTAGAGACCGCAGAGCCCATATCTCAAGCCCTAAATCTTCCGGTGCAAGTTAAGGAGAATCTTCAGGAGATGGATTATGGGAGTTGGTCCGGTCAAAAGCTGAGCAAACTTTCAAAGAAGAAGGAGTGGTCGCAGATTCAAAGCAATCCAAGCTCTTTTAGATTTCCCAACGGGGAGAGCTTTCGTCAAATGCAAAAGAGAGTTTCGTTGGAAATTCAAAATTTTATTGAGTTTGGCGAGAATGCGGTAATAGTAAGTCATGGCGATCTTATAAAGATGATGATTGCAAACCTTCTTGGGAGCAAATTGGATGCATTTCAGAGAATCAGAATCAACCCAGCTTCGATCAGCACTATCGAATTTTCGCGCCAAGGAAGGTCAATCCAAGTAAGTTCGGTCAATAGTACTTATCATCTCTCCTCGGGAAAGAGAAATCTTTTTCAAAGTAGGAGTGCTGGAATCTTTCAATTAGGTGGGGGTTCTGGAAACTAAATGGGAAGCCGAATCATTTATAAACATGAACCCGCAAATCGTTTCGTCGTGGGAACGGTTGGTGTCCCCGGTGAGCGCGCTTTCTTTCTCCAGATTTCATCAGTATTTGGTCTCACAAGCGTTGCGGTTGAAAAGACACAAGTACTTGCTTTAGCCGAGCGGTTAAATGAACTTATTGCTGAAGTTCGAAGAGGTCAGCTCGCCAGTTTGGACGAACTTGGTTTGGCTAAAGAAGTAGATAACGCACCACTTGAATTTCCAATTGATGAGGATTTTAGAGCCGGAATTATGGCTATTGCCTGGGATTCAGCCAGAAATTTAATAGCGATAGAGATTCAAGGCTTAGGCGATGAATATATCGAAGAAATTGTTCCGGAAGATGAGATTGATATAGAAGATGCGCCCGATCTTGTAAAATTTACGATCAGAATTTATCAAGCGCGTGGATTCATAGAACGAGCTAAGTCTCTGGTTAATTCCGGTCGGCAACCTTGCCCATTTTGCGCCTTACCGATCGATCAAAATGGTCACCTATGTCCGAGGTCCAATGGCTACCGGAGATAACTTTGATGTTTCCCTGTTGCGGGGTGGCGACTTGGAAGTTGTTGGGCGATTAATCGATGCAAGTAATGCCTCTCTTCTTTGCAAATTGAAAAATGGCTTGCAGGTAATTTATAAGCCGATCGCGGGGGAGCGGCCATTGTGGGATTTCAAATCTGGAAGTCTGGCCGGGCGCGAAGTCGCAGCTTTTGAATTAAGCCAATTAGGTGGTTTCAACCTTGTTCCAGCCACCGTATTGCGCGAAGGGCCATTCGGTAAGGGAGCCGTCCAACGTTGGATTGATATCGATGAAGGTATCGATGTTGTTAAGTTTGGGACTTCCCAAGATGAAAGACTTCGACAGATGGTCCTATTTGATGCAATTATCAACAATACGGATAGAAAGTTTGGCCATTTGCTTATCTCGAGAGAGGGCGAGCTTTATGGATGTGACCATGGAGTTTGTTTTCACTCGGATGACAAGTTGCGAACTGTTTTATGGCAATGGGCTGGAGAAAAGATCACATCGTCAGAAACTGAGTGTTTGGAAAGTTTAAAATCGCTGATACCTGATTCTGGCCTGGCTGACTATTTGGAATCACAGGAGATTAAAGCAATGGAAGTGCGAATAAACAGAATTCTTGAAACCGGAGTTCTGCCCGAGCCGGCTCAAGATTGGCCTGCGGTTCCTTACCCTCCATATTAAGATAACTCCATGCACTCATGGCCAGCGATCGATCTTCCATCCGTGGCTTTGAATTTGCCACCACTAAAGATCAAATGCTCGTCAGGAAAAATGACCGATGTAAGTAGTGATTGGCGCATGTACGTTTGTGGCATCACGCCATACGACGCAACCCATCTCGGGCACGCCGCTACTTATCTTAATTTTGACTTGATAAATCGCTATCAAAAATTGCGGGGAGCCACAGTTCATTTTTCGGAAAATATTACGGATATCGACGATCCGCTTCTAGAACGAGCAAATCGAGATGGTCAAGAGTGGAAAACATTGGCAGATGATCAGATCGATCTCTTCGCTAGAGATATGCAGGGCTTACGCGTATTGCCACCGGAACATTTTGTTCCAGTGACGGAAACTATTCCCCAACTCATAAGTGCCTTGGAGGCTTTGGTAGCTAAGGGCTATACCTACAAAATCGATGGGGACTTATATTTCAAGATAACTCCATTCTTAGATTCCTTGCCGCTTGCATTAGAAGACGCTCTCAAAATATTTTCCGAGCGCGGGGGCGATCCGGATCGAATAGGAAAAGAGAATCCTTTAGATCCACTTCTCTGGTTGGCAAACCGGCCAGGGGAGCCAGGTTGGCCTTCATCGCTCGGGCACGGTAGGCCCGGTTGGCATATTGAGTGCTCGGTTATCGCGCTAATGACTTTAGTCGGCGAGGACTATCTATCGCTCCATGAGAAGCGCGCAGCCTCATTGGATCTACAAGGCGGTGGTAGTGATCTAATTTTTCCGCACCACTTTATGAGCGCCGCGCTTGGCAAGGCCTTAGTTGGAATTGATTTTGCTTCGGCCTACATTCATACCGGAATGGTTGGCCTAGATGGTGAAAAAATGAGTAAGTCCAAGGGTAATTTGGTCTTTGTCTCAAAGTTATTAGCGCAGGGCATAGATCCAATGGCGCTTCGCTACGCACTAATCAATTCGAATTTCAATGAGGATCGGATGTGGAGTAAGGTAATTTTAGAAGATGCAGAGATTAAGGTTGCAAATCTTCGAAGCACCTTATCTAAGGTAGAAGTTTTCACTGGTTCAAATTTTCTAAATCACCTGCTTTTGAAATATAGCCATGGGTTAGATACTAAAGGTGCGCTTGAAATATTGGAGAAGTGGGCCCTAGCAAACCTTCTTTCAGAAGAGCTAGCCATTGAAGAGTTATCAAAGTTGGATATCGGCGAGATTTCCAATGCTTCACCTGGCGAGATCTCTAGATTTATTGATTCACTATTTGGTTTAGCGCTCTAAGGTAGCCTTCTTCCTATGCACCCGATTCGAGATGGTAAGCCGCCGAATTCACTTCGCCGCGTAATGGCAGAGCGAGTGATAATCGCCGATGGTGCAATGGGAACCATGCTGCAGGCCGCTGATCCTTCCTTAGCTGATTTTGAGGGCTTAGAAGGCTGCAACGAAATCCTGAATGTAACTCGGCCCGACATCGTAAAGAGCGTTCACCGCGCCTATTTCGAAGTAGGTGTGGATGCCGTAGAAACAAATACCTTTGGGGCTAACTGGGCGAACCTTGCTGAGTACGGAATCGAAGATCGAATCTATGAACTCGCATATGCCGGAGGAGTACTCGCTAAGGAAGTCGCAGTTGAGTTCTCTACAAATGATCGACCTAGATGGGTTTTGGGCTCCTTGGGACCTGGCACAAAATTACCAACACTCGGCCATACGGAATATCAAAATCTTAAGAGCGCCTATCTCACCGCCTCAAGTGGCTTGATAGATGCTGGTGTTGATGCGCTTCTAATTGAAACTACACAAGATTTACTTCAGGCAAAAGCTGCTATTAACGGTGCTCGTGAAGCTATAGATAAGTCTTCGCGCGACATTGTTTTAATTGCGCAGGTAACCGTTGAAACTACCGGGACCATGCTTATGGGTTCTGAAATCGGGGCCGCCTTAAATGCATTAGAGCCACTCGATATTGATCTTATTGGTTTGAATTGCGCTACCGGGCCTGCTGAAATGAGCGAGCACCTTCGAGTACTAAGCAAAAATTCCACATCTGGTATTTCAGTTATGCCAAATGCAGGCCTTCCCGTCCTTACTGATGGCGGAGCCAGCTATCCACTTTCACCATTGGAATTAGCAAATTATCTTGGGGATTTCGTAGATTCCTACGGATTAACACTTGTAGGTGGCTGCTGTGGTACCACTCCGGAACATTTGAAGGAAGTTGTAAAGAAGTTGCACAATCACAAAATTGTGGATCGAAAAATCGAACACGAAATTGGCGCATCTTCACTCTATCAATTCGTACCTTTCCGCCAAGATTTGACCTACCTTGCGATAGGTGAACGCACGAATGCAAATGGGTCTAAGGCTTTTAGAGAAGCGCTACTTCAAGAAGATTGGCAGAGTTGCGTTGAGATCGCGCGAGATCAGATCCGCGATGGCGCCCACATGCTAGATCTATCGGTCGACTATGTTGGCCGAGATGGCGTTAAAGATATGAAGGAATTGGCATCTCGTTTTGCGACATCTTCAACACTTCCGATCATGCTTGATTCCACCGAACCAGCTGTTCTAAAGGCAGGGCTTGAACATCTAGGTGGTCGAAGTGTTATCAACTCGGTCAACTACGAAGATGGAGATGGGCCGAACTCGCGCTTTGCCAAAATTATGCCGTTAGTAAAAGAACACGGAGCGGCCGTAGTTGCTCTGACTATTGATGAACAGGGCCAAGCCAGAACGAGTGAATGGAAGTTCTCGGTTGCCAAGCGTCTAATCGATGACTTAACTTCAAACTGGCAGATGCGGGTTTGTGACATCATGATAGATACCCTGACCTTTCCTATCGCTACTGGACAAGAGGAAACTCGTCGAGACGGAATCGAAACTTTATCCGCCATCAAAGCTCTTAAAGAGGCTTATCCAGATGTACAGACAACTTTAGGCGTCAGCAATATTTCTTTTGGCCTAAATCCAGCGGCAAGAATTGTTTTGAACTCGGTCTTTTTGGCTGAAGCAGTCAAAGCCGGTCTGGATTCAGCAATTGTTCATCCATCAAAGATTACGCCAATGGCACGAATTGATGAACGAGCGAAGGAAGTCGCACTCGATTTGATCCATGACCGTCGAACATTCGACGAACAAGGGGAGTGCACTTACGATCCGTTGCAAGTTTTCCTTGAGCTCTTTGATGGAGTTGAGACGAAATCAGATAAGTTGACTCGAGCAGCCGAGTTGGCTGGACTTCCCATACGAGATCGTTTAGAACGCAGAATTATTGATGGTGAGAAAGTAGGCCTAGAACCCGATCTAATACAGGCCATCAACGAAGGTATTCCACCACTTTCGATCATTAACGATCACCTATTGGCGGGAATGAAGATTGTCGGCGAACGATTTGGTAAGGGGGAGATGCAACTTCCATTCGTTCTTCAATCCGCCGAGGTAATGAAGGCAGCCGTTGCAATTCTTGAGCCCCTAATGCCAAAGAGTGATGATGCCGGTAAAGGCAAAATATTGTTGGCGACGGTAAAGGGAGATGTTCACGATATCGGCAAGAATCTCGTGGATATTATTCTTACTAACAATGGTTATACGACGGTGAATATCGGAATCAAGCAGACGATTAATCAAATAATTGATGCCGCGACCGAATCGCAAGTGGATGTAATCGGAATGTCTGGACTTCTCGTCAAATCCACCGTGATTATGAAAGAGAACTTGGAAGAATTAACCAATCGGAATTTGAATGATAAGTGGCCGGTAATTCTTGGCGGTGCCGCACTAACGCGTACATTCGTTGAACAAGATCTAGCCTCGCAATTCGCCGGCACCGTACGCTATGCGCGTGATGCGTTCGAAGGCCTTTCTTTGATGGATTCAATGATGGCGGTAAAGAGAAATGAGCCGGGAGCTGCTTTGCCACCGATCAGGGAACGTCGAACGCCAAATACTCGTTTAAATAGGGTTGAAAACTTAGATACCACTCGCTCGGATGTTGTTACAGACAACTCACTCCCAACTGTTCCTTTCTATGGTTCACGAATCGTCAAGGGCATCGCTTTGGCTTCGTATTTACACATGTTAGATGAGCGCGCTCTATTTGTAGGTCAATGGGGAATGCAAGGCAAAAAGGGTGAATATGAAAAGATGGTCGAAGAAGAAGGTCGCCCAAGATTGCGCGCGTTATTAAATGAAATTCAATCCAATTCTTGGCTAAATGCAGCTGTCGTTTATGGATATTTCCCGTGTTACAGCGAGGGGAATGACCTTGTGATTTTGCATCATGAAGGTGATGAAAAGGGTAAAGAGAGATTGCGTTTTACCTTCCCAAGACAGTCACGTGATAGAAGACTTTGTTTAAGTGATTTTTTCAGAAGTAAAGAGAGTGGCGAGATTGATACCGTCGCATTTCATGTTGTAACAATGGGTGAGAGTGTCAGTGAAGCTACTGCCAAGTTATTTTCCGAGAATCGCTATCGAGAATATTTAGAGCTTCATGGCCTCTCGGTGCAGTTGACTGAAGCTTTGGCGGAACATTGGCACGCTCGCATAAGAGAGGAGATGGGCTTCGCTAGTTCAGATTCTAAAGAGATAGGCGAAATACTCGACCAGGGATACCGTGGCTCGCGCTATTCCTTTGGTTATCCGGCCTGTCCAAATCTTGAACAACAGGTCGAACTATGCCAACTATTGGAGCCAGATCGAATTGGCGTAAATCTCTCTGAAGAATTTCAATTGCATCCAGAACAATCAACTTCGGCAATAATCGTTCATCATCCTGAGGCTAAGTACTTCAACGCTACATGATCCCTTCGGCCGTATTTTTTGATATGGATGGAACGTTCATAAATTCTGAGCCAATCTGGCATGCCGCACAAACAGAGATCATGGCGGAATTCGGTTATGAATGGAGCATGAAGGATGCAACATTTACCGTAGGTGGCCCCTTGTCAAAAGTAGGCGCCCATATGAGCGCATGCAATGATTGGCTAAACACATCGGAATATTTCATAGAGCGGCTAGTTGATTTGGTTGCATTAAAGTTTGCAACCTCACTGGAATTTATGCCAGGAGCCCGCGAACTTGCAACGTCCGTCAAAGAGAGCGGAATACCAATTGGTTTAGTAACAGCGAGTCCTAAGCAGCTTGTCGATAGTGCCATTTCCTTCATAGGAGATGGTTTTTTCGATGTCGTTGTTTGCTCCGACGATGTCATCAATACTAAACCGGCTCCAGATTGCTATTTAACAGCGGCATCCTTACTTAATGTTGATATTCAAAATTCTTTAATTCTGGAAGATTCGGCAACGGGAGTAAAATCGGCACAGGCCAGCGGGGCGAAGGTGGTCGCGATCCCGCATCTTTCCGAAATTGAAGGCAATGAGCGGACTTCGATAATTACCACGCTGAAAGATCTCAGCGTCGAAGAACTATTTCAACTACATTAGTATTGCTACATGAATACTGCATCAGAAAGCGCAAAAGATTCTTCGCTTTTTCAATTGGGGGATCGCGTTCAGTTGACCGATGCAAAGGGAAAAATTCACACGATTACCCTTCAATCAAATCAAGAGTGGCATACGCATAATGGCTGGTTAGTTCATAATGAAATCATCGGTCTGCCCGAAGGAAGTGTTGTTGAGACCACCGGTGGGCTCAAGTTCCTCGCCTTCAAGCCCCTCTTATCCGATTACGTTTTAAGCATGCCTCGCGGGGCCACAATTATTTATCCAAAAGATAGTGCTGCAATTTTGGGAATGGCTGATGTTAAACCGGGGTCTAGAGTCTTGGAGGCGGGCGTTGGATCCGGTGCGTTGGCGATCTCACTTCTTCGGGCGATTGGACCTACTGGATACCTTCATTCCTTTGAGAAGCGTGATGAATTCGCAGATATCGCAAGCAAAAACATCAAAAACTATTTCGGGCAAACCCCAGATAATTGGAAATTGACTATTGGCGCGGTTCAAGAGATCGAAATCGATTCTAAATTTGATCGAGTTATCTTGGACATGCTAGCTCCATGGGAATGTGTAGATATGGCCGCGGATGTTCTACAACCAGGCGGAGTCTTTCTGTGTTATGTCGCAACAACTACACAACTATCTGCCATCGCTGAAAAGATAAAAGAGTCCGGCAAATTCACTGAACCCGAAAGCAGCGAACTTATCGTACGCGGCTGGCATCACGAGGGTCTGGCGGTAAGACCTCAACATAGGATGATCGGTCACACTGCATTTCTCATCTTTGCCCGTAGGTTAGCTCCCGGTGTAATTGCACCAGCAAGACGGAGAAGACCTTCTAAAGGCGCCTACGGAATAAATGAAAGCGAAGCTTAAGCAACCTTAATTAGATCAACAACAAAAACTAGGGTCTCGTTAGGTCCGATTGGACCTGCGCCATTAGCTCCGTAACCAAGTGCTGGCGGAATTATCAAGAGACGGCGTCCGCCCTCATGCATTCCAGGCATCCCTTGTTGCCATCCTGGAATTACTTGAGCAAGTGGAAATGTTGCAGGGCTTCCAGTAGTCCAGGAACTCTGGATTACCTTTCCGGTTGACCAAGACATAAGAACATAATGGACTGTCAAAGTTGAAGTTGAGAGGGCTACCGCGCCCTTGCCAACTATGACATCGTGGCTAACCAAAGTTGTTGGTGCACTTCCTGAAGGTTGCCCAATTTTTGGCTCATGGCCAGAATCGGCCGAAACGGAAATTGGAGAGTTTGTAGAAGAACTAGCAGTAGACATAGCAGTATTTCCCTTCGCTGAATTAGATATGCCGCCATTTGTGGTGCAACCAGTCAAGGCAAGCGCTGCAAATGCAAATATCGAAATTTTTTGGATCTTGCCCATTTTCTTCAGCATAAAATTTCCCGTTCCAAGATTGGTGATTAAAGCCAGTTTGATGAATCCTGGGGCTAGATTACCAAAATTCCATTCGGAATAGAGAGATTCCATTAAAGTACCAATGTGGCTGACCAGAAGACCGAGCGCTTAATAAATCTCACCCTAGCGCTCTTGGCGGCAAAGCGATTTCTGAAAAAGAGTGAAATATTTCGGGTGGTTGAGGGTTATTCCGGCCCAGCAGATTCGATGGATCGAATGTTTGAACGAGATAAATCTGACTTGCGAATGATTGGGATTGAAATCTCAGTAGGGGATATCGATCCGCTATTTGACGATGAGCCTGGATACCGGATATTTGACACCGATTACTCTATTGAATTGCCCAATCTTTCTACTGAAGAGTTTGCGATTTTAAATTCCGCCGTTCATTTGTGGCGTAACTCTGGCTCATTTGTTAAGTCAGATTCCATTCGCAGAAAGCTTGGCGGAGTGGAATCTAATTCAAATGACTTTCAAGATGCCAGAGTCCAATATCGGCCCGAGGGTCGCGATCGAGAGGTTGATTTAATTCGTGGAGCGATCAGGGAACGGCAAGCAGTAGGTTTTAAATATGGCGATGGTAGAGCTCGGGAGATAAACCCTTACCGTCTAATACTTTGGAACGGCTATTGGTATGTGGCCGGATTTGATCTGAACAAAGAGGCAATAAGGGTCTTTAGGCTGAATCGAATAGATGGAGAGGTGAGGGTTAAGAACTCTGGAAGCTTCGAAATTCCGCTCGATTTTGATATTAGAAATTATCTGCCGAAAACCTTAGAGAATTCTCAGATCGTAAGAATACGAATCAAACTCGATCAAGCATATCTACTGAGAGAGGGCGCAACATTTATTCACGAAGATGGAATTTGGGAATATTTTGACCTTCCATATGACTCCAAGAAATCTCTCTTTGCAAGAATTCTCTGGCATGGTTCAAGTGTTGAATTAATTGAGCCGCTTGAATTGCGAGAAGAACTCATATCAAATTTGAAGAAGGTTTCTAATGGCTGAAAATGCGCTGGATCGGGTTTCCAGATTGTTGGACCTGGTTCCTTGGATCATGAATAACCAAGGAGCTTCGATATCAGAATTGGCATCACAGTTTGGTGTCCCAGATG
>CAILSO010000035.1 GCA_903836945.1 uncultured Actinomycetes bacterium | reverse complement strand
GTTCGACTTGCATGTGTTAAGCACGCCGCCAGCGTTCGTCCTGAGCCAGGATCAAACTCTCCATAGAAAGTTGTGATCTAGCAAAAAAACGAAACTAGCTTTTGCTTTTTATCGCGTTTGCTATTTCCAGTTTTTACCAATTGTTTATGTTTTGTAATGATCTCAAAATGAGAAAATACAAAGGAATTTGGCACATTTTTGCTACGCCATGAATAAACATGGGCAGCCCAATATATGCCGATTGGCATTGATTTTTGCACGTTGTTGAGTTCTCAAGGTACGAGTGCACAAGGTCACGATGATTTCTCACCGATTGCAGGGCAGACCGCCAAACCTAGCGGAAGGGACCCGGAAAGACAAATCCGATGGATAGACCTTCATAGCGTTTGGAACATGAATCTTTGGGGAAAAAATCGCTACCTGGCCTAAAATCCCTTAAAAATGAGGGTTTTTCGTCCATTTCGTGAGCGAGAGAGAAAGATAACCCATATGGGGTGAGCGGTCAAATCGAGATATCCAGTCGAAACCTGGGAGGAACTATCTACACCTTGGCCTTAGTGGCCTTAGTGGTCAAGAAGGCCCTAAATAAGCTCGATGCTGGCCAGGTCTCGCTTGCCCTTTCGAAGGACTAGAAAACGGCCATGAATAGCATCCCCTATAACGGGCGCAAAATCTTCTGCTGTGACCTTGGTGTTATTTAAATAAGCTCCACCTTCTTTAACAATTCTTCTAGCGGCAGATTTAGATTCAACAACACCTGTTGCGCAAATTAAATCGACCCATGTCGGAATCGTTTCGCTCTTTTTAATTTCCGCTCTTGGTAATTGAGAGAGCGCCGCATTTAAAGTCTTTGCATCGAGGTCAATCAATTCACCCTGACCAAATAACGCCTTCGAAGCAGCCTCTACATTTTCACATTCCTTAGCGCCATGTACAAGCGTCGTCAGCTCTCTTGCTAATTCACGTTGCGCTTCACGCGCTCCAGGATTTTGCGCAACCGTCTCTATCAATCTTTCTATTTCGGTCTGATCTTTAAATGAGAAAACTTTAAGAAATTTAGCGACGTCTGCATCTTCACTATTGATCCAAAATTGGTAGAAGGCATAAGGAGAGGTCATTGTTGGATCTAACCAAACTGAACCTCCAGCGGTCTTGCCAAACTTATTTCCATCTGATTTTGTCATCAGCGGAATCGTGAAGGCATGGGCTGAACCTTGTTCTACTTTACGAATTAGATCCAAACCGGCAACAATATTTCCCCACTGATCACTTCCGCCTAATTGGAGGGTGCAGTTATTTCTCTTATAGAGTTCTAGGTAGTCATATGCCTGAAGGACCTGATACGAGAATTCGGTATAAGAAATTCCACCCGCCTCTAGGCGAGAGGATACTGAATCCTTTGACAACATTTGATTTACCGAAAAATGTTTCCCGATATCTCGAAGGAATTCCAAAGCCGAGATATTTTTGGTCCAGTCCAGATTGTTTGCCATGACCGCTTTATTTAAACCATCGGAGAAATTCAAAAATAGACTTAATTGACCCTTAATTTTTTCGACCCAATTGGCGACTGTGGATTCCTCGTTTAAGGTCCGTTCTTCATTTCTTCCACTTGGATCGCCAACTAGTCCGGTCGCTCCCCCTACTAATGCGATTGGGTTATGTCCGGCTAATTGAAATCTGCGCATAACTAGAATCACAACTAGATTTCCAACATGAAGGCTGGGCGCCGTTGGGTCAAAGCCAATGTAAAAAGTAATGGGCTTGGCATCTAGATCTTTGATCAGAGCATCACGATCCGTTGTCTGGGCTAGCAGGCCCCGCCATTCCAAGTCAGCAATCAACTCACTAGTCATAAGCGCATCATGCCTGAAAAGGAGTTCTGGGCGTTGGAAATCCAAGCTTGCGCCTCATTAGCTCTTTGGCTCGCGTGGGCGATTTGATCCAACAAACTCTCTTCCGAAGTACCCATGATTGAAGTCCTCGACGCGATCGCTCCCGATGGATTTAACAGTGGAATTAAATCAGCTCCTAAATTCTGGTCTATTGAATTTAGTTCTGCTGCCGTTAACTCTGAGAGTTCCTTTTTATTTGATTCCGCATACTTAACGCAGGCCCCTGCAACTTCATGGCCTGTGGCAAATGGAACTCCCTTCTTTGCTAGGTAATCAGCGATTTCGGTGGCAAGGCTGTGTCCCGCACTTGCCCCTTTCGAGATTTCCATTTCATTAAATTCTGCCGTTGCAACCATTCCAGTCAAGGCCGGCAAGATCGTCAAGAGCGTTTCAACTGAATCGAAAAGTGGTTCTTTATCTTCTTGTAAATCTCGGTTATAGGCGAAGGGCAATCCTTTTAGGGTGGTTAGCAAAGAAACTAGATTTCCAACCAAGCGACCGCTCTTGCCCCGAGCAAGTTCAGCGACATCTGGATTCTTCTTCTGTGGCATGATCGAGGAGCCAGTTGAGTAAGCATCTGAAACTCGAACCCAATTGAATTCAGTACTGCTCCACAAGGTAAATTCCTCACCTATTCTGGATAGATGAACTCCAATCATCGCAAAAATAAAGAGTGCTTCCGCTACAAAGTCACGATCACTTACCGCATCAATGCTATTTTCCAGAACACCTAAGAAACCAAGGACCTCGGCACTCTTTTCGGGAGTTGGCTGGAGGGCCGAACCTGCTAAGGCACCTGCGCCAAATGGAGATTTGGAATTACGTTCGAGCCAGTCAGCGATACGGTCCACATCTCTAAGGAGAGATTGTGAATGCTTTGCCAATTCGTGACCAAAAAGAATCGGTTGTGCATGTTGTAAATGTGTGAATCCAGGAGCAATCGTTTTGGAAAGTTCTTGGCTTTTCAAATTGATTTGGGCTATTAGCTTTACTACTTCATTAGCGACGCTCAAAATATGATCAATTAGGTAAAGCTTAAAATCTGTGACGACCAGATCATTTCTGGAACGACCAGCTCTAATAGAACTTCCAATAGTTCCAATCTTGGAAATCAGGCCGCGTTCAATAGCGCTATGAACATCCTCATCTTCTTCGTTGTAGGTAAATGTTCCGTTGGATATTTCGACCTGAAGCGCCTTTAAACCTGCTCGGATAACCTCACCATTTCCAGCAGTTATTACCCCGGTTGCGAGTAAGGAATCGAGATGGGTCAAATTCACCTCAATGTCGTATGGGGCTAGGCGCCAATCAAATTCAACGCTACGAGAGAGCGCCGCAAGTGCTGCACTTGGACCTTCTGAAAACCTGCCACCCCAAAGTGCCATTACTTCTTCCCCATTCTTGTTTTCATTTTAAGATCTTTTTGATTCTTGGTTGAATTGCGAAAATCCAAAATAGCTTTGGCCAGCCTATTTCCACCGGTGGGGCTTTCGCTGATCACAATTACCGTGTCATCACCCGCGATCGTTCCGATGGCGCCACTTGCAAAACCATGAAGTTCGGTTCGATCGATAGCAGAAGCCAATAATTGAGCACCTCCAGGCGGTGTCTTAATTACTGCAAGGTTTGCACTTCCGGTAGCGCTCAAAATCAAACTTTGTGTATCTCCCCCAGAGAAAGTAGCTGCCTTGGGTAGTGAATATTCCATTAGCCCCTGAGCGTTTCGAACCCGAACTGCTCCCAAATCTTCCAGATCGCGACTAACGGTCGCTTGTGTAACTTTGATCCCTTCTTTAGCAAGTAACTTAATCAGATGGGAGTGCGATTCCACACTCTGCTCTTCAATGAGATTGACGATGATATTTTTACGTTGATTCGAGGTTGTTGATGTTTTAACGTTCATATTTCTTCGCCACTTTCCTAAATATTTCAATGAATTCAAGAATTAATGAATCTTCGATATTTAGTGCCGGGGCTAATCTGATCGTCGATTCGTTCGTTGCATTCGCTAGGACTCCATCCAGGACTAAATCTGAGATCATCTCTTTCGCGATTGGCTCCTTGAGTTCAACGCCAATTAGAAGCCCGCTGCCCCTAACGCTTTCAACCAGCGCCACCTTGGAGAGTTCGATCTTTAAGGTAAGTTCATTCTGCTTTACTTTAGAAAGCAATGATTGATCTTCAATTTGTGAAATCGCCGCTAACGCTGCCGCGCAAGAGATTGGGCTACCTCCAAAAGTACTTCCGTGACTGCCAGGGCCAAATCCATTTGCGACACCGGATAAAGTAATCATTGCTGCAAGAGGTAACCCGGCACCTAGGCCTTTAGCTAACGTGATTACATCTGGTTCGATTCCAGATTCTTCAAACCCAAACCAATTTCCAGTACGACCCATTCCGGTTTGAACACAATCCAGAATTAAGAGAACACCTTTTTCTTGGGTGAACTCACGAATTGCCTTTAAGTAATTAGGAGATGGAACGATCACGCCATTTTCGCCCTGAATCGGTTCGACTATGAAAGCGGCGACCCTCTTGCTGATTGCCTTCTTTGCTGCGGCGATATCATCAAAGGGAATATGTTTAATCCCTGCTAATAAAGGCTTGAAAGGCTTTTGCTTTGCTGGCTGTCCGGTCAGGGATAGCGCGCCCATAGTGCGCCCATGAAAAGCACCATGCGTAGCAACTATCTTTCTACGGCCCGTTAACCGTGCAATCTTAAATGCTGCCTCATTTGCCTCTGCTCCTGAGTTGCAGAAGAAGATCCGAGACTGCTTATCCCCGGTTAGCTCACGAAGTTTTTCCGCTAAAGCAATCCCACTCTCATGGCTATAAAAGTTACTGACATGAGTGAGCCTCTCACTTTGATCTCTAATCGCCTTGTTAATGCCTAAATTCGCGTGACCAAGAATATTTGTCGCGATGCCAGCCAACATATCAATGTAGCGCTTGCCATCAACGTCCCATACCTCTGATCCCACTCCATGATCTAGTGAGATTTGCGGTGTTCCATAATTATTTTGCAGAGCCAAGCCCCAACGCTGGGCGTTTAAAATATTTTGACTCATAGGTGCACCAATGTTCCAAGTTGACCCGATAGAGCTGAAATCACATTCTCTTCCTGCCGGCCATCAAAAATGCGCGCACCTTTTGCTCCTGAATTAAGGGCCGATAGAACCGCAGAAACTTTAGGTGCCATTCCATCTGCAAATTCATCTTTGATCTGGTTTAACTCACTCTTCGAAATCTTTGAAATAAGCGAAGCTTCATCAGGCCAATTTCGATAAATTCCAGAAACATCGGTGGAGAACAAGACTTCTTGCGCCCCAAGTGCACCACCTAGTGCTCCTGCAACTAAATCGGCATTCAGATTTAGAGTTTGACCAAAAGCGTCCACGCCTACAGGTGAAATCACTGGCGTATACCCACTAGCGAGCAACTGAATCAACAGACTTGAATTAACAGATTCGATTTCTCCCACTAAACCCATTTCTGGATTCTTAATCCTTGCTCGAATCATTTCGCCATCTGCGGAACTCAAACCAACAGCATTTATACCCAAGGCAATTAATTGGGCACAGATATTTCTAAGCACCTCTCCCGACAGAACTTGTTGAACTACCTGCATAACCTCGGGCGTGGTCTTGCGTAGACCATTTACCATTGGGGCTTCTATCCCGTGAAGCTTAAGTTCCCGATTTATTGCCGGACCGCCACCATGGACAATCACCCACTTTTCACCGTTCTTAATTGCTAACGAGAGCGCTTCTAGGGCGCCATCCAGCTCAACCGATTCCGGAAGTGCGTGTCCCCCGTACTTGAAAACCTTGGTCATGAACTATTACCTGACGCCAATTTGATTGAGCCCGGAGTTTTCGGCAATTCCACAAATGATGTTTGCGTTTTGAATGGCCTGACCTGCTGCACCTTTACCTAAATTATCGATTGCACTGGAAATGATTAAACGATTTGTATGAGCATCAATGGCAATTTGAATCTGCGCCATATTAGTTCCAAGTACGGCAGAGGTTTGTGGCAGCGTTCCCTTTGGTAAGACAACCACGAAATCGTCATCTTTGTAATAATCATTGTAAATAGCTCTTACATCATCTTCTGAAATATCATTTTGCATCTTTGCCGTAACTGTTGCCAATATCCCCCTTGGCATAGGGGCAAGAATTGGCGTGAACGAAACTCGGACATCTGCGCGGCCTATCGAATTAAGAATTTCTTCAATCTCGGGAGTGTGCTGATGAACTCCGCCAAACTTATACGAGGTCAAGGAATTCATCACTTCGCTACCTAGCAAATTTATCTTAGAGCTTCGTCCTGCGCCGGTAGTGCCTGATGCAGCAACTACGACGATATCCGTTGCGTCAACTAATTTTGAATCCAAGGCAGGTGCTGCCGCTAATGCGATTGCTGTTGCGTAACATCCCGGATTGGCGATCTGATTTGCCTTTGCAATTAAATCCCTTTGATGCTTAATTTCTGGCAAACCATAAACTAGCTTCCCAGCATAAGGTCCGACGTAATATTTCTCCCATTGCAGAGATTCGCTCAATCTAAAATCGGCGCCCAAATCAACAACTTTTACTGCCGGAGAAATCTCCGACATAAGTTTTGTGGATTCGCCATGAGGCAGCGCAAGAAAGACAAGTTCACAGGCATTAATCGCCGATATTTCGGTCTTTGAAAAAATCCGGTCAAGATAACCGAAGAGATGTGGATGGACTGAGGTAATCAACTCTCCTGCATTTTGCCCAGCAGATATGTAAGTCGGCTTAAAAACCGGATGCTGCGAAAGAAGACGCAACAATTCCCCGCCAGCATATCCGCTAGCCCCAACTATGCCTGTCTTCATCCTAAAAGCATACCAGCAAATATGGATATTTATGCAACATTATGAATAAATATACAAACTAAGAACGAAGCGTCGCGCCGAACTCTCGCTTTGCCTCTTCTAGCGCTGCCAAGCGGTAACCGGAAACTTCCTCAGCAGTGAGAGTGCGATCTGGCGCTCTGAAAGTTAATGTGTAGGCAAGGGAGACTTTTCCATCGCCCAATTTGTCATATCGATCAAACAGAACGATGCTCTCGAGCAACTCCCCTGCGCCAGAACGCAGAGCTTTTTCAACGCTAGCGCTTGGAACATCGATATCTACAACTAGGGCTAAATCTTGAGTTGCCGCCGGCATGGTAAAGAGTGGCTTCGAGCGCTTAGCCCCTTGAACTGGAAGGGCACTTAAAATAACGGTGAAGGCCGACGAACGCTCGGGAAGATCCAACATGGAAATAACTCTTGGGTGAAGTTCTCCGGCATGAGCAACCGCTTTGCCATCAACTCTAAGTTCAGCACAGCGACCAGGGTGCCAAGGTGCAAAATCAGAAGCGACAAATTCGACTTCATTTCCAGTCATCTCGATGAGTTCTTTTGAAAGTGCGATCGCCTCATTCCAGGAAAATACATCTGCCGAGCCGTTCCAGCCTTGGTTACCAAACGAGCCGGCTACCACTCCAGCGATCTGCGTAGGTTGAACTGGCACTCCGTCATAAATCGATTTGAGTTCTTCGGGACTTGGGCGCTTTTCGGTACCAAGGATTGGTTGGCTCTTAAGCGGCACGTTATCGCGGAAGACTGACCCGATTTCAAAGATCGCAACTTGCTTTTGCCCACGACCCATATTTCTAACAACAGTTTGAAGTAAGCCAGGAAGCAAATGCGTCCTTAAATCCGGAAATTCTTCCGACATAGGATTTGCGACACGAAATGCCTTAGCTCGATCCCCCGTGAAACCTAACTCCGCTAAATATTTTGGATTAATAAATGGGTAGTTGTAGACCTCGGAGAAGCCAATTCCAGCCAAATAGTTGGCAAAGCCACGCTTTCGATATTGCAGATCGCTCAACCTTGCCCCAGATTTTCCAATTGGCAACCTCGCTGGGATCCGGTCAAAGCCAATATTTCGAGCGACTTCTTCTACAAAATCTGGTGCGGTTAAGAGATCTGAGCGCCAAGAGGGCGGATCAATTAACCAATTTGAATCATCCTTCTTATCAATGTCGCAGCCAATTAGCAGTAACTTCTCTGCGACTTCATTTAACTCAACTTTTGTACCTAAATATTTGGAAACAAAATTGGGATCAAAATCAACAATGGGGGCGAAACTAGCTTCGCCGGCCATCGCGGTACCGACATAGCTTGCGCCACCAAACTCAATCATCAACGAGATTGCCCGCGCAGTAGCTAATTCGGCAAGAGAAGGATCTACTCCGCGCTCAAGGCGCCTCGAAGCCTCTGAAGATAATTTGTGACGCCTAGATGCCTTGGCAATAGTAAGTGGATCAAATCTGGCACCTTCTAGTGCAATTGATTTAGTACTTTGTGTCACTTCTGATGAGAGACCGCCCATTACTCCGGCTAGTGCCAAGGGACCATTGCGATCAGCTACAACCAAATCACTTTCGGCAAGTAAACGTTCTTGACCATCGAGGGTCTTAAATTTCACTCCCGAGTTGGCACGTCGGATTTCTAACTCTCCTGATATTTTTTCAGCATCAAAGGCGTGAAGTGGTTGACCAAGTTCTAACATTACATAGTTTGTGATATCTACGGCTAATGAGATCGATCGCATTCCACATTTCTCCAGGCGACGACTCATCCAAATCGGGACACTTGCAGCTCCATCAAAATTCTCAATGGTGCGAATAAATACAACCGAGAGCGCGCTTGGATCCGCGATCTTTACCTGAGTTCCATTCTTATTACTTGCATAAGCATCTGCCTTGATATCGGAGACTGGATCTTTATATTTGAGTCCAAGAGAAGCTGCGAATTCCCGAGCTAAACCGCGGATTGATAGCGCATAACCTCTATCAGGATTGACCGCGGCATCAATAATTAAATCCTTGATCTCCAACAATTCAACTGCATCAACGCCAACCTTGGCCACTCCCTTCGAAAGCACAATGATTCCTGAATGCTCATCGCTGATGCCTAATTCGCGCGCCGAACAAATCATTCCATCGCTTGTCTTGCCGTAAGTTTCGCGAGCACTGATTTTAAAATCACCTGGAAGTATGGCGCCTGGCAGGGCTGCAACAACTAGGTCGCCGACTTCAAAATTGCTGGCGCCGCAAATAACATATCTAAGATTTGATTCGCCGCAATCTAATCCAACGTAGCGAATAGGTTTTTTATGACCTTCCAGAACTTCAATTTCTTTTACCTCGGCTACGACCAAAGGCCCAGTTAGGTCTGCTCCTTGTTCTTCAATGCTTTCAATCTCAAAACCAACGCGTACGAAGGCGTTTTCGATCTCTTCTAAATTGAGTTTTGTTGGGAGTTCTACAAACTCCGCTAACCAAGAGAGAGGTAGCTTCATCGATTACCCAATCCAAAGCTTTGCGTAAACCGGATGTCGCCTTCGACAATGTCATGCATATCGGTGATGCCATGTCGCACCATCAGAGTTCGTTCAAGTCCCATTCCAAAGGCGAAGCCAGAAAATTCTTTCGTATCAATTCCACAAACTTCCAAAACTTTTGGATTGACCATGCCGCAGCCGCCCCACTCAACCCAGCGACCGTTGAAAAAGAAATCAACTTCCGCACTTGGCTCGGTGAATGGGAAGAAAGAAGGCCGCAATCTGGTCTTTACATCGGGCCCAAACATCGCCTTAGCAAAATAATCAAGCGTTCCCTTGAGATCTGCCATCGTGATACCGCGATCAATAACCAGACCCTCTACTTGGCTAAATACTGGAGTATGTGTCGCATCTAACTCATCCGCGCGATAGGTACGACCGGGACAAATTATGTAGATCGGTGGTTCATTTTCAAGCATGGTACGAATTTGAACCGGAGAGGTATGTGTCCGTAAAACTAAACGCGCATCAAGAGGTTCGACGAAAAAAGTATCCTGCATCGTTCGCGCTGGATGGTCAGCTGGAATATTTAACGCATCAAAATTAAGCCATTCCGATTCGAGTTCTGGACCTTCGGCAACTCGATAGCCAAGTCCTAAGAAGAGATCACTGATCTCATTCGTCAAGATGGTAAGTGGGTGTAGTCCACCCTTATGGATCTTGGAAGATGGAAGAGTTACGTCTACTCTCTCTTCGATTAAAACTCTTGCATCACGTTCTGATTCAAGTTCTGCTACTCGCAGATCAAAGGCGCTTGCTACCTCTGATTTTGCCGTACCAACAATCTTTCCAAATTCGGCTCGCTCAGCTGGTTCAAGTTTTCCAAGATTCTGACTCGCCTTTGAAAGCGGCGACTTATCGCCTAGATGCTCAATCTTTACCGACTTAATCAAATCTAAATCAGATGCAGCCGATATTGCAGCCAGAGCATTGGCCACTGCTTGTTTTAGGTCAGCGGCTGAAATCGACATAATCCCTGAATCTTAGCGAATTCCCACTTCAAACATGGCGATTGCCGCTGCGCTTGCGACATTGAGGCTCTCGGAGGCGCCCTTCATAGGTATTCGTACCCGTTGATCAAGGGTCAATTCCGCAGGTAATCCCCTAGCTTCATTTCCGAAAATTAGAATTGTCTTTTCGCTTTCACTGAGATTAAGTAGTGAGTCGGTTGCTTCGCCAGCCAAGCCAATAGTTTTGAATTGATGTTCCTTTGCAAATTTCGCTAACTCTTCAAAAGGGATATTTTCTACGACTGGAATGTGCCAAATCGCTCCAACGGTTGCCCGAATAGTTTTTGGCGAATAGGCATCAACGCTATTGTTTGAAAATATAACTGCATCAAAGCCACAGGCCTCGGCGGTTCTAATGACCGTTCCACTATTTCCAGGATCTTGAATCTCCCAAAAGTATGCGATCTTTCGCGCCTGACGTTGGGCAATTTTGTACAGAGTCATTTCGGTATATTTGCAGAGAGCGAGAATGCCTTGTGGGGTCTCGGTCTGCGCCATTGCATCCATTACCGCATCTGAGACATTAACTATCGGCGCATCTTTCAATAAATCGGAATCAATTTCGGTGGCTAATTTGGCCGCACCTTTTTCGGTTAAATATAGATTTACCAATTCGGGTGCTTGCTCGTAGGAGTTTGTTCCTGCCGTAAGAGCCTCCCGAACGCTTTGAATACCGTCAGCAACAAATAGTTTCTCGGCCTGTCGGACCTTCTTACCCCTGGATCCCAAAAGAGCCTTCACTCTCTCTACATGAGGAGAATAAAGGCTCGTAACTTGGTTATTAGGCATTAACAACGTGCTTGCGCGCAACTTCTACAAGTTGAGCAAAAGCAGCTGGATCATTTGTCGCTAGATCAGAAAGAATTCGACGATCTACTTCTATGCCCGCGCTCTTTAGACCTTGAATGAAACGGTTGTAGGTGAGTCCATTTGCTCGCGCGCCAGCATTGATGCGTTGAATCCAGAGCTGACGAAAATCGCCCTTACGATCCTTACGATCGTTGAAGGCATAAACCATTGAGTGAGTGACTTGTTCTTTCGCCTTTGCGAAGAGACGGGAACGTTGACCACGATAACCTTCAGCACGTGCTAACAGTGTACGACGCTTCTTTGCGGCATGAACTCCGCGTTTTACTCTTGCCATCGTCTATTCCTCCCCTTACTTCAAACCGAGCATGCGCTTGGCGGTTACAGTTACTGGCGCTTTAGCTACGGCATCGCTTGAAAGACGACGAGTAACTCGTGAAGATTTGTGTTCTAGAAGGTGGCGCTTGCCCGCACGTTCGTGCATGACCTTTCCAGTTCCAGTGAGGCGAAAAGTCTTCTTCGCTCCACTATGGGTTTTCATCTTTGGCATTCGCTAACCTCCCAGTTAGTTATCTTCTTGTACATCTGCTTGTGTATCTTCGACGCCAGTCTCTTTAACTGCCGCCTTAGCCGGAGTCTTCGCCGCTTTCTGCTGCGAGGAAACCTGGCCCTTCTTTACATTAGTTCCGAGAACCATCGTCATATTTCGACCCTCTTGCTTTGGGGCGAATTCAACAAAAGCTACTTCGGATAATTCTTCTGCTAACTTCATTAACAAGCGGTAACCGATCTCCGGTCTTGCCTGTTCGCGACCACGGAATTGGATTGTCACCTTAACCTTGTCGCCACCCTTTAAGAAACGTTCGATGTGGTTCTTCTTCGTTTCATAATCATGTGGCTCAATCTTTGGTCGAAGTCGCATTTCCTTAACTACAATATGTGTTTGATTAGCTCTCGCTTCGCGGGCCTTTTGTGCGATTTCGTATTTGTACTTACCGAAATCCATCACCTTGCAGACCGGAGGTTTCGCATCTGGAGCAATTTCAACTAAATCTAGACCGACTTCTTCTGCCATCTTTAGAGCAGCATCGATTTCAACTACGCCTACTTGTTCTCCATCGAAACCAATCAAACGAACTTGCGGAACGCGAATTCGATCGTTGATTCTTGGTTCAGTGCTGATAACTCCCCCATCCTTTTGGTTGCAGGTGGAGGCTGTCGCAAATGCGAGGGGCGATAACCTGGCTAAACCGGGTAAACCGGGTAAACCAAGAACTATCGGCCTAACTTGACCAGTCCGCCTAGGCGATAAAGGTGGGAGCGACAAACTCCACTTGATGGTTGAAGGCTACCTCAACTCCCAGAAATGGCCAAAATTTTGCGAGGTAGGAAGCTATCCCCCGATGGCATGAACGCCACCATCAACGTGAACAATCTCGCCAGTTGTCTTTGGGAAGAAATCTGAGAGTAGTGCGACCGCGCCTTGGGCTGCCGGGATTGGATCACTTACATCCCACGCCAGTGGCGCTCTTGAATTCCATACGGACTCAAAATCTTCAAATCCGGGAATTGATTTAGCTGCCATTGTTTTGATTGGTCCGGCTGCAATCAAGTTACAGCGAATATTTGCAGCACCGAGATCTCGAGCTAGGTAACGATTAGCTGATTCCAAACCGGCTTTTGCTACGCCCATCCAGTCATATTTTGGCCAGGCCACAGTTGCGTCGAAGGTTAGACCAACAATGCTCGCACCAGAATCTTTATCAAAAAGTGGCTGGCAAGCCATTGCTAGAGATTTGTAAGAGAAGGTTGATACATGAACCGCAGTCGCGACATCTTCCCATTTAGTATGTAGAAAATTTCCGCCAAGGGCCGCTTCTGGAGCAAAGCCAATTGAGTGGACCAAGCCATCTAGTTTTGGAAAATGTTCTCGCAATTTATCGGCAAGGCCGGCCAAATGTTCTTCGCTAGTTACATCCAATTCGATAACCGGCGCCGGGTTTGGCAGACGTGTTGCGATTCGATTAGTGATGCTAAGTGCGCGACCAAATGAACTCAAAACCACATTAGCGCCCTGCTCTTGCGCGATTCGGGCGATGTGGAATGCGATTGAAGCTTCGGTCAATACTCCGGTTACAAGAATATTCTTGCCCTTTAAAATTGCCATGTCAGTGACCCATTCCTAATCCGCCATCTACAGGGATGACCGCTCCGGTTATGTAACTTGCTTGTGGTGAAGCTAGAAATTCAACTACGCCCGCGATTTCATCTGGCGAACAAAATCTTTGAAGCGGGACTGCGTTGATGATCTCTGATTTTCTTTTTTCATCTAATACGGCAGTCATATCGGTATCAACAAAGCCTGGTGCAACAACATTTGCCGTTATGCCACGACTTCCTAACTCTCTTGCAAAAGAACGGGCCATCCCAATAAGGCCGCTCTTGGTGGCGGCATAGTTGACCTGACCGGCGGATCCAAGCATTCCGACTACGGAACCGACAAAGATCATTCTTCCTGACTTCTTCTTCATCATTCCGCGAGTGCATGCTCGAGCCACGCGAAAGGCCCCATTTAAGTTGGTATCGATAACGGAATTGAAATCCTCATCGCTCATTCGCATAACGAGGCCATCCTTGGTTATTCCCGCATTAGCAACGAGAATATCTACACCGCCAAATTTATCTTCAATCTCTTTTATGGCTGCATCAACACTTGCCGAATCGGTTACATCCATTACTACGGAATTTAGGCCGGCAACTGGTTCGGCTTTGCGTTGAGAGATAACAACCTCATAATTTGCTGCAGCCAATCGCTTGGCTATAGCCAAACCGATACCGCGGTTTCCGCCGGTAACTAGAACCACCTCTTTTTCGTTACTCACACCACATAACCTACTTGTTACTACAGCGTAATTGGTAATAACACGGCTTGGGCAAGCGAAGTTGCCCGAATGCTTCTACTCTTTAGCCATGAGACTTTGGCCAACGGGCAATAAAATCGCGGCAAGCAACAAGAGCACGCAGCAGATATCTATCACCTCCGCGAGCCAACCTCTTACCACTGATCAAGGCGGTAGGGCCCGTCGATACTTTATTTCCATGATGATCAGAACGATCTGTTTCATTCTTACCGTTATTTTGCCAAGCCCTTATCGCTGGTTCACGTTACTGGCTGCCGTTTTATTGCCTTATGTCGCTGTAGTAATCGCTAATGCTGGTCGAGAGACTATTTTTAGAGCCCCTTCAGCAATTTTGAATGGGGTTGAAAAACAAAAAGGTATCGGAAATTAACAACTCTCTTCGTTCAAATTGCAAGCGTTTTTTTAGACCGCTTGAAGTATTTCAAACCCTAATTGCCCTGATTTTAATCCTTGGATGTCTACTAGCCGCTCAATGGCAATTTCATAGAGGGCAAGCACGTGTAGCAAATAATTCAATAATTAGGGTGAACGAGAATCAGACTCCATCCGCAATTGAAAATCTTGCTGCTATAAATCCTCTAAAAGATCAGTGGCGTCAATTTAAGATCGCCGGCTCCTTCGACCCAAATCATCAATCTTTAATTCGCAATCGCTACAACCAAGGGCGCTACGGCTTTGAAGTCCTCCAGTTGTTTCATCTCTCTACTGCGTTGCCCGCCAAAGAATCCATCTGGCTAGATCGAGGTTGGGTTTCGGCAGGAAAATCAGCCGCTACTGCCCCAACCATTCCACCCGTCTCCTCGAACCAGGTTTCAGTAGTTGTGCGAGTGCGATCGGAGAATATCTCCAAACAACTCCAAGGTAGTTTTTTCGCTACCAAATCAAATTACAACACGGTAAACCTCACTCAATTGCAAGGTGTCTCAGCTCAAAATTACTATGCAGACTTGATCTCATCTAGCGACAAGAGCACCGCACCTCTTACCATTATCGAATTACCTGACATTTCAGATGGTCCGCATTATGCCTACGCCATTCAATGGTTGGCATTTGGCTTGATGATCGCCATTGGGCGAGTCTTATTATTCAAAAACACCTAACGATTGTCTTTGATAGAGCTCAAAGTACAAACCTTTAGCAGCGACAAGTTCATCGTGCTTGCCACGTTCAACGATCTTTCCTTGGTCTAAGACAAGAATTTGATCGGCATTTACAACGGTAGATAGTCGATGAGCGATGACAATGCTAGTTCGATCTTTGAGCGCGATTGATAACGCCTCTTGAACAAGGGCTTCATTCTCGGAATCTAAGTGAGCGGTCGCTTCATCTAATATAACAATTGCCGGCGCCTTCAAAAGTAACCTAGCAATCGCCAATCGTTGTCGCTCGCCTCCCGACAGTCGATGTCCGCGTTCCCCCACAACAGTATCCAAGCCATTAGGCAGGGCTGATATGAAAGAACGCAGCTGTGCCGAATTACAGGCTTCCAGCAATTCTTCATCAGTTGCATCTGGTTTTGCATAGAGAAGATTTGAGCGAATACTTTCGTGGAACATATGAGAATCTTGAGTGACTACGCCAATTAAATCGCGAAGTTCTTCTAAATTCACACTTCGGATATCCAAATTATTTATTTTAATTGCCCCACTTGTTACGTCATACAACCGTGGCAACAATCCAGAAATTGTGCTTTTACCGGCACCTGATGGGCCAACAATTGCGGTAATCGTCCCCGGCTTTACAGTGAAATCAATGCCTTTAATTACTTCCCCGCTGATCACCGTCTCTGGCTTGGCAGCACTTTCCAGCGAAGCAAGTGAAATCTCTTCCGCCTTTGGATAGGAGAAATGCACATCGACAAATTCAATCTTTGGTTGTTCTTTTGAGAAGTGTTGCGCGACCTGCGGTTCACTCACCATCGGCTCAAGATCCAAGACTTCAAAGACTCGCTCGAAACTAACCAGCGCCGACATCACATCAACTCGCACATTGGAAAGTGCGGCAAGAGGCCCATAAAGTCGAGCGAGCAACGCGGTAATAGCTAGAAGGGTTCCAACGCTAATCGATTTACTAATAGCTAAATGTCCACCGATTCCATATGCAAATGCAGTTGCAACCGCTGCCACGGAGGACATCGCGATGAAGAAGACGCGGTTTAGCATGGCGATGGAAATACCCATATCGGCGACTTTTCGCGCCTTCGCCTTGAAGTTACCGGCCTCCTTCTCCTTATCTCCGTACAAGGAAACAAGAAGTGCTCCGGAGACATTGAAACGTTCGGTCATCGTGGAGGACATCTGCGCATTTAGTTCAAAAGATTTTCGTGTATATGCCTGCAGGCGTTTACCAATCCACTTTGTTGGGAAGAGAAAAACTGGGAGTAAAGCCAGCGATACAACTGTTATTTGCCAGGACAAGGTAAGCATCGCAATGCTTACTAAAATGAGCGAAAGGAGATTACTTAATACTCCGGAGAGAGTCCCGGTAAAGGCTTGCTGGGCACCAATGACATCTGAGTTGATTCTTGAAATCAAAGCTCCGGTCTGAGTGCGTGTGAAAAAGGCAATTGATTGTCGTTGAACGTGTGCGAATACTTGGCTACGCAGATCAAAGATCAGGCCTTCACCAATTCGACTTGAAAACCAGCGCCCAAGGAGATTAAAACCGGCATCTGCTACGGCCAAGGCGCCAACGATAATCGCCAAAGTTGTTACTAAACCGCGATTGCCCGGTACCACGCCGCGATCGATCAAGGTGCGAAGTAAAAGCGGGGTTGCGACAACTAGGACGGCATCAATGGCTACCGTCAATATAAATATAATTAGATATTCTTTATATGGTTTGGCATATCCCAGGATTCGTTTGAAGGTACCTGGCTTAAGTTTTTGATTCTTAACCGATTGATCAGAAGATAGTGATCGCAGTGCCATCCATTGGCCATGCATCGACATTAGCGAACGAAATCAGACGGTAAAACCGATAGCGCGAAGTTGCTCGCGGCCATCGTCGGTAATTCGATTTGGACCCCACGGTGGCATCCAGACCCAATTGATCTTTACATCACTCGTAAGATCAGCCAGCACTTGGTGTGTTTGATCTTCAATTACATCCTGCAATGGGCAGGCAGCCGAGGTAAGGGTCATATCTAAAATCGCGACGTTATTCTCATCAACCCGAAGGTCATAAACAAGTCCAAGATCTATGACATTGATGCCTAATTCAGGATCGATGACATCCTTCATGGCCTCAGTTACATCATCTATTGTTGAAATATTTGTGCTCATTGTTCTCCTAGTTTAACCATAGATTGTGATGCTGCATCTTTAAAGGCCATCCAGCCCAAAAGTGCGCACTTAATGCGAGCCGGAAACTTAGAGACGCCGGCGAAAGCGATTGCATCTTCCAGAACTTCCTCGTCGCCCTTACCCTGCCCTTTACTCTGCATAAGTTCGGTAAATTCATCGAGTATCTTGAAGGCCGACTTAACATCCTTGCCCAAAACTAACTCAGTCATAATTGATGTACTCGCCTGCGATATCGAACAACCCACTCCATCCCAAGAGATTGCATCCACAAGGCCATCCTTTACCAACAAATTTAAGGTTATTTCATCCCCGCAACTTGGGTTAACGTGATGTACCTGCACTGTATACGGCTCGATTAAAGCCTTGTGTGCTGGATTTTTATAGTGATCCAATATCACTTGCTGGTAGAGCGAATCTAATTCCATATCTACACCTTGAAATATTTCTGTGCACTTCCAACACCATCGATCAAGGCATCAACATCGGCAAAATCGTTATAGAGGTAGAAAGATGCTCTAGTGGTTCCAGCTATTCCATACTTCTTCATTAGTGGCCAAGCGCAATGGTGCCCGGTGCGAACTGCAATGCCGTATTGATCTAGTACTTGGCCAAGATCGTGTGGATGAATTCCTTCGGTAGTAAAAGAGATTACTGCGCCCCGATATACGTTCTCTTTAGGGCCAATAATTTCAATACCCTTCAATGATGAAAACTTCTCAAGAGCATATGCCGTTAATTCTGCATCATGTTCTGCAATATTGGCCATGCCAATTTGCGATAGATATTTAAGTGCAGCAGCTAAGCCAACGGCTTGAGCCATATTAGGTACGCCTGCTTCAAATTTTCTAGGAGCCGGCGCCCAAGTGGCGTCAGTCATTGTGACGCTCTCAATCATTGATCCACCAAAGAGAAATGGCTCCATCTCGTCTAACAACTCACTCTTTCCCCATAGAACTCCGATACCAGTTGGTCCAAGAGCCTTATGTCCGGAGAAAGCCAAGAAATCAATCTCCAAATCTTGAACTGAAATCGGAATATGAGGCACAGATTGACAGGCATCTAGAATAAAAAGCGCTGATCGAGCCCTAACATATTTCGCAATCTCATTAATTGGATTGATAGTTCCGAGAACATTGGATTGATGGGTAAGGGCAACGATCTTAGTTTTTTCATTGATGACTTCTGAAATATTACTTAGATCCAAACGACCTTCTGCAGTGACACTTAGCCAAGCTAATTCCGCGCCAGTGCGCTTCGCCAATTGTTGCCAAGGGATGAGATTTGCATGGTGCTCCATTTCTGAAACGACAATGCGATCCCC
>CAILSO010000034.1 GCA_903836945.1 uncultured Actinomycetes bacterium | reverse complement strand
GGTAGAGCAGGTGACTCTTAATCACCGGGTCGGGGGTTCGAGTCCCTCACAACGCACTCCGAGTTACGCATAAATCGAAGCTATTTAGATTAAATCGCGTACTTAAATCGTCTCTATTTAGTTTTTGTCTAACACTTGTCTAACAACCTTAAGCAAGAACGAACCAAGGCCTTTCTCTCAAAAGTCTTATAAGTCGGCAAAGTTGCAAGCACTTATTCTTTTTGTTCAAAATTGACTTAAACTCTCACCGTGGGAGCCCAAGCCAATAGAAGATTATTTGGCTTCTTATTCATTTTTTTGGCTACCTTTTCCTTCGGTCTGCCCGCTGCGCACGCAGTAAATTTCACTGTTACTTATTATTCCAATGATTCGCAATTTCAAGTCGGGGTTACATCCGGAGCTGTTCCAAGTACTGGTACTTACGCTAGCGGAGCGCTCGTAACAGCTTCAGCAAACGTTGGAAACTTAGCTCGCCAAGGTTTTACATTCAACGGATGGAATACATTGGCAAATGGCACCGGCGACCACTATGCGGCAGGTTCTGGGCAATTCACAATTGGCGCAAATGTTTCGTTTTATGCCGAATGGACTATCCCTGCTTCGGCTAGATTGATTGGATCAACCGGTTCAGTTGTCACGGTCCTTGACTCTAACTCCGTTTCAAATGGCAGCAAATGCGCGGCCGGAAATATTCGTGGAGTCACATCCGACGGCACATACATGTACTTCCGTCCCTCGGGGTATCCATCATATATTTGCAAATTGACAATGGCTGGTGTGGTCGTTGAAGCACATGATGTCGGCACAACTTTAGGTTCCACTATTCCTACTGACTCGATGGCGCTTGTTTACAGTTCAGGATGTATCTTTGTCAGAGGTACGGGGGCAGCAACTTCCAGCGTCTATTGCATCGATGTTAGCGACTGGAGCATCACATCAAGAACACTTCCAACCTCGCTGTTTGCCGGCCAAGGTTGGGGGACTGGAAATTTAATTGATTTTCCTGACGGCCGTATTGGCGCAGTAAGCCAACCTGGTCAACCGACATTGACTGTCGGTACCGGTGCAAACCAATGCCCAAGTGCGATGTATTGCAAAATTCTTCGGCTCTATTCGGTAACTGGTACTGGCAAAAACGTAACCATTACTTCGTCGGAAGATATTGTTCTAGCAGATTCAGAATCTGGCTGGCCAAGTGATGATCATGGAATAGCCACAGATGGAACTTATCTTTACGAGATTAGATACAGCGCCGGTTATAAAGTCTGGGCTCTACGTTCTAATGCACCCTCTTTTATTGTGTTTAATGGTGACTCTGGAAGCTCTTGTGGCGCCTCAACCGGAGTTTCGCCATCCTATTGCCCTATTAATTCGCCGGTAGATGGATCCACTTCTGCTATGTCTAATGCCACCTACATTGGCCACAACAACACCACCGGAACCTACTTAATTGGTGATTACAGCGCACCGAAAATTTATGTTTCTGCCGGCATTCTGCCACCACCTGGACCTGGTTCTTATGACCCTCCTCCATCTTTTAATAACTCGTCAAGTTTTAGCATTGCAGAGAACTCCCCAATTTCAACGAATGCCGCAACTATTTCTGTCTCTGAGTCTTCAACGGTAACTATTTCCGGTGGCGCAGATTCTGCGCTATTTACGATAACTACTTCTGATTCAGTTACTGCCTACATTAGGTTCAAGACGTCACCAGACTATGAAGCGCCAGCCGATGTAGGGGCTAACAATGTTTATGATTTAACTATTAGCGCTACAGACTCCACCAGTCAGACATCAACCCAGAACATAACTATCACGGTGACCAACGTGAATGAAAGCTCGACAATCGGACCACCTACTTTGGCTTCTCCCGCCAAGAAGTTAACTATTTCTACAATCACCGTTGTAGGAAATACTCCTGGTCTTGTTCGATTTATGTACAACGGAAGATTGATTAATGGCTGTGCCTCAAGGCCAACAACGGGTTCATATCCGAGCGTTCAAGCTACCTGCAGTTGGCGCCCGATTGTTCAAGGTCAACAATCACTAAGCGCAACCTTAACTCCATCCGACAACACTTTTAGCGTGAGTAATTCAGGAATTAGTTACGTGACAGTTCTAAAGAGAACTAGCGCACGTTAGTCCCAAAATAAAACTGCCGCCCAATCCGAAGAATAGGCGGCAGTTGAATTAGAGATGACTAGAGGTTTTGCTCGACCTCAAGTAGTACTGCAATACGTTCTGCCTTGGTAGGCATCTTGAAGTACGCATGTCCCCGAGTCCAGTAATAGATCATTGGTAAGAATCCGAGTGCGATTGTTCCAAAACCTACGTACTTGGTTACTGTGTCAAGAGTTGGGATTACCTTGAAGAACATGGTTGTCATAAAGACGGCGCCGATTAATGGCCAGAGTCCCATGAGCAAGAAGTTCTTAACGCTCTTGAAGATCATCTTTCTAAAGAGCACGATCACTGAGAATCCTGCGAGCGCGTAATAGATCGAGATCTGAATTCCAATGGCAGCAATTGCATCGGTCATGATCTTGCCGATTGAACCGATGAATTGTGAACCGATGAATAGGCCAATTCCAACAACGGTAATCGTCAGGGTAGCAAAGACCGGGGTCTTGTACTTTCCATGGACGGTACCGAACTTCTTAGCCAAAGTTCCATCGCGACCCATAGCAAACATGGTGCGAGTTACTTGAATTAATTGAGTTTCAAGAGTTGCAACGGTTGATAGAAGGACCGCAACAACTATTAACTTTCCGCCAGTTCCAGGCCAAACTTTCTGACCCAAGATACCTAGGATATTTGAAGAGTTATCGGTTACTTCTTTATCGGTAAGGACCATATTTGAACCAATGGTGAATACTTCAAATAGAAGGAAGGTAATAACCATTCCGATGATCGCGCCTTGACCAGGGGTCTTATGTGATCCCTTGGTCTCTTCATTTAGGTTAGCGGTTACATCCCAGCCCCAGTAATAGAAGGCTGCAACAAGTGCGCCAGCAAAGAATGCGCTTGAGCTATGGAATGCAGATGGCGCAAACCAATGCCAAGAGAACTTATGTGCTTCGACTCCGTGGAAGATT
>CAILSO010000033.1 GCA_903836945.1 uncultured Actinomycetes bacterium | reverse complement strand
TCTCTGATGAACTTCTTTCACCAGCTCTGCAAAGTGCTAATCCATGGAAGATTGCGCGCACAGTCAATGGAGTTATCACGAAGGATGCGATCTAATGGCTGACCTAACCAATGCACTTGCTGCGGCAAGAAATGCGCTGACAACTGAGATTGCAGCGCTTGAGAAGTTTTCGCATGGCTTAGATGAAAAGTTATCTGACGCTCTGGATTTATTAGTAAATGTTAAAGGTCATGTAGTTATCACCGGCCTTGGAAAATCAGGACTAGTGGGCGCAAAGATTTCCGCTACCTTGGCAAGCACTGGTACACCTTCATTTTTCATGCATGCCGCAGATGCCCTTCATGGTGACTCCGGCGCCCTAACCCCGGATGATTTATTAATCGCAATATCAAATTCCGGTGAGACCACAGAAGTTGTGGCTATTGCCAAGATGGCAAAGCAATGGGGAAATAAAGTAATTGCAATTACCGCAAAACATGAATCTTCTCTTGCTACGACCGCGGATGCACTTTTAAATATTGCATTTGATAAAGAGGCAGATCCACTAAATCTTGCCCCAACAACATCAACAACTTTAACAATTGCCTTAGGTGATGCTTTGGCTAGCGCCCTTATGGAACATAAGAATTTCACATCAGCAGATTTTGGTAAACGCCACCCAGGTGGATCACTTGGCAAGGCCACCAACAAATGACGCCAAAGGTAGTAACGCTCGGCAGTTTTATGATGGACCTAGTTGCATATACGCCACGACGTCCAAAATCTGGTGAAACTATTCGCGGTGAGAGCTTCTCCATTGCTCTCGGTGGCAAGGGATTTAATCAAGCAATTGCCGCAGGTCGCGCCGGCGCACAATCTGCGATGCTTGGAAATTTGGGCACAGATTCTTTTGGTGATGACTTCATGCGCGCATTTAACGAAGAGGGCGTGCAGTCTTCCGATATCGAACGTCATACCGATTTAGGAACTGGCGTCGGTCACATCTCGGTTCAGACTTCTGATGGCGATAACTCCATAATTATTATTCCGCAATCAAATGATCGTGGTGATGCGGCTTATGTAGAACGCCACAAGCAGACCATTATCGATTCAAATATTTTGCTCCTTCAACTAGAACTCCCAATCGATGGCGCAGTAGCCGCAGCTAAGATTGCTAAAGCAAATAACGTGACCGTCGTGCTAACTCCAGCGCCGATTGCGCCACTAGATCCATACATTGGTTTGGTTGATGTTGTAGTCCCAAATGAAGGTGAAGCCGAAGAGCTAACCGGGATCAAGCAAGGGGTAGAAGAGCAAGCAGAGGCGCTTTCGAAGATGCTTGGCTGTAAATATGTGGTCATTACCTTGGGGCCAAAAGGTTGTTTCGTAACGGATGGAGCAAAGAGTGAATACATCTCTGCGCCTGAAGTGACTGCAATCGACACAATTGGCGCCGGGGACACGATGTGCGCAAACCTTGCTGCCAGATTGGCACTAGGTGAAGATATTTTCACAGCCGCCAAATTTGGCGTCTATGCCGCTACGCTTAAGGTCACCAGAAAAGGTGCGGCGATGGCTTCACCAAAGCCAGAAGAAGTTCTAGCATTCATTAACTCAAGTAAATAAAAATAAATAAATATAAATAAAGATAAATAAGGGGAGAAGCAAATGAAGTACACCGGAATCCTAAATCGCGATATTTCAGCAATGGTTGCCCGCACCGGTCACTTCGATCGCATCGTTATTTCAGATGCCGGCTTCCCAATTCCAGCAGGCGTTCCATGTATCGACTTAACTATGGGACCAAACCTGCCAAAGGTTCCAGATGTCTTAAAGATGCTGACCCTAGAACTTCCAATTGAACAATTCTGGTTTGCCGAAGAGATCTCCCCAAGCAAAGAGGCCCGCGCGGCAGAACTATCTTTAATCATGCCAAAGGCTGAATGTATTCCACTTCCACACGCAGAATTTAAGAAGCTGGCATATGGCGCGGTCGGAGTTATCCGCACCGGAGATTTCCATGCATATGGAAATGTCATGGTTGCTTCTGGAGTTGCTTACTAAGACTTTGAAATCAATTTAAGGCGCAAAGGGATAAGTAAGAAGATGAAAAAGCTTGTCGCAATTATTGCAATCTTATTTTCTGCGAGTTTTCTCCCAGGAGTCGCGGCATCACAAATTCAGGTTGGTGGGAAATGCCTAACCGTTGGCGATAAAACAACGGTCAATGGATTTCAATTTATTTGCGTTAAGAATGGGAAAAATTTAATTTGGAAGAAGAACGTTTTACCTTCCGCAACGCCCGCGCCGACTCAAGCCACCATCACCTTTGAAAACTTATTTGAAAATCGAGCAGCTATTTCATATACCGCTTGGAAAAAAACTTCTGACTTGATCGCAAGTTCAACTTCCAAATTAGGTGATTTAGATATAAACACTGGGCCAAATACCAAGCCCTGGTTTAATCAATTGTCCACAGCTCTTGGCTTTGTTTCACGCGCTTTCCCAAATGAACCAGAGGCAAAAAAAGTTTTAATTATTCGCTACAACTTTCAAGATCAAGATTGGGCGACAAATTTATTAAAATCAAAAATTTCCCAACAAGAATTTGATCGATTGAATCGCGAGGAAGGCGGTAGATTGTTAAGCAGTAACTGCGAGCAGTCCGGAACCTGTCGCGGCTCCAAGGAACAGACCACTCAAGATGGATTGGCAATTTTGCTTATCGGAGTTCCAAATTCAGTAAGTCAAGATCCGATTCGCTATTCCACCGGACAACTTGAAGCCCATGAATATTTTCATTCAATTCAAAGAGTTCCATTTGTTAATGTGAATTTGCAAAGCAAAGATTGGCCAACTCGTTGGTTCCTTGAAGGGAGCGCCGAATGGATTCAAAATGCAGCAGTCAATTCCCAAAGTTTTAGTAAGTATCAAAGTTTCCTAAAGAGTGATTGCGATCCATCTTCTAGTTGCTCGGGTTTAAGCGAGAGCGTTATTTCTGATTATTTAAGCAAGTCCCATTTGGGTAATGGAATGAGTGACTTTGACCAAAGGTATGCATACAGCCTAGGAAGCAAGGTCTGTGAACTTTTAAGCGCTATTGCCGGGCCTGAAGCATTAATTCAAATTTGGAATGCGCAAGCTACTGGAATTGGTTGGGATGCGGCATTTCAAAAAGTCTATGGGGTAGATTGGAATTCGGTCTATCCATTAATTGCAAAGTCATTAAATTCCAACATCCAAAATAGAGTTTAACTCCAGTTTTGTTTGAAATGGCCTTGCCTATTTCAGCTGGAACTATCTCACCTTACGGGAAGCAATATGTCTGCGTTGTAACTTCAGGTACAAAGCGAATTATGTATTGGGGAACCTGCTCAAGCCAAAGTTTGACTGGAACTGAGTACTTCATTCTTGCATCCTTCCCATTCTAGGAAGGTAAAGAATTAAGCCTTGTAATTCTTGAAATGATTGGTGATGGAACCAATTCCATCAATACCAGTCACAACGGTTTCTCCGCCCTTGATGTACTTCTCTGGCTTAAATCCCATACCGACGCCTTGTGGTGTTCCGGTATTGATGATGTCTCCTGCTTCAAGAGCCATTACTTGTGAGATGTACCAAACGCAGTAGTTGATATCAAAGATCATGTCATTGGTATTTGAATCTTGACGCATCTCATCATCAACCTTGCACCAAAGACGAAGATTTTGTGGATCTTTCATTTCATCCGTGGTGATAATCCATGGACCAACTGGATTGAAGGTCGGGAAAGACTTTCCCTTTACCCATTGGCCACCGCGCTCGGTCTGCCAGTGACGCTCGGAGACATCTTGCGAAACGGTGTAACCAAGGATGTAGTCGCGAGCTTCTTCTGGTGAATTCAAATAGAGGGCGCGCTTTTTCATAACGACGCAGATTTCAACTTCGTAATCTGTCTTAAGAGAATTAGGCGGCACGATCACATCATCGTTAGGGCCGATAACGGTATCTGGCGCCTTCATAAAGATGATTGGCTCGGTTGGGGGAGTTGCCCCAGTTTCAATTGCATGTTGGGTGTAATTCAAGCCAACACAGAGTGCCTTGGTTGGACGGGCCACTGGTGAGCCGATACGGAAATCTGAAATCTTAACTCGCGGGCGAGATGAGAGGTCTATGGCAGCAACTTTTTCAAGTGCGCCCGACTCAAAGCTTGGTCGGTTCCAATCTGCGATCACATCATCAACGAAGACTGCTTCGGTTTCGCTAACGATTACTGCTGGCTTTTCACGTTCAAATTCGCCGAGTCGTGCGATGCGCATCTCATTCCCTTTCAGCAAGCTTTTTAGTAGATTCAGAGCCTACCAAGAAATAACTGCCCGATTACCGAGAATTTAAACTCTACCGAGATTGGATATCCGTGAGCGAAAAAGAATATGCCCGCAGAAGTGAGAACTGGTTTAAGGCCGAGGGCAAGCACGGTTATATCTATCGCGAACGCTTTCGCAACATGGGCTTTGGCTCAGAAGTTTTCTCCGACAAGCCAGTAATTGGTATTGCAACTACTTGGTCAGAATTAAATCCTTGCAACGCACACTTAGATCGCGTAGCTGAAGCAGTAAAGCGTGGCGTCTGGGAGGCCGGTGGTTTTCCACTTGAGTTCCCAACCATGTCACTCGGCGAACCAGTACAACGCCCAACCACAATGCTCTGGCGTAATTTGCTTGCGATGGAGACCGAAGAGTTAATTCGTTCCAATCCATTAGATGGGGTCATCCTTCTTGCTGGTTGCGATAAGACTCCGCCAGGAATGTTGATGGGCGCAGCATCAGTCGATCTTCCAACTTTGATGATTACCGGTGGTCCAATGCTTAACGGACGATACAAAGGTGAGACTCTTGGATCTGGCACCGCGGTTTGGAAATACTCTGAACAAATTCGCGCCGGTAAATTATCTATCGAGGAATTTTTCCAAATGGAATCATGTTCCGCTCGTTCTAATGGTTCATGCATGACCATGGGAACCGCATCAACAATGGCTTGCGTTACTGAAGCACTTGGTGTGCAACTTCCTGGCTCTGCCGCAATTCCAGCCGTGGATTCACGTCGCTTCTCAACTTCCCAAGAGGCTGGCCGTCGCATTGTTCAAATGGTTTATGACGATCAAAAACTTTCAAAGGTTCTTACCCGTGAGGCATTTGAAAATGCCATCAAGGTAAATGCGGCAATTGGTGGTTCCACCAACGCAGTTGTTCACCTACTTGCTATTGCTGGACGTATTGGCGTTGACCTAGAACTAGATGATTTCGATAGTCTGGCTCGCGAAGTTCCAGTATTAGTTAACTTAATGCCATCCGGTAAATATTTGATGGAAGAGTTCTTTGATGCCGGCGGCCTACCTGCAGTGATGAAAGAGATCGAAGGTATGTTGCATACCGATCACATCACAGTCTCCGGTAAGACCGTAAAAGAAAATATCCATGGCGCAGAGTCATGGAATAAGGATGTAATTACTCCGGTATCAGCTCCATTCCAAAAGGCTGGTTCGGGCATTGTTGTACTAAAGGGATCACTCGCACCAGATGGTTGTGTACTCAAAGTTTCAGCGGCAACACCGGAACTTATGGTTCACACTGGTCCAGCTCTTGTCTTTGAAGAGATTGAAGATTATTTAATTGCTTCAGAAGATATGAATCTTCCAGTCACAAAAGACACAGTCCTAGTTCTAAAGCATGCCGGTCCAAAGGGATTCCCAGGATTCCCGGAAGTTGGCAATATGCCAATTCCACGCAAGTTACTAGAACAAGGCATCACCGACATGGTTCGTATCTCTGATGCGCGTATGTCTGGTACTGCTTACGGAACTGTTCTTCTGCACACTTCACCAGAAGCAGCTGTCGGTGGTCCACTTGCTCTTGCTCGCACTGGCGACATGATCGAACTTAATGTGCCAAATCGAACCATCAATATTCTCGTATCAGAAGAAGAGATGGCAAAGCGCAAAGCAGAGTGGAAGGCGCCAGAACCTAAGTACACCCGCGGTTGGGGCAAGTTGTACTACGAAACCGTAGAACAAGCTCACGTCGGTGCGGACTTAGATTTCCTTCGCGGAAGTTCTGGAAGTTATATTCCGCGTCACTCGCACTAGTTCTGAATTTATTTAGCTAAATTAATTTAGAAGGGCCTAGCGAATTCGGTTGCTTCAGTAACTTCTAATTCAAGTAGGCGATTCCATTTTGCGGTGCGATCTGCGCCGTGAGTGGAGCCGACTTTAATTTGGCTAGCGCGCCAACCAGTTGCAAGATCTGCCAGCCAAGAATCTTCAGTCTCGCCACTTCGGGCTGATACAACTGTTTTGAAATTAGCACTTTGCGCGGTGGCCAAGACATCTCTTGTATGAGTTACCAAGCCATTTTGATTTACCTTAATTAAAATCGCATTGGCACATTTATCACCAATACCGCGGCGCAGCCTTTCGATGTTGGTCGTAAATAAATCATCGCCGAGGATTTGAAGTGAGGCCGGGGCGCTATCGGTAAATTCAGCCCACGCCGCCCAATCATCTTCGGCAAAGGGATCTTCAATCGAAAGTATTGGCTGATCGGCAACCAATTTGGTTATGAACTTTACAAATTGAGATGAGGTAAATTCTTGATTGATTGTCGGCAGACTATAAGTCCCAGAATCAAAGAACTGAGTTGAGGCGATATCTAGAGCCAGGCTGACCTGGGTGCCTACTTTGAGGCCAACTTCCTCGATACATGAAGTTACAAATTCGCAAGCCGCATCAATGGAGGCAAAGGGCAGACCAAGCCCGCCCTCATCAGCGATTAAGTGGGTGGTGCCAAACTTTGCGCCATTTTTTGCCGCACATTCTCGAATCGCAACGATCCACGAAAGTGATTCGGTAAATGATGAAGCCCCATTGGGAAGTACCAATACATCTTGAATATCCATCGTGCGATTTGCATGTGCCCCGCCGGAGAGAATATTTACCATCGGCATTGGAATTAATAACTTGCCTTCTGGTTGGAAGTATCTGGCTAAGGATTTCCCGGCCTTTGCCGCTGCAGCTTTGCTGACTGCCAATGAAATTGCCAGTAATGAGTTAGCGCCCAATTTAGAGAAATTTGGGGTGCCATCCAAGCCATTTAAAATCACATCTATCGCCCAAGGATCTGGGGCGAGACCAATTAGTTCTGGTGCGATTATCTTATTAATATTTTCGCAGGCTAAATTAACTGACTTTCCTTCATAAAATTTATCGGCATAAGCGGTGCCAGCATCCCGTAACTCTTTTGCTTCATGAGCACCAGTGGAAGCACCTGAAGGAACCCGAGCAGTGTGGCTACTTCCATCACTAAGGGTTAAAGAGACCGCAACGGTTGGGCGACCTCTTGAATCTAGAACTTGGTAACCCACCAAAGATTTTATGCTCATGAGAAAAGTTCCTCGAAGGTCATTTGCGAATTTGAAAGGGCTTTTGAAGTGATATCTAGAACGCGGGTTTTAGCTGCTTCATCTAGATAGTTAACTTGGGATACGCCCTCAACTCTAGCCCGGGCAATTAGCGCAGCATGGGTCGGCAAATTCTTAGAAATTCCGATCTGAGCATTGTCATGATAGGAAGTTATGAAATTGGTAGCGCTTTGCGCAAGTAAATCCCTTTGCCTTTGATCTGTTGTGCGAAGATATTTGCAGAGTAAATGCGCGCTAAGGAAAGCGAGATCAAAGACTGGGTTGCCGGTATGCATAACTTCAAAATCAAGGACTACTGGAGATAGTTCTGAAGTAATCATTATGTTCTTTGGGGAGAAATCGCCATGAACTAAGGTCGTTTTCTGGGTAGTGATCTCATCGATCAATTCATTTATTCGTGGCGCCAGATCCGTATTTTTTTGCGCAACTGCTCGATAAAACGGTGTTACACGCAATTGTTCGAATAATGAATCTTCCATAAAGCCATCGCGCGCGCTCTTATTGGCTACACCAAAGTTATGCCAGGCGGCCAGAATTCCACCAAGTTCACCGGCAATTGTTGGATGAATGGTGCCGGCCAACATATCGACCTTCCAATTAGTGCAATCCTCGGGCAGACGTTGCATGGTTAGCGTGAAATTGGCTTCATCTAAATCTATTAATTCCGGAACGCTAAGGGGTGTTATGGAGTGCAATAGCTCCATCGCCTTTGCTTCCACAATTGCTCGGCGTTGATCGGCCTGCCAGAGTGTGGCAACTTTAAGTTCGGGAAGTGCCTGCTTTAAAACTAAATTTTGATCCTTTGTTTTAACCGCAATCACGACGCAAGAGACGCCGCCAGTTAAGGTTTCAACTTCAGCCTTACCGCTTATAAGCCCCCGAGATTGAAGATATGAGACCACTGAGGTCTCATCTAACAGAGGGGCGCTCATTACTTAGATAACTAACTAGATGGTTCTGGCGATACTAAAACCACGATCAACGAAGATACTTTGACCAGAGATACCAGTATTGATTGGGGAGCCCAACATAAAGATGGAGTTTGCAACATCTTCCGGTGTTGGAAGTTGTCCGGTCGGTGTCTGGCTTAAAACATTTTCAATCTGCTCTGGCTTTAAGGTTCGGGCGACCATCGGGCTATTCACAATCCCCGGCAAGATGCCATTTACCAAAATTCCTTTAGCCCGACCAAGATCAACGGCCATTGAGCGAACTAATCCGCCGACAGCTGCTTTGGTTACGGAGTAAGAGAATTTTTCTTGACGAGTTAGCTGTTCCCAAAGTGAGGAGATGATTACTACTCGGGCGCCGTGCGCAATTAAGTCATGAGCCATCAAGGCCGAGACGGTATTGGCGATAAATCCAACATTGGCCTCAAATAATTTTGCCAAATCTTCGGGCTTGCCATTAATAACTGAATCATTGACGTTATCGCCTTGGGCAAAGACAACGGCATCAAATGATTTGCCAATTAGCTTGGCATCTAAACCAACTTTAGAGATTGGCAAAAGCACATCGCAATCTTCAACGACCTTGCGAACTCCGCAAATTACATTCCAGCCCTCGGCCTCATATTTTTTGCGAGTTGCCCCACCTAAAGTTCCGGTAGCACCAAAGATCAATAGATTTGGCATTACTTATCCAAGCCATAACGTGTGAGCATTGAGTGTCCGATTGCTGCCCGGCGTACTCGTTCACGCGCAGTGGATTCCAGCAAACCTTGGATATGACCACCTGCTGGGTAAAGTCCAGGAGAGTTTCGAATAGTGAACTTTAAGTAGACCGGCGCCGCAACGCGAACTAGATCCGGAACTTCGTAATGACGAACCGCACCACCAAAATCATCTGGCGCTTCGACATAAACATCGACTGGAATATCTACTTGCGCGCGGATAGCTGCAATCTGTTGAAGTGAAAGATCAGTTGAAAGATTTAACGTCGATGCGCCGAGATCTTCCATTAACTTTGCAGTTGCTGGGTTGTTGCAGGTTAGGGCAACAGAGGTTTTTAGAATTAAATCACTTGGCAGATCGCCATTCTTCTTGGCCTTACCTAAAACATCTAGCAATCCGATATCGCCAACCAAAACCGAGCGAAGACCAAGGTCGGTTGCGTGCAATACATCTTCAACTGCGTAGCGAAGTTGATCGCCGCCGCGAAGGGATGGATAGGCAACCGCGCCAGATGATGAGACCGGAGTCTTGCCGATATCCCATGAAGCACGTGGCCCGACGAATAAGCAGACTTCAATATTCTCGCTCTTGCCCATTGCGACCATCTCTTTAATCTCATCATCGGTCTGCAACATAATTCCAGAGCCCTGTGAGATGCGATGAATCGTTAGCTTGCGCTTCTTTGCCTCATCTAGCACTGCCTTAAATGCTGCTGGACCTTCAACTGATGGAATCTCAATCTTCCAACGCGCCCCATCTGAAAATCGTTTCTCCGATTCAGGTAAACCATCTGAATCTTGAGACTGCACGCCTTGTTTTCCAAGAAGAGCGATTGACTTCTTCATTGGTCCTTGTGGGTCGCGCGTCGTTGGCCAGCTGCTCATTTATCTACTTTCTTCTCGAGTTAGTTATCTTAAAATTTTAATTATTTAAATGCGGGAAATAGAACCGGTGGCAGGCCACCAATCTTTGGACGATAAGAGAAGGTCTTACCCCAATCCTTTCCAGGATTTTCTACGCCATCGTGGGCTGAGGTAATAATTAAGGTATCTAAATTCTTTCCAACAAAGGCGCAACTAGTTGGCATCGGAACTCCAACTTCCAAAGTGTCGGTTAAGTTGAAATCTTTATCGAAGCGACGTAGTACGCCACCATTCCAAAAGGCGACCCAGACGCCATCTTCGGCATCCATGCATAAACCATCGGGCAGGCCTTGGGAATCATCGGTAACGCGCCAACGCACCTTACGATTAGAAATTTCGCCATCGTTGTAATCAAAGGTATCGATCGATTTAGCCATTGTGTCGATGTAGACCATGGTCTTGCCATCCTTGGTCCAGCCAAGTCCATTTGATAGAGAGATGCCATCAACCTTCTTCTGCAACTTCAAATCATCTTTACTTAAACGGTAAAGGCCACAGGCGCTTGGATGATCCGCCCAGTTATAAGGCATCGAACCAAGCCATAGATGTCCATCTGGCGCCACCTTCGCATCATTCCAACGTTCTGGGAAAGTATCAGGGCCGCGAACATCACTTCGAGTCGGAAGTGTTGCGATCACGCCTTCTTTAGTGCGACGCACTGGACCATTTGCCGTGCCAAGGATGTGGCTGTAATCAGCGCAAGGAATAACGAAGGAAACATTCTCTGACATCTCATAACCGTTGGTCTCACCAGTCTCAAAATTCTTAAAGAGCACGCGATTGGTGTAGATATCAACCCACCAGATCAACTCATTATTTGGCCCGATAGCTACTGGACCTTCGCCAACCTGACAGGCTCGATCATCCCAAATCTCTGGTTTCATATAGGGACTATAAAGGATTAAGCCACTCGGTTACTATGGCCAATATGAGTGAGTTTGAACTGACTAGTTTCGCTGGCCAAAATGTAATCGTCACCGGCGCCGCAAGTGGCATCGGAAAGGCCGCCGCCGAACTCATCGCTTCAAGAGGGGCCAAGATTTTCGCCCTCGACCTAAATCAGGCAGGCTTGGCAGCAACAAAGGCTGGCATCGAAAAAGCTGGCATCGAAAAAGATGGTGGCCAGATTGTTACAAAGGTCTTAGATATCTCCTCGCAAGATGCGATCAATGCAGTCATTGCCGAAATTTTAAATGAGGCGGGGCAGATTCATGCGCTCGCAAATTCAGCTGGAATTGCCGGACCAACAAGTACTAATACCGAAGAAATTAACTGGAACGATTTTCATAAAACTTTAACCATCAATCTCTTTGGTTCGATCTGGTTGACCCAAGCACTTCTGCCTTCAATGCGCACCAATAAATACGGTCGCATCGTGCACTTGGCATCGATTGCTGGCAAAGAAGGTAATCCAGGCATGTCTCCATACAACACTTCCAAGGCCGGGCTCATTGGTTATGTAAAGGGCGTGGCAAAAGAGGTTGCGACAAGTGGCATAACTATTAATGCAATCGCACCGGCGGTTATCCGAACTCCGATCAACGAGACGGTTACCCCTGAAATTCAAAAATATATGGTCAGTCGAATTCCAGTAGGTCGCTTAGGTGAACCAAATGAAGTTGCCGAAGTAATCGCCTTTGCCGCATCAAAGGCCTGTTCATTTACCACCGGATTTACCTTCGATGTTTCCGGAGGCCGGGCTACTTATTAAGTAGTACCAAACGATGCCAGATCTTTTTACCTTCGGTGAAGCGATGGCGCTCTTCATGTCATCCGATACCGATTCGGTTAAGACCGCCCGTAAGTATGAGATGTCGGCGGCAGGCGCTGAAGGGAATGTGGCAGTTGCGGCAAAGCGACTTGGGCTCGATGTTCACTTCGTCACTAAATTAGGAGATGACTTTCTTGGCGATAATGTCATTTCGCAATTTCAAAGTGAGGGGATCGATACAACCCCCTTTATTCGCAGTGAAAATTACACAGGTGCCTTAGTTCGAAATCGCGGCCAAGAAGAGCCACTGGATGTGACTTACTTGCGCAGGTGCGCCGCCGCCTCAACCTTTGAACCAAAAGATATCGATGAAAATATTCTTGCCAAATCCAGGTGGTTGCACGTAACTGGAATAACCGTAGCTTTATCTGATTCGGCGCGCGATAGCGTCGCACATGCGCTGGCAATCGCGCGAAAGCACCAGATACAAACGAGCTTTGATTTAAATATTCGTCGCAAATTATGGAGCCCAGAAAAAGCATCAACTACTTTGCGAGAGCTTGCTCGAGATGTGCGCTTAATTACTGGTGGCGTTGATGAATATGAGTTGGTCTTTGGAAGTAAAGATCCGGATGAGAATTTAAGGATTGCGACCTCGAAAAATATTCAAACCGCGATCATGACTGCTGGCCCGGAGTTGGTACGTGTTTTAGATAATGGGGTTCGCTTCGACTTCGAGCCAGAGGTTGTTAAGACCGTCGATCCCGTCGGATCAGGCGATGCCTTTATCTCCGGAACGATCTGCGGATTACTTGGCGGGCTAGATATTCGGCAAGCAATTAAACAAGGAAGCAGATGCGGCGCAATGGTCGCGGCTACCATGGGGGACTGGGCTGGAATGGCATCTGGGGTTAACGGAATATTGGCGTGAAAGGGATACTTGCATGAGCAAAGTAAATTTTGACTCCGGATTAGTTGCAATCATTCGAAGCAAAAGCGCGAATGAAGGTCGCGAGTATGCCCAGGCGTTGATCGAAGCTGGCGTTGAATTAATTGAGTTCACAACTACAACCCCTGATGTCTTTGATTTGATTGAAGAATTTTCAAATAAAAAAAATGTGCAGGTAGGTCTCGGCACTGCGATGAGTAAGAAGCATGTACAAAATGGCAAGAAAGCCGGCGCCAAATTTGTAATCTCACCGCACACCTCCAAAGAGGTTATTCAAGCCACGAAAAAGGCGGAACTAATTTCTATTCCAGGAGTTGCAACCCCAACCGAGATCGCAGATGCCCTTCGCTTCGGCGCCGATATGTTGAAATTCTTTCCAGCATCTAGCCTTGGACCAAACTATTTAAAGTCAGTGCGCGATCCATTTCCTTCTCAAACTTGGCTTGCCACCGGTGGTGTCGCCATCACTGATATCGATACTTGGGTAAAAGCCGGATGTTCGGGCTTTGGATTGGGTGGACCACTCACATCTGGCGGCGTTGGCGAAATTGCTAAAAGGGTTGCGGATTTTAAAGTTGCCATCAACAATGCGCTTATCGCTGCGAAGGGACGCTAATGAAACTTAAAGATCGTCACGTTTATGTGACTGGTGGCGCTGATGGAATTGGCGCAGCAATTGTTTTGGATGCGCTGGAAGCTGGCGCCAAAGTCTCCTTCTGCGATTTAAATGAAGAAAAAGGTAAGGCCTACGAATCACAATTAAAGAGCCAAGGCCATCGCGCCTTCTTTCATAAGGGCAATGTGGGAAAGACCGAATCGATGCAAGAAGTCTTTGCCGCAATCACCAAAGAATTTGGTGATGTTTACGGGCTAGTCAATAACGCCGGCCGCAATGCCTATAACGATCCGGTCAAGATGACCGAGGCCGAATGGGAAGATTTTATGAATGTAGATTTCAAGAGTGTTTGGACCAACTCAAAGTTATGCCTTCCGGCGATGCGTAAAAACAAGTTTGGTTCGATTGTAAATATTTCATCAATCCACGCCCGAATGTCTTATATGAATTACTTCCCATATGCCGCAGCAAAGGCCGGAATTATCGGGCTTACCCGTAACCTCTCACTTGATGAGGCCAAGCACGGCATCCGCGTTAACTCAGTGCTTCCTGGCTTTACGCTCACCCCAATGGTTGAGGATTACTTCGTAAAGAATCCAGATAAGCGAGCCGAAGCTCTTGCCGTACAACCAATGGGCCGGATGGCACAACCATCTGAGATCGCAAAGGTAGTTACCTTCTTACTGACTGATGATGCCTCCTTTGTAAATGGCGCCGACTGGATTATCGATGGCGGCCTCTCACAGAGGTTTGCATGAAAGTTGTTGTAACCGGTTCTGCTGGTCTACTTGGCAGCGCCACTGCAAAATATTTAGCCGAGCAAGGCCATGAAGTAATTGGCGTTGATCGCAAAGATGGCGACCTTACTGATTTAGCTTTCTGCGACAGCGTGATTGCCGGCGCCGATGCCGTAGTGCACCTGGGCGCGATTCCAAATCCAATCGACGTTCGTCAATATGAAGTATTTAAAAATAACACCGTTTCAACCTTTGCCGTCTTTACCGCAGCTGCCCACGCAAAATGCAAGATCGTTGTCTATGCCTCAAGTATTTCGGCTTATGGATTTGCCTACTCTGATGAATGGACATCTCCGGTGTACGCCCCAGTGGATGAGAAACACCCAATGATTTATGAAGAGAGCTATGCCTTATCTAAAGAAGTAAATGAACTCTCGGCTTTAATGTGGTCTCGCCGGTGTGACACTGCATTTGTAGCGCTTCGTTTTCCGTGGACTAATTTGCCGGATAAGACTTTAGAACTTGCACGTCGTTTTGAATTAGAAAATACCGGCCAAGTATTAAATGAAGATCCGCGTTTCCCTAAAGGGATCGTCGCCAAAATTTTATGGACCTATTTAGATCTGCGCGATGCAACGGCTGGGATCGAAGCCGTCCTTGAAGCAGGTCTAGCAAAGAAGGTTTCAGGCTCTAGCGCCTATGTCTTTGCCGCCCCAGACACCATGGCCCGAGAAGTAACTGAGAAGTTGATGAGCAGCTACCACCCAACGACCGAGCTGCGAGGGGATTTCAGTGGCCACCAGGCGCCCTTGGATAGCTCCTTATTTATTAAGACCTTTGGCTACACCCCGAAATACCTGCTCGACCGCTCTTTGATTTAATTCGGGGCTAATTTCCCGGTCTTGGACCTGTCCAAATTTATAACAAAAGCGTTACCAAGTTTTCGAACATCCTTCTTGACCATAACCCGTTTAAGTTCGAGGATAGGGCACGTGTAGGAGTCCTACACATACTACTTCTACGTAGAGAATGGAATATGAATGCTCCTAAAGAAAACTAAGCTAGCACTTGTTGCTTTGGTTTCTGTTGCACTTATCGGTTCAACAGTTCCTGCATCACAAGCTGCTGCTACAAACAAGCAACTTGAAATCTTTACATGGTGGGCATCAGGCGGAGAGTTCGCTGGCCTAAATGAAATGATCAAGTTGTACAAGAAGCAAAACCCAAATACAAAGTTCATCAACGCTGCTGTAGCTGGCGCTGCTGGAACAAATGCTAAGGGCGTACTAGTTTCTCGTATGCAAGCAAACAATCCACCAGATACTTTCCAATCACACGCTGGTGCAGAACTAACTTCTTATGTAAAGGCTGGTCAAGTTCAAGACCTAACATTCCTTTACAAGCAAGAAGGTTGGGACAAGGTTTTCCCAGCAGGTTTGATTAAGACTCTTACCGTTGGCGGAAAGATCTACTCAGTACCTGTAAACATCCACCGTGCAAACGTTCTATGGTGGTCACCTGCTTCAGCTGCAAAGGCTGGAATCACTTCAGCTCCTGCAACAATCGCAGAATTCAAGACAGACCTTGCCAAGTTCAAGGCTGCTGGATTCGACGGAATTGCGCTAGCTGGTAACGGTGACTGGGCAATTGCTCACCTATTTGATCAGATTCTTCTTGCTGATCTAGGTACCGCTGGTTACGTTGGACTATTCAACGGAAAGACCAAGTGGGATTCAGCCGGAGTAGCAACAGCTGCTAAGGATCTATCAGACATCCTTGCTTACGGAAACTCATCAAAGACACTTGACTGGCCAGATGCAGGCGACATGGTCGTCAAGGCTAAGACAGCTGGTTTCTTCGTAATGGGTGACTGGGCTTCATCACAATGGGAATCTGAAGGCTTCAAGCCAGGCGTAGATTACGCATGGGCTGCAGCTCCAGGAACATCCAAGAACTACATGTGGTTGTCTGACTCGTTCACACTTCCAAAGGGTGCTCCAGATAAGGATGCAGCAATTGCATGGTTGAAGCTTTGTGGATCACTTGCAGGACAAGATGCATTCAACCCTAAGAAGGGTTCTATCGCAGTTCGTACCGACTCAAATGCGAAGCTATATGACTCATACCTACAATCTGCTATGAAGGATTGGCACAAGCTTGATACCTCAGCTGGTTCAATCGTTCACGGTGTAATGGGTAACAATGCATTCATGGCAGCTTACGATTCAGCAGTTGGTAAGTTCTACCAAGCAGGAGCACCAGCTTCAGGAACTTCAAGCTTCTTGAAGGATCTAGTTGCTGCTTATGCAACAGGACAAGCTGCTTAATCTGAAGTAAAAATAGTTACCGCTTTAAGCGCTAACTAGCAAGAAATTGCAGAGTTCTGGTGGGGAGAAATCCCCACCAGAATTTGCATTAAGTTCAAGTAAATTTTGAAGTTTTCCTTACAAATCTCGCAGTAACTCACTAGAGTTCGTGTGTATCCCCGAACCACCTTATTTTTTTGAGAGGCAGGCACATCAGTGGCCGTAAGAGCAAAGAAACATGTTCAAAGCCCTTGGGGCGGTTTCTTCTTCGTTCTTCCTTCAATTCTGGCAATGGCGGTCTTCGTCTACGGAATGATCGGATGGACCGTTAAGGAATCCCTTGGCAAGCGAACAAATTCATATACGACTGCTAAAGGATTAGTTGGCTTAAAGAACTATCGAGACCTTTTCTCGGATCCAGAATTTGTTCACGCTTTCCAAAACCTTCTTAAATTCACTGTTGTTTTCATGGTCGGAACCCTCCTTGCCGGATTGATTATGGCCCTGCTCTTAGAAAAGGGCATAAAAGGCGAAGGCTTCTTCCGTTCAATCTACCTCTATCCAATGGCAATCTCATTTATCGCGATGGGAACTTCGTGGCGTTGGTTGATGGACTCATCTCGTGACGGAAAAGCTACCGGCCTAAATAAAATCTTCTTTGACGTTCACTTAGGATTCCTACAAAGTAATTGGTATTCCTCAGAAAAAGGCGCGATGTATGCGATGGCCCTCCCAGCTATCTGGCAGATGTCGGGTTATGTGATGGCACTCTTCCTTGCTGGTTTCCGTGGGATTCCAGATGACCTTCGTGAAGCAGCACGGGTAGATGGTGCGACTGAAACTAAGATTTATCGCCACATCTTGTTCCCACAGTTAAAGCCAACCTTCCTGACTGTTCTAATTATCTTGGGCCACATTTCGATGAAGGTCTTCGATTTAATTTACGGTATCGCTTCAAAGTCATATGTAACGAAGGTGCTTGCTATCTATATGTGGCAGGTCATCTTCGACTTCCAGAACTACGCCAAGGGAGCATCGATCGCGATGATTATCTTGGTACTGATCGCAGTTGCGGTTATCCCATACTTGATTTACGTGGTTAAGACAGAGGAGCAAAAATAATGAGCAGCGACCTTCTCGATCGCGTGGGTACCAAAGATATTGCCCGCAATAAGCAATCACTAAACGGAGCCGAACAATTCTGGTTGGTTTTCAAGTATGTCGGACTTTGCTTCCTCACATTGGTAGCTATTGCACCGATTTACATCATGGTGGCAAACTCATTTAAAGGCGTAACAGGCGTTTCTCAATCAGCAGCATGGGCCTTCCCGATTCATCCTAACTTTGCTGCGTGGGGTCCAGTTTGGGACAACCTAAAGGGTTCAATTTTCAGAACACTATTTTTCGTAGTTCAGTCATCGATCATCTCAGCGATCATCGGATCAATAAACGGATTCGTATTCGCTAAGTGGCGCTTTAGGGGATCCAACTTTGTCTTCACGACATTTTTGTTCGGTATGTTCATTCCGTATCAAGCAATCATGATTCCTTTGACCGAGTTCAATCACTGGGCACATCTGACTGGTTCAATCTATGTATTGGTCTTCGCCCACGTCATTTACGGTATTCCAATTTGTACCTTGATCTTCCGTAATTACTACGCGGCAATTCCAAATGAAATTATTGAAGCTGGTCGTGTTGATGGTGCGGGAATGGTTCGCATCTTCCGCACAATCATCTTGCCACTATCTGTTCCTTGCTTTGTGGTTGTTCTTATCTGGCAGTTCACCTCTGCTTGGAATGACTTCCTATTTGCAATCTTCCTGACTGGCGGATCACCTAAGTTGTCTGTAGCAACTACCGCGCTTAACTTCATTACCGGATCCGGTAATCAGGTTTACTATGGAAATAACATGACAGCTTCGTTAATTGTCTCAATCCCAACTCTGATTGTCTATGTCTTCCTCGGACGTTACTTCCTACGTGGACTTCTATCAGGATCGTTAAAGGGATAACGCAAAAAAAGTTATAGAACACCGTATTTAGCAAAGGCGGCCGAAGGGGACATTCCCTCTTTGACCGCCTTTCTAAATTGGTTCTCACCCGAATTCTTCTCAATCACGCGTTCAACCACAGCATCAATTGCGGCAACTGGAACAATCGTTACACCATCAGAGTCGCCAACAATTAGATCACCAGGATTGATTGTGACGCCATCAATCACACCGGAAACGTTATGTTCAATAACTTCATAACGGCCATTGATATCTACTGGCAGGGTTCCGGTGGCAAATACTCTAAATCCCATGGCATCGGTGCGCGATAGATCGCGAGTAGGCCCATCGGTTAGTGCGCCAGCAACTCCCTTATGAGCGCAAGCGGTTGAAAGTAATTCGCCCCAGAGAGCGGCGCGACCACTTCGATTAGTAGGAGTTACGTAAACCTGATCTTTACCAACGGCATCCAAAGCCTTCAAAAGACCAACATATGGGACTTCTGGAAATTCATGGACTTCAACTAACTTAACTGGGAAGGCGTAGCCCATCATGATTCCAGAGCCACTGATCATCTTGATATCTTCTTTCAGGACCTGGTTGGTATAGCCAAGGGCATCTAGACAATCGGAGGCTAAGGCTGCGGTGAATATTTTGCGAAGCTCTTCTAAGTTATGTTGTGTAGCCATTTGATTATCCCCAGATCTCTTTGATTTTACCCTTTAGAAAATTAGCACTCTCAATCATCTGCCCCATGCCATCAACGCCATCTTCAATAGATACCCAACCATCAAAACCAACTTCCTTTAGGGTTCTAAAGATTGCATCATAATCATTTAAGCCCTTACCAATGACGCCATGTTTAAAGAAGGAGACATAACCGGCGGTGCCACCTTCTTGCGCGCGCAGGTCGGCAATAGTTCCATTTGCCAGGTAACGATCACTCGCCCCCATAGTAAGGACGCGATGCTTTACCTTTTCAAGAAGTTCAAGAGGTTCCTCGCCAGCAGCAATCGCATTTGAAGGATCAAATTGCACACCAAAGATTGGTGAATCGATTCGGCCAACTAATTCCACAAAGACATCCATCATCTGGGCAAACTCTGGTTCGGTCCAGAAATCATCCTTGTAGTGATTTTCAATCACTAAAGTAATTCCGACTTTTTCGGCTTCAACTAGGCACTTCTCAATTGAATCAACCACATAATTCATACCTTCTTCGCGGGTAATATCTTTGCGACGTTGTCCAGAAAGTACGCGGCAATACTTGGCGCCTAATTCGGCAGACATTCGGATGCTATGGATTTCGTGATCAACCTGTGCTTGGCGCAGTTCTGGATCTGGAATTGTGAAATCAGGGGAGCAGCACATCATTGAGATGCTCATCCCAGCTGCTTCGACATATTTCTTAATCTTCGGCCACTCGGCAGGATTTTTGAAGTCGTGAAAGTTGTTGTACATCTCAAGGCCCGGGATCTCCATCGCACCGGCCATATCAATCCACTCGTAGATCGATAATTTATCTGGGGCAACTAAATCTTTAATCCAACCCTTTGGGAATGCGGCGATCTGTGGCATTAATTCTTCTCCGGATTTCTACCTATGAAGGTGAATTGTTCTAGATCTAAGACGGTTGCGGTAAATGGAATTGATTCATCGCTGATCCAATAAATGCAACCAGCAGCTAGTTGTTCTGGAGTACTCATCGTGCCAAAGGGGACATCAGATTTCGGCAAGTTATTCCACCAGCCATCTGGCATTCCTTGTTCTACCTTCATCTTCTTTTCGCGATCAGTCAAAATCCAACCTGGGTTAATTTGATTGATGCGCACGCCATTAACGCCATTGGCATTACCTAAGTTGCGAGTCATGGTGACCATCGCGCCTTTGCTCATGGAGTAAGCCAAGAGATTGGCCTCACCGGCATGAGCATTTACCGATCCAATATTAAGTACCGCACCTTTATTCTTTTTTAACTCTGGGAAGCAGGCCTGAATTAAGAAGAGTGGTGCGGTGAGATTAATCTGCATCATCTTCTGGTAATTCTCGTAATTTAAAGTTTGGATATTTGATTGATCGAAGGCAGCTGCGCAATTAACTAATGAATCGATCCGACCAAAGGCGGTGAGGCAATCGGCGACAATCTTCTTAGGGGAAGTGGGATCTATTAGGTCCGCGATACTGAATGCAGCAGCCGAACCGAGTTCTGTCACCAAGGCTTTGCCTTGCGCTTCATCAATTCCAGTAATTAATACTTTGCCACCCTCTGCAACAACCGAGCGCGCAATAGCGGCGCCGATTCCGGAAGTTCCGCCAGTAACAATCACGACCTTATCTTTTAAACGCATCACTTACTCCGGTTTGATAACAGATTTAATAAATTCACCCGAATGCATCTTCTCAAAGGCGGTCTGCCATTGATCAACCGGGAAGGTGCCACCTAATACTGGAGTTAGATCCAATTGCTTGGTACCAAGCATTCGAAGCACGCGCTCCCACATTGGCCAGTTATGGCTAAAGGAACCTTCAAGTCGAACATTCTTTTGTACCAATGGATCTAGTGAAAAATTAACTGGTTGGGGTCCCCAGCCGACTTTTGAGATCCAACCATTTGGTCTAATTACATCTAAGGCAATCTTTAACGTGGCAGAGACGCCTGCGGCATCAACTACGCCATCAACGCCAAGTCCATCAACATCTTGTGCCCATTGTTTTGGATCACCAATGATTACTTCCATGCCATATTTCTTGGCAACCTCTAAGCGTTTGGCGTCGCGATCTAGTCCAACGATCGCAACTTCTGCGCCGGCCAACTTCGCCATCGCGCCAGATAAAATTCCAATCGGTCCGGGACCGAGAATCAAAATACGATCACCTGGGCGCACATGTCCCGGTGCAATCGTCGCCGAATAAGCAACCGAACATGGTTCTGTCATTGAGGCGTGATCAAATGAGACTGAATCTGGAATCTTATGCAAGAGTCGAGAAGCAACTTTGGTGTAACTAGTCATCGCACCATTAACGCCGTAACCAAAGCCTTTACGCGATGGATCAAGGTTGTAGAGGCCCTGGCGCGACATCGCCCCGTGCATATTTACTTCGGCTGCGGTCTCAGAGACCACGCGATCTCCAACCTTCCAATCACTTATTCGTTCGCCCACTTCGGCGATCTCACCGGCAAATTCGTGGCCCAAAATAACTGGATAGTTAACCGGCCAGGAATTAGTACCTTCCCATTGGTGTAAATCGCTGCCGCATACTGATGCCGCCTTCACATGCAAAATTACATCTTCTGGCCCGCAGACTGGACGTTCTACTTCGCGAACTTCAACTGAGTGAGGCTCGGATGAAAAATTAACTACCGCTTTAGATGCCATGGTTACTTCTCATTCTTTACTTTTACATCGCCAAAACCATGGACCGCTTCGCAGATCTTGCGCAAAACTTCTTCCACATTTCCAGCGCCGCGGCTAAATGAATCAGCGTCAATTGCAAGTGGTGCACCTATTACAACAAGCGGCGCCCCATATGAAGGACAGGCGATTGCTTGTTCAAGTGATAAGCCACCTACTGCTTGGACTGGAACTGAGACCGCATCAACAACTTCTTTCAATTGATCTAAAGGATTAGGCATCCGATGACCGGCAGCTGCAATGCCACGTCTTTCGTCATAACCAATATGGTGAATCACCATGTCACAACCAAGTTCTTCTAATTCCCGCGCACCTTGCACCATGTCAGGACAACCAAGATTATCGCCCATAACTTTTGCACCAAAATCATGACCTGCTTGGACTACACATTTAATTGTTTCGGGATGAGATCTAGCCATGACAACCACATGAGTTGCGCCAGCCTTGGCCATCATCTCGGCCTCAAGGTAACCACCATCCATTGTCTTTAGATCAGCAACGATTGGATGATTTGGAAATTCGGCGCGAAGAGCTTTAACGCCATGCAAACCTTCGGCCAAGATAAATGGCGTTCCGGCTTCCAGCCAATCGACACCGGCTCGTACTGCGGTATGTGCCATCTCCATGGCCTCTTTGATATCGGTTAGATCTAGCGAGACTTGAACGATTGGTTTCATAACGAAAGTTTAATGACTATTGGGCGAAATAGGTCTTCCCCTGAGAAAAAAATTGCGGTTGAATACTCACAAGATGTCCAAGAATTTAGGAAGTTTTGCCGACCTTCCAAAGGCGTTAGATTTTAATCCGCCGCAAACTCCAACGATTGATTCGAAAGAACTCCTAAAGCTTTTTGGACAACTTCCAAAATTTCCAACCGACTTTCAAATCAAGCGCGGTGAAACTTTTCAACACGAGGGCGTAAAGATTGAAGAGATATCTTGGAGCACCGGTTTTGGTCCCCGCACCGAGGCTTATCTTTTAACGCCAATTGATTCAACGACGCCACTACCTGGTGCGCTATTTCTTCATAGTCATGATGATCTAAAGAGCTATGGCAAAGAGAAGGTTGTGGTTGGCGCCAAGAATTTAGATCAAGATTCACAGTGGGTTATTCGCGATCACTATGGCGATCGGGGAGCGGCTAATGAGTTAGCCAAGAAAGGTTTTGCCGTTCTTGCCTTTGATTGCTTTCTTTGGGGATCGCGCAGATTTGATCCCGCCACAATGCCCGAACGCTTTGCCGAATTAACCGGGGAGCTCGGTTATGAAAAACATGCCGTGATGCAAGAGTCGATGTCGATCGCAAAGTATTTGAGTCTCTTTGGCGCCACCCTTGCCGGCATTCTTAACTTCGACGATCGCGTTGCTCTCGAAGTTGCAAAAATACTTCCAGAGATCAACGGTTCAATCTCGTGCGTTGGTCTATCAGGCGGTGGATGCCGTTCGATATATCTCCACGCAACTTCACCTGAACTCACCGCAGCAGTAAGCGTTGGCGCGATGGCTACTTATGAATCACTTTTAGATATTCATGTCGCACCCCACTCTTGGATGTTCTTTCCGCATGGTTTGGCCGCCAAAAGTGATTGGCCTGGAGTTGCGATGATCAATTCCAAGAACCCGATTTATTTACAGTTTTGTGGCAATGATCAACTATTCACCAAAGAGGGGATGGCAATTGCCGATACCAATATCGCCACCTACTACAAGGAAAATGGTCGTGAATATAAATCAGATTTTTATCCGGTAAAACATTCCTTTACTGCCCAGATGCAAGATGATGCCTTTGATTGGATGCTAAGCCATGCGTAAGAATCGTTTTCTAGGCGAAGATAAATTTGCGCGCGAGCTCTATGCCGAAATGGCTAAATTTCCGATCATCTCTCCGCACGGCCATGTCGATGCCAAGATGCTTTTAGCTAATGAAAATTTCATCGATTCCGTTGAACTATTTATTCGCCCAGATCACTACATCACTCGCATGTTGTACTCCCAAGGCATCTCCTATGAGGCACTTGGCATACCCCGCCTAGATGGCAATACTGCAAAGAGCGATCCGCGCGAAGTATGGCGCCTGCTCTGCAAACATTGGCAGGTCTTTGCTTCCACCCCTTCTCGCATTTGGTTAGAAGAGATTCTCTTCACCCTCTTTGAAATTGAAGAATCGCTTTCAACAAGCAATGCTGATTCAACATACGATTTAATCAATACCAAACTAGCTACCTCTGAATTTAAGCCGCAAGCCCTCTTCAAGCGATTTAATATTGAAGTTCTTGCCACAACCGATGGCACTAATGATCAACTACTTGCCCATCAAGAATTGGAAAAAGTAGATCTTGGTGGCCGAGTAATTCCGACTTTCCGTCCCGATGATGTCAGCGATCCAAGTCGCCCAGATTGGGCTGATTCCATAAGTAAATTACAAGAATCCTCTGGCGTTGAGATCTCTAGCTTTGCAGATTTACTTCTCGCAGTTAAAAAGCGTCGCCTCTATTTTGCAAAACATGGGGCAACCGCAACCGACCATGGCGTCTTCTCGGCGGCAACGCTAAAACTTTCCAGCAATGAAAAGGAACGACTCTTCCTTAAGATCAAAGGCGAATCACCAACCGCAACTGACTTTGAAGCATTCCGCGCAGTTATGTTATTTGAACATGCCAAGATGGCGGCGGAAGATGGTTTGGTAATGCAATTGCATCCAGGATCACTTCGCAACTACAACAAGAAGATCTATGAAACTTATGGTCCAGATCGCGGCTTTGATATCCCAACCGCGACCACCTACACAAAAGAATTACAACCATTGCTTAATGAAGTAGGAAATAATCCGAACTTCAAGATGGTGATCTTCACCTTAGATGAAACCGCTTACTCAAGAGAGCTTGCCCCAATCGCTGGCGCTTATCCCGGAGTTCGCCTTGGGCCGCCATGGTGGTTCTTGGATTCCCTAAATGGCCTCGAGCGTTGGCGCGATGCAATTACCGAGACCGCCGGTTACTACAACACCGTTGGTTTTATCGATGACACTCGGGCATTTTGTTCGATCCCAGTCCGCCATGATCTAGCCCGTCGATTCGATGCCAAATACTTAGCCCGGGAAGTCGAACGCGATCGCCTAACCCAAGAACAAGCTATGCAATTAGCCCCCGAACTTGCTTACAACTTATCCAAGAAGTTCTTTAGCCTTTAAAAAATGAAATTAAGTTGAATATGAGCCAAGAGAAGATCGGAGTAATCCATTTAGGCCTTGGCGCTTTTCATCGCGCTCATCAAGCAGTATTTATCAATCAGGCAATACAAAATGGCCACAATGATATGTATATCGCAGCAGTATCAATGCGAAAGAGTGATGTTGCAGATTCACTAGCAAAAAGAGATTGTAAATATGCCGTCGTTGCCGCCGATGGCAATGGCGAAGTACGCACTGAGATCACTGCAATTAGTGAGGCGCTCTTTTATCCGCGCGATTACCACCGCCTCTTGGAACTGGCCACATCACCTGACTTGAAATTAATTACATTAACGGTGACTGAAAAAGCATATCGGAGCGATGGACCGCAGAGCCTGCCCGAACGGCTTACTGATCTACTCATCGCAAGATTCGATGCCAAATCTCAGATCCCAAACCCTTCAATCGCAGTGATCTCCTGCGACAACATGCCAAATAATTCGCACCTATTAAAGCAATTAGTTTTAGAGACCTTAGACGCCAGATCGCTACCGGAGGTTCGTGCCTGGGTAACAAAAGGGATCAGATTCCCAAATTCGATGATTGATCGGATTGTTCCCGCAATTACTGATGCCAACTTAACAATTGTTACCGAGCCCTTTAGCCAATGGGTGATCGAAGATGATCCGATCAAGGAAATCCTGGCCCCCACCGGTGTGCAATTTGTGCCGGATGTAAAGCCATATGAGATTGCCAAGATCCGATTATTCAATGGCATACATTCCACCTTGGCTTACTTAAGTGAACTCTGCGGAATCGAATATGTATCTGATGCCATTACGAATCCCAAGGTTGCCCCGTTTATTAAGGCGATGCAGGAAGATGAAGTATTCAAATCCATTACAAAAACTGGTGGCATCGACCTAGAAAGTTATGCCAAAACGATTAGAGAACGCATTGCCAATCCGACCCTAAAACACCGCGCCGAGCAGATCGCAATGGATGGTTCGCAAAAGCTGCAGCAGCGAATTATCGATGGCATGAATGTATTAGCAGAGCACCAAATACCGGCACCTAAGCTTTGCCTTGCGATGGCTATTTGGCTGCGCTATCTAGGAGTCAGCGATCGAGTAAACGATCCGATGGCCAAGGTCATCACACAATTAGCAAAAGAGCCTGATGCCCTTGAAGTTACGACCTTGATCTTGAGCCTAGATCTCTTCCCACGAAAGTTAAATCCAATTTACTTCCCGCAAATAGCAACCTACGTAGAAGAGCTAAAAACTACATCCGCTCTTGATATGGTGGCCAAATGAGAGCCTTCGTCGTAACCGCACCTAACACCGGCCACATTGAAGAAGTTGCTAAGCCAGTGGCCAAGGCTGGGGAAGTGGTTGTAAAGATTGCCCGAGTTGGTATTTGCGGCACCGATGTTGAATTCTTTAATGGTTCGATGCCTTACCTGCACGATGGCCAAGCAAGTTATCCAATCCGATTAGGTCATGAATTCACCGGCACCGTAATTGAAGCCGGTCCTAATGTTGATCAATCTTGGATCGGAAAGCGTGTAATTGGCGATGTGATGATGGGCTGCGGAAAGTGTTCGCGTTGCTTAGATAATCGCCAGCACACCTGCCAAGATCGATATGAAATCGGAATCCGCAATGGTTTTAATGGCGCCCTCGCCGAGGAGATGTCTATAGAAACTAGATTTCTCTTCCAATTGCCAGATGTAATTACCGAAGAACTCGGCGCACTTGTTGAGCCCGGCGCAAATGCCTGGCGCGTGGCCGATGCTGCGCAAGCAAAACCCGGAAAGCGAATTCTTATTTGGGGCACCGGCACAATCGGATTAATGTCTGCGCAATTTTGTATCGCTATGGGCGCAGAGGTTCACATGATCGGTATCGATCCAAAAACTTTCCCACTTGCCCTTGAAGTGGGTGCGAAGAGCGCTAACACCGAAGTTCAGCCAATCGACGGTGGTTATCACGTCGTAATCGATTGCACCTTTGATCCATCAATCCCAGCAAAAGCTCTCGAAGTTGTCGAACCAGGTGGCCGCGTTGTTCTAATTGGAGTGGATTCAAATCCAGCACCGATTAATTCTCGCCTCTTAGTCTTTCGCGATATCACCGTAGTTGGAATTCTCTCCGCCTCACCCGGTCTACAACAATCAATTGATTACATGGCCGCTGGCAAAGTAAAACTTGAAAAACTCGTGGGCGCCACCATTGGACTTTCCGAAGTCTTAGATGCTTTCAATGGCAAACGCCCAGCAAGCGCCGGTCCCGGCCCAAAGATTTTGGTTGACCCCAGCCGTTAGAAATTAAGAACCCTTCGAATTTTGAGAGCAAGTTTTTCAAACTTATTTGGCTCAAAACTATTTGGCCCCGGAGTTGTGAAGTCATAGGTCAAATCAAAATCAAAAGGCTGGACATTGGTTTTTTGAGCTACATACTCGCGTGTCATCAAATCAATCTCGTGATCGTATTTTGTTGAAGTAGTACCGATCTCGCCGAGATCTATTTGCCACAAACCTTCTTTTTTAGTGACTACAGCACTATGAATTTTTCGGGTCATTATCGCAACAATTTCGCTCCTAACGCGGGTTCTAAGTCTTTCACAATGCTTCTTAAATCAATATCTGAAATCTCCTTATGTCTCCCTATAGAAGTCTGAGATTTCCCAACAAAACACTTTTTGTGTCTTTTTCCTTCTACAAGGTGGACTTTGAGTATTCCTCTTTCAAGGGCTCTAATCCTTATCAGTTTTATTAGGGCTTTTCGCTTCACTCTCAAAGTGAAGTTGTTTTACCTTTGCTAAATATTTTGCGATTTAAGAACTGTGGAAGGAAATTACTTGTTTATAACCAAGCGAGAGAGCAAGCCATCGGTAGCTCGTTCAATCATCGCAAGGACATTTGCAAAACTATCCATGCCCTCGCCCCAAGGATCTGGAACAACTAATTCACTTGCTTCACGCGATGTTGGATCAATTTGCGATAACTCAGGATCAAATTGACGCAGCAAGAAGACCTTTGACTTCGTACTCTCATTAGGAGCTGCATTTAAAACCATCGCCCGATTTGTTAAATCCATGCACAAAATTAAATCCTGATCCTCAAATGATCTGCGGCTAAATTGCCTGGCCGTATGGTCATATGAATATCCCTCAACCTGCCAAGTCGCAATCGATAACTTATGCGCGCCTTCACCTACGTGATAATCCGATGTACCGGAAGAAGAAACGACAATCCGTGGAGCTTGAATTTTCATGACTTTGTTATGTAGTACCGCAGCAGCCATAGGGGAGCGACAGATATTGCCAAGGCAGACCATCTCAACTGCGATCTCTGATTTACCTGCTAAATCCAATTTGATAAGCGCCACAATCAATACTAACAATTGAACTTCCAAGTACTCTTTACATATGGCTAGATCAAAGCGCGAAACATTTTGGGAACGCCTTTGGGCCAGCACTATTGTTCTTTATACCTTCGCCGCCACCTTTGTGGTCTGGAAAACTCTAGGCAAATACGGTGTTAATCCAATCGGCTTCTTCTTAGTGGATCTTGCAACCTCATGGTTATATGGAATCTCAACTGCCCGTTTAGTCGTATGCCTCTACAGACGCCAGATGAAGCCGGCACAAAAATATGGCATCTACACCCTCATTAACTTTGCGATCCCTGATATCTATATCTTCGCCTTTGCAAGACATGTCCCCAAAGATATCTACTACGCAATCTTCGGAGTCATTGCACTCCTTGCCGCATTTTCCATCGCCGGAGTTGTTCAACAAATCCGTGCATATCAAAAAGAACAGAGCGCAAAAGAATCTAATTAAGTTACCAAAGGTAGTTTTAATTTTTTGATATTTAATCTAGCTTTTTATAAAAGGTGCGCTACTATTTATTCAGATGAAAAGGGGATTGCTCCCCAATTCACCTACTCTCGCTAAAGAGATTTTGCTATATGTCTACCTACTGGTTCTTCCAGTAGGTAGACATCCACTTTACGATCAATCCTCCTCGATTAGACCGAAGTGATAAGCCCACTTGATAAGCTTGCGCATTACAAAGACATGCTGGCGCTGATCTTCACGCCAAGCCCCTGAGAGATAAACCATCGCAATTCCGATAAGAAAATAGATCGCTGCCATTGAATAATTTGGCCACAAATTCCACCAAGATCCGCGATCCAAAGAAGGTAGGAGATCGCGAGTCTTTGAAAAGTAAATCGTCGAATCTTGGAAAGCATGTATCAAAATCGGGATCCAAATACTTCCAGATAACAACATCGCCCCGACCATAATGGCGCCAAATCCAGTCGCCATAACCACCTGAAGCGATGTCGCCATCGCACCTTGCATCTTGCCGTAATTAGTGATGTGCATCAGCCCAAATGAGACCGAGGAGACAATCGTCGCCCACCAAACCCCATACCTTCGAAAGTATCCAAAAATAAAACCGCGGCTAAGAAATTCTTCACCAAAGCCAATTGCCAATAACAAAATAACCGACCAGATTCCATCGCGCAGCCCATGGCCATAGAAGTGAAACGACCCGAAGTCATTCCAAAAAACAAATAGCCCAACCGCCGGTCCAATCAAAGATTTCCAATGCAATCGCGGCAAACCCAAATATCGATTGCTATAAGAATTTGTCACAAAAATAAACCACATACAAACCAAGCCAAGTAGTAATTCACTTAGCAATAACCCAAGTCCCTCAAACCTCTTTGGAACAATCCAATTCGTCCCATAGATGACAGCAAGCGCCAAAGTCGTCACCACTGCCAAAAAGATCATTGCCCGAATCCGCCTCATACTCCAATCTTGCCCCACCCCACTGACAAGGCTTTAATTGACCTTCTTACCTCACGGAGTTTGGAGCCCACCAATGATCTATCTCTTTCTGGCGATCTTCGCCATCGGGTATTCGGCCAATAAACTTTTCAATAAGCCAAAGCCCCGCACCATGGACACCCAACTTCGAGAGCTAATCGATGCTGAGACCACCAAAAAAGGAATTGGGCACGACATCAAGCAATATCTACTTTCAGTTATAGATGATGACAAAAATGACCGTGAAAAGTATTCCGATGATCAACTAGCTCGGGCCCAACACCTTATTGATCGCGCCGGACCCAACGCACTTTTCTTTATGGCTGATATCGCAGCTCAGCTCGCAGTCTTAGCTGCGGCAGAAATAAACGGCATCAAAACCAGCGTCGACCTCGCCCTCGGTGACTCTGCCACTCCGGAGCAGATCGTCAACAACATCGTAAAGAACTAATTACTTCGATTCTCTAAATCCCGATTTTGTTCCATAACCGCCTTGTTCCATTGCCATCTAGTGCGAACAAGAGCAACAAATCCAATTATGCAAAGTATTGCAATCGCAATTAGTAACAACTTGTGCTGCCAATCATTGGGAGCAATGGGATTACTAGTAAACATCGCGTAGGGCGTAAACAACCCTCGTACGCATGTGTAAACAATCCCAGCCAACACATACCCAAGAAATGGAACGGGAGCTCTCTTGCTAATCAATTGCTGACCAGTGTTCGAAGACCTGCTTTTACTTCCGATAACTTTCGTATATCGAATTCCAGTGCCTGGTATTCCAACACTTCGAGTCACACGTCCTGTCGGGGAAACTGAAAGCTTATTTCCGCGGGGACCAATCGAATACCCCATACCCCTATTAGAGAAATTAAGCCTTATCCCCGGAGCAATCTTTATCGACCTGCGAAAGTTCCAACCCATAGTTAATTATTACCCCTCTAGCCCTCTTGGTGAAGTAGCCGTAAAGCCTTTTTACTAATTCGCCCACCATTAGATCCACGCTTGGGAACACAAATCAATCCAGCATCCATTGCATTTCGCACACACTCCGCCACAAATTCCTGCGACATCACCAATTCATAAGATAGATCGATAACCGGAACTGTAGTTCCGCACTGCACTATCCGGTCGTACAACCAAGCAATCTCGCCCAGGTACTTCAAATTCCCCGAGTCGGGGGTAAGAGTGCGGATGCGCTCGAGAGAAAAATCAATTGAGCTAGACATATAAAAAGGTTAATGGCCAGGTCTGACATACGCATGAAGTGGAACCCGGTGATTAAGAGTTAACGGATACCTAATTATTCGATTTCTAATAATCTACCCTCATGAACTCCATCCACTTCACCCAATTCAAGGGTCCGCTATCGGTAGTTGATATTCCTATGCCGGTTGCTAGTGAGGC
>CAILSO010000032.1 GCA_903836945.1 uncultured Actinomycetes bacterium | reverse complement strand
GAAGATTTGATTCAAAGCAATATTTAAAATATTCAGCGGCGACCGGTGACTGGACCGATATTTTTACCTATCCAAGAGCTGCAGTTCTACAAGTTAACTCATTAACTATTGAGAGTGCGGCGAACGTCTAAGCGTTAATAATTATTTGCTTGTGGCGCCAGGCGTTGAAGCAAAGGTCATACGAAGAGCAACTGATCCACTTGGGATCTGATCACTGGTGGAAATTGAGATCGCGCTTCGACCAAAGATGGACTGGCCCTTATCTTTTAACTTCAAACTAAATGAGATCGCGTTAACTGTGCCGGTATTAGCGCTTTCCTTTTGGGAATCATAGCCCCCAACAATTTGGGTATAAATGATGTCGGCATTGGTTGGAATTCCTTGCTTCTTCTTAAAACTTGTTACGTCAGTACTAATTGCCTTCAAGTCAAAGATCTTGTAATCGGTCACCAAACCAGCGCTGTAATTAAGATCTTTCAATTGAATCGTCACGCTCTTTGCGCCAAGTGAATTACCCGGTAATTGCGTTAATTGCGGCACAAATGAGATCGTCGCCAAGAAGATAACCATGAGGGCCAAAAACAAGTCGGCATACATCCAGCCTGCTTGGTTGGTTACATCTTCGCCTTCATTTAAAAGAGCGGCCGGTGAAACTCTGCGCATCTAATTACTTATCGCTAATTTTCTTATCGAAATCTTTGAAGTAATCATCAAAGTTAAATTCTGACTCAACTGGTTCCACATAACCAACCTGTGGCAAGGCAACTTCTTCTTCAACGCGAGAAGTTGTGCGCGCCGGCGCAGCTTTCTTAAACGAAAATTTAGATGCCGCCTTAGCAACCTTATTTGCTTCTTTCACACCGGTAACTAAACGCTTAACTTCAGTGAGTACCTGACGGTTGGAAGGAATTTGGTTAATGTCCTTCTGTAAAACTTTGCTGCTCTTTTCAAGAGACTTAGCGGTATCAGCCAAATCCTTTACCGCACGAGCAACCGCTGAACTGATGGTGGTTGGAGTAACTGCTCGATGTTCGTGTAAGTAAAGATGCAACTTAAGTCCGATCGCGGTGCGATCTGCCTCTGACTTAATTACGTGTGCCTTGGTTGCAGCCACATTTCGATTATGCATTAATGCCACAATTAAAGTCAGCGCGATGACCGCAATAATGATTATGAAGTCTAGGAAGGCTACGTGACCAATCGTCCATGACTTAGCCAAGATGCCATATCCGTTTTGCCAAAATTCCAGGAAGTTAACAACCGCACTCTTATTTGCCTCGGTATATGCGGCAAAGGCGGTTGTGGATTTACTTACCGCGATCCAGGTAAGTGCTACTGGGAAGAAGACCAAGATGTTACGAATGATCGTCAAAAGATTTTGCAGCGAAGTGTTGCGTTCGTTTCCAGCATGAACCGGAGTCGGCAGATAATCGAGGGGATTTAATTCAGCATAGGCACTTACGCCCTTGCCGTTCTTAATCGCCAAAGCTAATCCAGTAACGAACGGATCAGCGCTTACCTTGTAAGCGCGCGCCCAGTTTTCGAGTTGCGCATCGATCGATTCGCTCTTCTCGACTTTTACCTTTGCAGCTTCTGGCGCCTTCACAGCTTCCTTCGCCTTTACAACCTCTTTTGCCGTCGCAACTTTTCTAGCCATGACGCGAAAACTACCCTAAAAAGACGCCGGGTTTAATATCGCCCAATCTGCTTTATGCTTGCACCATGCAATTACCGCGGATCCCCGCACCCCAAGGCATGGTCAAGCGTTTGCTGATCGCTGCCGTTGTGGGCTTCCTCGGTTTTCAAATGTTATCGGCCGTCGCAGATCAGCTTTCCCCAAACAACAACGCCGATCCCCAAAGTACGCAGGCCGCCGATCCAATTCCTTCCCCGCAAACTCCAGCGCCCACCGAATCACCTTCCGCGACTCCACCGGCCACACCGTCTGCCGACATCACCTACATTTCCGTCCCAACCGCTTCACCTGATCCGACCTACGCCGATCACCAATCTGCACTAATAAAGATGCCGGCTACCGTTCCGGTTGATCCACGTGCATCTTCCACCGTGCTGCCAAATATCTACCTGCACTCTGATACATATCTATTAGCGTGCATTGATCTCACCGGCGCTCGCGCATCAACCTTCGCCCCGATGAATACCGATACCACCACCGGTTCGGCGCTCTTTGTCGGAAATAACTCCGCACATCTTTATCTTTCAGGCAACCCGACCCAAGTCATGAACGTTTTGAATTCCGGAAATGGGCTGCGCCTGATTTCGACAACCCCGGCCAATCACATCTCGGGCGCTCGCATCAATATCCGCTTGGCCTCTCTAACCGCGCCATCACTCAACACCGATCTCTGCCAAGGCGCCGCCGCCTCTGCCCAAACAACCATCACCAACCTCGGCTTGGATCTAAACCTGCAAAAAGGCAGCGTCCCACTCAAGTCCCACTAGTTACTCCAGTTCCCACCAACACCACCGCCTTGATCGCCTTTCGGCCAGAGGCTAGACTCGCAGTCGGAAACCCGCCCCTGTGGGGTTATCAGTGATGAGCAAAAGGATGTGACTCGTGAATAATTTAAATTCACCTTTGAGTGGTCGCGTCAATTCTCGCTTTGGTGGATCTGGAAAACAAAGATCAAAATTTTTAATTGGTGTTGCACTTACTGCAGCAGTTCCATTACTACTTTCAACATTCGCAGCATCGGTAACAGTTGGTACCGGTAATTTAAATTTCGGACAAGGTTCCG
>CAILSO010000031.1 GCA_903836945.1 uncultured Actinomycetes bacterium | reverse complement strand
CGGCAAGTGAAAGACCGGATGTAATTCCAGAGATTAAATGATCGAGAATCTCCGGCCAAAGTTCATTCAACTCTCGCTTTGTTTTTTGAACTTTTATTCGCATTAGAACAGTTGGTAATCCGGAACAGATTGCACCAAATGGCAATCCGATAGCCTCCGAAGAGGTAGTAATCAGGCCGATCAAATTCCCACTTACGAAGCCAACAAATATGAGAAAGGTTTGTTTATTTGTCTTCTTGCTGAGATTAATTTTCTGCATACCCGAGAGATTCTGCATGCCCAGATTCAATATCTGCCTGCCCGAGCGATCATTACTTAACCTAAGAAAATTCATCGCCCGGACTCCAACACTGTATTCGGAGAGATCAAACCGGTTAGATATTTCCCGCCGCTGGCCCCGTTCTCTTTCGCCTGATATTTAAATAGCGGCTCAAGCTCTACTCGATCTGACTCAATACGACCATTGACATGTTCGATTTCCATAACGCGACGAAACCCATCTGGTGCGATAGAAAGATGGACTACTAAGTCGATTGCTGATGCCACAACGGGTGCGATGAACTTGTGTGAAATATTTTCACCGGCAAGAAGTGGGAGGGTTTGCAACTTCGCGATCGCATCCCGCGCTGAATTTGCGTGGATCGTTGCCATACCGGGGATTCCAGAATTTAGGGCAATCAACATATCTAACGCCTCGGCTTCACGAATTTCGCCCACCACTAATTGCGAAGGTCGCATGCGCAGCGCCTCTTTTATTAATCGTCTAAGGGCAATCTCTCCTTCTCCCTGTAAATTTGCCGGCCTTGTTTGAAGAGCCACGCAATCTGGAATTTTCGGGCGAAGTTCAAAGACTTCCTCAATCGTAATCACTCTACTTTTTAACGGTAATGAACTCACAAGTGCATTTAGCATCGTGGTCTTGCCAGCTTGAGTTGAGCCACTTACTAATATATTTAAACCACAATTAACAGCGCTTCTTAAGAAATCGGCGATCTCGGCATTCATCACATTTAATTCAGCTAACTCTTGTAATGATTTGCCGCGAATCAAATGCTTTCTTATATTTACCGCCCAATGTTTTGCCGTTACTTCCGGTATCGCAACATGTAATCGACTTCCATCTGGAAGCCTGGCATCAACAAATGGGTGGGATAGATCTAATCTGCGCCCGCCCCACATCAATAGGCGTTCGACGAGGTTTGCTACATCATCTGAACTCATTGAAATATTTGTTAATTCACTAACGCCCTTTCGAGCGATGAAAATTCTTGTTGGGGAATTGATCCAAACTTCTTCAACGCTCGGATCATCCATCAATCCTTGTAAGGCTCCGAATGTTTCAAATTTCTCAGAACTATCTGATTTCTCTAATCCCTCGAACGTCTCTGAATTCTTTGAGTTCCTAAAGTTCTCCGAATCTCCAAGGCTCCCAAAGTCCCCTCGATTTGTAGGCGCCCCCATAGCAGCCGCGTTCTGTTGATTGCGGCCCAAATTCATAGCCAGATCAAATATCAAATACGCGAATGTGAAGTGGAAGAATCCACCGCCATTGGCCTAGCCAATTAAATCTTTACTTTAAGTAACCGCGAAATAACTCTGATCAATCTCATCTATCCAAGCACTGAGGTCCATTGGCTTCGGGCTGGAATGGATTGCAGTCTTTACCTCAAACTGAGCAAAATCGGCAGCTCGTTCACTTGGATTCGAAGCCGCTGCCAAATTCCTTTTATTCAATTCATTTAGATTTTCAAGAATTCTCGCCACCGCAGTCATCGCCTCGATCTTGCCACCATGAAAGCAGAGCCAAAAACCGGATACCGACATTCGCGTGAAGAAATCACCGCCTCGAATTGAATTCTTAAGTGTCTCGGCGATTTCCAATATTTTGAGAGTTTGAATTTGATCGAGTGAATTTAGAATTTTCTTCTGGGCATCGCTCTTTTTGGATCTTTGCTTGCTCTCGGAATTGGAAGCTCGTACCGTCCTAAAAGTAATGATGCAGATCTCGCCGCCACCTCGATGAGACCTGGCGCTTGCTCGAAAAAGTTCGGAGCGAAAAATAGATGGTGCTGGCGAACCGGTTAATGAGTCGACGATGCCATTGTTGGCAAATTCAATTTGCCAAGACTCTTGGTTCATATCCAAGGTTAAAACGGATAACCTGAAATTAGAAGAGGTAGCCAACCAGTGGTTTTGAACCGGCGGCTTTGAAATAGAATAAGCGGGTGAACACTAGAACTCAGGCGATGTGGTTATTGCGGTTTGAGTCGCTAATTCTTCTGGCAATCGCCTGCTATCTAGTCATTTCTTCATTTACCTCAACGGTGACTGCGCCCTCGGCGCTAGTTGGGGAAATTATTTTTTCATTGGTGGGCTGCCTCGGTTTGTTTATTGCATCCAAAGGCTTTGCCCAATCTCGCTCATATGGTCGCGCACCGGCTGTTCTTGCCAATGCAATCGCAATGGGTGTTGCTTACTTCATGATTAGTGGTGGCTTGGTTTGGGTGGGGCTAATAGTTGGGGCCTTGGGTTTAACAACTTTTATCTGCGCGCTCTTTGGTTACAAAGAATAAAGTTGGTTACAAAGAATAAAGTTGGTTACAAAGAATAAAGTTGGTTACAAAGAATAAAGTTGGTTACAAAGAATAAAGTTGGTTACAAAGAATAAAGAAACT
>CAILSO010000030.1 GCA_903836945.1 uncultured Actinomycetes bacterium | reverse complement strand
GAAGTTACCGGTGATCTAATTGGTCGCGCTGCTCTCGGCGCTGCTGCGGGACAAGTATTAGCCTGCGACACGACTTCGGTTAACTTCTTCCAACTCTGCGGCGCTGCACTTGCTGCTCGCCCAGATCGCAAAACCATAATTATTGATGCTGCAAATTTTCCAACCGATAGATATATCCTTCAAGGATTAGCCGATCGTCACGGCCTTAAATTAATAACGATTGATAATGAATCCGAGGGCAGCGCGGAATACGAGCGCATCACTCCAGAAATTCTCGAAAAATATCTCTCTGATGATGTCGCTTTTGTAACGCTAGAAGTTATTCAATATCGCTCTGGTGCTCGCACAGATATCAAGGCAATCACAGATTTGGTTCGCAAATATGGCGCACTAACAATCTGGGATGCCAGCCATGCCGTTGGCGCTATCGAAATGAACTTTGACGCCAATGGTGTGGACCTAGCAGTCGGCTGCACATACAAATATGGAAACTCCGGACCAGGTGCTCCGGCCTGGCTCTATGTTTCTAAGCGGATTCAAAATGAGTTAACCACCCCAATTCAAGGTTGGTTTGCCCAAGAGAATCAATTTGCAATGGGTCCTACATTTGAAAAGAAAAAAACTATCCGCGGCTTCCAGATTGCGTCACCTTCACTTATTGGATTGCGCTCTATTCAAAGTGCCTTTGGCATGATCGAAGAAGCAGGGATCGATGCGATTGCAGCGAAGTGCGCAACTGGCACTCAGATGATGATCGATTTATACGATGCCTGGTTGAAAGACCTTGGCTTCACTCTAAATACCTCTCGCGATGCAAAGGAGCGCGGTGGACATATTTCTTTAGTACATCCAGATGCCAAAGCAATTGCAATAGCACTTCGTGAATTTGCAAATGTCATTCCAGATTATCGTGAACCAAATTCAATTAGATTAGCGATTGCGCCACTGCCTACAAGTTATGTTGAAGTGTGGGATGGCTTCTCACGCTTGCGTGATTTAGTCTCAACTCGTCAATATGAAAAGATCAATACCGAGGGCTTGAAAGTTACATGAGTGATTTCGATCCAGCCCTGACCTACTCCTCATACTTAGCTGTTGATGAACTCCTACAACTTCAACGCCCATTATCAGAAGGTCCAGAACATGATGAGATGCTCTTCATCATCATTCACCAGACTTATGAGCTCTGGTTTAAACAACTCCAGCATGAATTATTTGGGGTCAAGAAGAAGTTAGAAGCTGGGCTCACCTACGACTCGCTTGCAATCTTGGGTCGCATTCGTACCATCTTAAAGATTTGTGTCTCGCAAGTTGATATCTTGGAGACGATGACGCCGCTGCAATTTAATTCTTTCCGTGGTCGTTTATCTTCCTCTTCCGGTTTCCAGTCAGCACAGTTCCGTGAAGTAGAAGCTCTTCTTGGTCGCCGCGACTCAAAGATGGCTGGCCATTTGCCACCTGATGCGCAAGAAGAAATTGCACTTATAACAAATGAAAGATCACTTTGGGATTCGACTCTGGTCTATTTTTCAAAGCGCGGCCATGCCATTCCTGAAAAATTCTTAAATAGAGATTTTAATCTTGCCTACGAACCAAATGAAGATGTGCAAGATATCTTGGTTCATATTCATAAGAATGACCCAGAAACTGCGATGGTTTGCGAGCGCTTAGTTGATATCGATGAAGGCTTGCAAGAGTGGCGTTATCGCCACGTGAAGATGGTGGAGCGAACTATCGGCCATAAATCCGGTACCGGTGGCTCCAGCGGCGTTGGTTATCTATCCTCAACGCTCTTTAAGCCAACTTTCCCAGATCTATGGGCGGTTAGAGATCGCTTTTAATTAAGCCTTCAACCAAACAGTTGTATTAGCGGGAAGTTTTCCAGCCACAATAGGTGCGCTACTCAAGAGAATTTCACCCTTTGGAAGTTTGTATGGCTTGCCATTGAAGTTTGTTATGCACTGCCAGCCATTTGGCCGAGTGAAATGCAGAACTTGATTTGAGGAAGTGGCAATCCAGCGTAACTCTTCGGATGTTTGTAACTGCTTACGAAGTGCCAGTGCGCTTCGGTACAAAGTCAGTGTTGAACCCTTAACCCCATCTTGTCGGTCAACTGCAAAATCTTTGAACCATTCTGGTTGTGGCAAATGGGATTTTTCTTTACCGAATCCAAAACTCTTCTTGCGACTCTCCCATGGCAATGGAACTCGGCAGCCGTCACGGCCTTTTTCAGTGTGAATCAGTGCGAGTCCAGAGACCTTGCCCTTAACCATTTGCGGAACAACATTTCTAAACCAAGTTGGATCCTGCAGATCTTGCTGTGGAATATCTTCAACTTCGAACAAACCGAGCTCTTCACCTTGATAGAGATAGGTACAACCTGGAAGCGATAGCAACAACATCGTGGCTGCATTTGCCCTTGCTGCACCTAGCTTGCGATCTAACTTTGCCGACTTACCATCTGAAAGTAACCATTGAATCAAATTTGTTCCCTTTGGCAACCCATATCTTGTCGCATGGCGTACCCGATCATGATTATCTAAAACCCAAGTAGATGATGAGCCTTCGCTTTTGGCCAATCGCAAATTATCAGTAATTGTCTTTTTAAATTTAGCCGCATCAAAATCAGCACCAAGCAGATCAAAGTTAAAAGCTTGACCAAGTTCATCTGGTCTTGCATAAAGCATTCTGCGCTTTGCCTGAACGTAAGCTTCTGCTACTGCTACGCGGGGTGGATCATATTCGTTAAACACTTTGCGCCATTCCCGATAAATTTCATGGACATCATTCCGGTCAAATAAAATATCCGTACCATTTTGAACTATTTCAAACCCACTCATATTCTTCTTCGCAATATGTAAACGTTTAAAGTCTTTCTTCAACGCGTGAGCTACATCCACGCGGAATCCATCTACACCGCGATCAGCCCAAAAACGTAACGTCTTTAAAAAATCTAATTGGACTTCGCGATTATCCCAATTGAAGTCAGGCTGTTCTGGTGCAAAAAGGTGCATGTACCACTGACCTGGTGTGCCATCGGGATTCTTTGTTCGAGTCCAAGCAGATGGTGCGAAGTGTGAAATTTCATCAGATGGAGGAAGTTCCCCATTCTTTCCACGGCCATCTCTAAAAATGTAACGATCACGAGCTTTTGAACCCGAAGGTGACTTCAGGGCCTCTTGGAACCAAGCATGTTGATCTGATGAGTGGTTTGGGACAATATCTACAAAAACACTGATATCGGCATCGTGTAAGGCCTTAACCATCTTGTCGAAATCTTTGAGAGTGCCAAGCCTTGGATCAACGTTTCGATAATCGGCTACGTCATAGCCACCATCAGCTAATGCTGAAGGGTAGAACGGACTTAACCAAACGGCATCAAGACTTAGAGACTTTAAGTAGTCGACCTTTGAGGTAATACCTTTGATATCACCAAGGCCATCACCATCTGAATCCTTGAAGGAACGCGGGTAAATTTGATAAATCGCAGCCTGACGCCACCAATCAGCACTTTTTTTCATGAAATTACTTCACTGCTCCTAAGGTGATTCCGCGCATTAGCGTGCGTTGGAAAATTAAAAAGAATATGACAGAAGGCATGAACCCTATCAGCGCTGCCGCTGCACGAGCTGTTGGATCGCTTGTGTATTGACCCGTAGTTATGGCCATGGAAAGAGTCACAGTTTGATTGTTGTTAGAGGGAAGCATTACTAATGGGATCAAGAATTCATTCCAAGTAAAGATAAAGAACATGGTTGCCAAAACAAATAACGTTGGGCGCAGAAGGGGAAGAACGATGCTTCGCAAAATTCGCCAGGGACTGGCACCATCAATTCTGGCGGCCTCAAGAAGCTCATCTGGAAAAGTTGTTAGAACTGAAGAGAGGAGGTAGGTACCAAACCCAGTGGACATGACACCAAAAATTATGATGATTGACCAGATACTGTCGTACAAATTAAGCGTCTTGGCCATTGAGTAGAGTGGATAAATAAGTGCCTCTTGTGGAATGGTAAATGCCACCATGAAGAAGCCAAGAATCCAAGTACGGCCCTTAACTCGACCAATACCAATTGCGTAGGCCGTTAAAAAACTTAAGGTAACTGCAATAATTGCAACTAAGAGGGAAATCTGTAGCGAGTTTGCTAATTTCTTGGTGAAATCAACATCACCCCAAAATTTTCCAAATTTAGAAATGTCCCAATGATGTGGCAAAGCAAGTACGCCATATTTAACAAATTCGGTTTGTGGCTTAAATGCATTGATGAAGGCAATGTAAAGCGGGAAAAGCCAAATTAGAGCCATTCCTATTAATCCACCGAGGACTAGGTATGGACCAACTCCCTTTTTAGTTTTAACACTCATCGGGTAGCTCCTACTCGTCGTTGTAGTCTCAATAAGCCAATTGCCAATACCGTAAGGATTAAGGCGAGAACTGTCGCAACTGCAGCGCCGTAACCAACACGCAAAGTTGAGAAGAAATGGAAATAACTAAAGAACGCTGGGACCTGCGTTGCATCACCAGGGCCGCCGCCAGTCATGACATATACGGGACCAAAAACTTTCAGAGCGGCGACGGTAGTTGTAAGTAGGACTACAGAAAGTTCCGGATAGAGCTGTGGGATAGTAATAATTCTAAATCTTTGGAACCAGGTCGCGCCATCTAATTGCGCCGCTTCATCTAAGTATGGATCTAGACGAGAAAGACCAGATACAAAAATAACGACGGTATACCCGATTTGAATCCAAATCATCATCACGGAAAGTGAGAGCATTGCAGTGCTGGATTGTCCTAACCAGTTAAGTGCCAGGCTACTTAGGCCAATCTTTCGAAGAATCGTGTTGATGACACCTACATTTGGTGAAAGCATCCACGACCACAAAATACCAACGACCGGTAGGGCAATAATCTGAGGCACGTAAAGGCTGATGCGCAAAAAAGTTGAAATTGCATTTCCAAAATATGTTGCTATGAAATCGTAAATTAGGGCAGCGACTAGCAGTCCAAGAAAAGTTGGCGCGATTGACATTGCAAAAATGAATTCAAATGCATGGAGAAATGAAATCCAAAAAGTATGGTCATGGATAAGATCTTGATAGTTTTTTAGACCGATCCATTCCGGTTTGCCAATGCCTTGCCAATTATTAAAACTTAAATAGATGTTGTAAGCAAATGAGCCACCTACCAAAGTTAAGAATGCTGCAACTCCTGGCAGGGCATACCAATAATAAGTACCACTCTGATTTATTTTTTTGCTCATTTAAGCCCTTTGTTAAAAAATTTATCTTGATGAAGTTGGGGCTAGTCTCCTAGCCCCAACAACAACGTATTACTTGTTTCCTTCGTTATGCCTTTGGCCGACCAGAGTTATAGAACGCTCCGGTTGTTTGCATGTAGTTAGCTACATCGCCATCTGAAAGCAACTTAGTTCCAGCTGATAGAAGGATTGGGTAGTAACCAGGAACTGGCCAATCTGGGTACATTGCCAATGCATTCTTCTTAACTGCTACTCCGAAAGGAATACCAGTGCGTTGCGCCGCTGGGTTAGCAACAGCTTCTGGGTCTGCAAAGAGTGCCAAACCACCGGCGTTAGCCAAGTAGTTTTGGTATTTCTTTGAAAGTAGCAAGTTGATGAATTCAGCTGCCAAGTCCTTGTTCTTGGACTTAGAAGGAATCACGAACAAGTTTCCACCTGAACCAACTGTTAGAGAACCTGGTACGAGGAACTTGCCGTAAGCAAATGTCGCCTTTGTTTCCATTCCGCTATCAAGCCATGATCCACCGATCATCATTGCAGCTTTTCCTGCTTGGAATTCAGCAACTGCATCATCGGCCTTAACACCTGATGCGTTTGGCTCGAAGTAGCCAGCCTTGTTCCACTTTACGAGAGTATCTGCTGCCCACTTGATGTTTGCATCTGTGGTTGCATCAATTGCCGTACCCTTGAAAAGTTGGAATGAGTTAATCCAAGTTTGGTTTGCCTTTGAAACGGCAAGTGCGTAGACGTTGTGAACGGTTTGGTAATCTCCGCCAGCCATTTCCATTGGAACTACACCAGCAGCCTTTAGCTTTGCCATTGCAGCTTCCATTGCATCCATTGTTGTTGGGATAGCAATGCCATTCTTAGCAAAAATATCCTTGTTGTAGAACACAGATACATATTCACCGTAAGTTGGAACGCCGTAAAGCTTTCCAGAGCCCATTAGACCATTTGTGTATTGGCCGTAGAGTGCAATGGAAGATGGAAGATTCCAGTGATACTTATTTGAATAAGGTGTTAGGTCTGTTAGTAGTCCACCCTTAGAAGCTAGACCAGCAGTTCCGTTTCCCTTGTTGTATTCAGTTAGATCTGGTGCTGAGTTTGAGTTTAGAAGTTGTGCACCAGTGTTGTTCATTACTTCAAATGTCTTTTGTTGGAATACAACCTTGACATCTGGATGATTCTTTTGAAGTTCCTTAAGAGCAACGTTCCATGTTTGTGGCATTGCGTTGTCCTTGGAATACCACCACACGTTGAACACTTTCTGTGCTGCAGGTGCAGAAGTAATTGTTGAAGAAGTGGCAAGACCAGCAACAACAGCAACAGCTAGTACGCGCACAACTTTCTTATTAATCAGCTTCATAGCTTTCCTTCCCTTTTAGGGCTTAGTTTTAAATATTCGTCGACGCGCGTCGACAAGTAGTGATAATCTATTCCACCTAAGAAGCCTCGGCAATAGGCCGACGCGCTAAAAATGGAATGTGATGGAAATGTTATAAATGGCCACACGAGCAGATGTTGCAAAGCTGGCAGGCGTCTCCGCCTCCACAGTCTCCTACGCTCTCAGTGGCGAGCGCACAATCAGCGATGAGACCCGCAAGAAAGTCCTAAAAGCGGTCGCCCAACTCGACTACCGCCCAAACTTTGCCGCCGGGGCTCTGGCAGGCGGCAAGAGCAAGACCATTGCCCTCGTCTCCCCATCCGGCGAATTTGGAATAGCCCTTATCGCCTTGGAATATATCAATGGTGCTGGTGAAGCAGCTCGTGCTCGCGGGTATCACTTAGTGATCTGGCCAAGTCAAGAGAGTGAAATGACTGAAATTAAAACTTTAGCCAAATCAGGAATGATCGGCGGCGTTGTTTTAATGGAGATTAAATTAGAGGATGAACGAGTTGCTTATCTCGATCGCGAGAACGTTCCTTTCTCCATGATTGGACGAACTGCTGATTCAGCTAAATATTCATATGTGGATCGAGACTTCGATGGCGTTGCAGATATGGGAGTTAAATACCTCAAAGATTTAGGTCATAAAGACATTGCATTCTTATTAACTGACCGTGAAATTGGCGTAGATACCAAATTTAGTTCTGCGGTCATATCGGCAGCAAAAAAATATAAAATGAGTTGTAAAAAGATCAAGGTGGTAAATGAAGCTTCATCAGGACGAGAAGCTTTTGTCACATTAAATAAAAAATATCCAGAAATTACCGGAGTAGTAAGTCTAAACGACATTGCCACTTTAGGTTTTTTGTCAGGAGCTAAAGAATTTGGAGTTGATATACCCAAAGAACTTTCGGTAATTGCACTTGATACCCCACAAAACCATATTGAAATGTCATGGCCACCTTTGACAACTGTCAATCTTCCAGCCCACGAAATGGGTGAAACTGCAGTTAATATTTTGATCGATCAGATTGAGAAGATTGAAAAGAAAGATCGCCAACAGCTCTTCGTTGGCGATCTTGTAAAAAGAGGTACTACTGCAAAGGCTAGGAACTCCTAATTAGTAGTTGCCGAACCTAAGGTTGCAGTAAAGGTCTTACTTCCACCGGTAGGCAAAGTGACTGTCACAGAGACTGAATCTCCAGGTGCATGAGCACGAATTCTTACGATCGCTGTCACGCTATCTGGAATCTTGATTCCATCAATTGCTGTAACTATTGAACCGCTTGGAATTCCAGCCTTCTGCGCCGCATCATTAGCGGTTAAACCAGAGATCTTGGCACCTTTACCGGTGTAAGTCGTATCAAAATAAACACCGAGTACTGGGCGAGTAGCTTTTCCATTAGCAATAATTTCATTAATAACTCTTTGGGCTTCACTTATTGGAATTGAGAATCCAACTCCGATAGATCCGCTTTGACCACTAAATGAACTTCCTAACGTGGCAATAGCGGAGTTGATTCCAACCATTTGACCAAGTGAGTCGGTGAGTGGACCACCGGAGTTACCTGGGTTGATGGCGGCATCTGTCTGAATTGCATCTACATAGGATTCGGTGCCGGTAGTACCAGTGGTTACCGGGCGATTTAGCGATGAAACTATTCCTGCAGTAACCGTGTGGTCTAAGCCAAGAGGTGAACCAAAGGCTATTACTGAATCACCGATATTTAGGGTAGATGAATTACCAATTTGAATTGCTGGTTGATTGCCGCGAGCAATCTTTAAAACTGCTAAGTCATAATTTGAATCGGCACCAACAATTGTTGCTGGGACGCTATCGCCATTATCTAATTCAACCTCGATGGTTCCGGCGCCACCAATTGCGGAAGCAATTACGTGATTGTTTGTGACGATATAGCTTGAGGTGGCATCACTCTTGTAAATCGATCCAGATCCGGTATCACTATTGCCGCCAGCTGTTACATTGACAGTAACAACTGATGGTGAAACTTTTGCAACGATAGATTTAATACTCGTGACCGCCGGCAGGGCAGAACTTGTTGAAGAACCTAAAGTCACTGCTGTGCGCGAGGCGGAACATGTCCCGTTAAGTGATGCATAAATCGCATTCGTCTTATTATCAACGCAGGCATTGGTCACATTGCCACCAAATACTCCCGCTGCCGATGCCACACCACCAACGGTGGAGACACCAAGTATGAAACCTACGGAGACCTTTGCGGCTGTTGATTTGAATAGATTTTTCATGGGGCTAGTTAAACCTTTCCGGCTTAATGAGAATCGAATCTTTGGTCAGAGTTTGCTGAGAACTAATTATTATCTGGATGGACTTGCATCTGCATATTACGCATCTCTGGCACTAAAGCCATTCCAATTAGACAGAGGGTGGAGATCGCCGCAAGTAACTCCATGGATCTGGTTAAGCCAATCGCAACCGAGAGCGGACCAGCCATTGCCAGTCCAACCGGGCGAAGGAGCATTGTTCCCATGGCATCAAATGAAGAGACTCGTGAAAGTGCTTCGCGCGGAATCTCTCTTTGCATAGCGGTTGACCACAGGCTAGACCAGAGATCCAAAGTAATTCCCCAGAGAAGTGCGCAAAGCCCAATAACAATTAGCGGTTGCGGCTTTGCCATGGCAAATAAGTAAATAGGTATCGAAATGGATGCAATAAGGAGAAAGCGAAGTGGGTATTTAACTTTCAAGCGCATCGCTACTAGCGAACCGATTACAAAACCAATTGATTCGCAAGTCAATACAAATGCCCAAGATCGCGCGCCATTGAAATACTTAAGTGAGATTAATGGACCTAGGACAGCCTCTCCAGCCGACCAACTCATCATGATTGCAGAGAAGCCAACAACTCCCGCAACGATCCAACGGTAAGAAATAAATACCTTCCACCCATGGATTAAATCGGCAAACATAGATGACGTACTCTCTTCGGTGACAACCGAAACTTTTCTAAACGAGAAGACCACCGCGCCGGAGAATAGGAAGGTGGCGGCATCTATTCCAAGGGCCCAGGTACTTCCCCAGACACTCACGATAATTCCACCAACTGCAGTTCCCATAATCATCGCTGCATTTTGAAAGAAGTTAACTAAGCCATTTGCCTTTTGTAATGACTCTTCTGGAAATAGCGCTGGAATAACGCCAAGCATTGATGGCCAAAAAATTCCCCACATCAATCCAAAATTAATATTTGCGATCAGCATTACCCAGATCGGAACATGGCCGGTCGCAAAGAATGCGACTTGGAAGAACAAACCAACTGCGCCCCACATATCGGTAAGGCCGGCAACTCTTACTCGACCAAATTTGTCAGCGATGACACCTCCGAATGGGCTGATAACCAACATCGAAATTGTCGTTGAAGCAACCACTAAACCTAAGATATTTGCCGAACCATTCTTTAAATGCAGAATGCCGAAAGAGAGGGCGATCGGTCCCATTCCATTACCAAAGTTTGAGATAAACCTGGCAAATAGAAACCGCTTCACATATTTATGTTGCAAAACCTCAGGTAAACGCACTTTTACTTATTGCCCTCGATATCTTTCAATACCTGATGGATCTCTGCGGCAATCTGCTTCAATTCTGCTAATTCTTGATTGGCCAGCTCGCGCGCTTCTTTCGCTAACTCAAATTCGCCAAGTGATGCAGTATGAGTTTCATTTATCTTCTGCTCAACAGCTGCTGAAGCAACGTTTTGCCCCACCATAATTATTGAGAGTAATACTAATTGCAAAAATGTTTGGGCTACCCAAGCAACAATAACTACTACATCACCAGTCTTTAGGGCAGATGGAAGTGAGATAAGAGCGAGCGCCGCAAAGATGTAGGCGCACCACATTGTGGCAACCCCCGATGTAATTTTTGCGGCTAATTTAGTATTGAAATTGGCAACTTTGCTCATAACACAATGGTACTTGGGGCAAGATATTTTCCAGAGCTTCCACCACGCAATAAATGCACAGCAGCTTTCCCAACTACCTGCCAATTTCCATTTTCTAGTGAAGTTTCATCGGATAGACCCGTGACCATCGCAGTATCTTCATCAACTCCGATTAAATACACTCCATCGGGCGCCTTCATAAGAATCTTTGCAGCGCCATCTGGAATCCAGCCAAAGAACTTGTTGTAGTGCGGAATAACGCGAATACTTGGAATTAATTTAAGGCCGGGAGTTGCATCCTCACGAATCCTTCGAAAGTTTGGTACCTCATCGCTCATGGCCATCGCCCCTGCGCTACATCCCGCTAAAGAACTTCCACTTTTCCATTCTTCATAAATTGCCTGCCACAGTGGAGTATCAACCAAGGTCTTAGCCAAATGATGCGGATCGCCACCTGAGAAATAGATAAGGCCAGCGCCTTTGACTTCCTTAATTAGGGTTTCATTAAAGGCATCTTCGCGATTGTAGACAGGTAGAAAACTTTGAACCGTACCGATTCTCCGGCATTGTTCCTCGCCAAGTTTTCGCCAATATTCCAAACGGCTAGGACTCTCTAATCCAGCGGCGGTTGGAATCTGCACATAACGGTTGGCTTTGCCATTATTCACACCCGACTTTAAGAGTTGCGATTCCAGTTCTTGCATCACCGGCAAATACTCACCTGATCCCACCAATGCCAGTGCGCCTACTTTTTGCATGAACTCACCTTACTCTTGTAATTCTTTCCAATCGCAAAAGGTAGGATTTGATCTATGCGAGTAGGTGGTAACTGGAGTAAAAGAATTGCAACCACGCTCTCCCTAGGAATTGTTATTGCCTCAGGTGGCGTTTACTTCTTCAATAAAACTGCCTCGACAGCCATTCCTCGTTCTCAGGCGCTAGCTGGTGCGAAACAGTCAACCGATGGTGGCACCAATATTTTGTTATTAGGTTTGGATAGTCGCCGAGATGCCAATGGTGGAAATCTTCCGCGCAAGCTCTTGGATTTAATGCACGTCGGTTCTACGAGCTCTATTGGTGGTTACAACACCAATACGATGATTCTGATTCATATCCCAGCCGGTGGAAAAAATGCTGTTGCTATTTCCATTCCGCGTGATGACTATGTAAATGTACCTGGTTATGGAATGAAGAAGATTAAAGAGGCTTATGGTTATGCCAAATATGCAAAGGATTCAGAGCTCTACAAGCAAGGTGTAAAAGAACCAGATCGCGAACACCTATCTCGTGAAGCCGGTCGCACCGCAACTATTTCTACGATTACTGAATTATTGAATGTCCCGATAGATCACTTTGCTGAAGTTAACTTGGTTGGGTTTTACGATTTAGCGAATGCGCTAGGCGGCGTTCAAGTCTGTCTAAATAAAGCAGTAGATGACTCGCAATATTCTGGCGCGGTATTCCCAGCTGGGTTGCAGACAATTACTGGAGTCGATGCGCTTAAGTTTGTTCGCCAACGTCATGGATTACCTAATGGAGATCTGGATCGCACTCACCGCCAACAAGCTTTCATTACCGGTGTAATCACTAAATTCCGTACTCAGGGAATCTTCGGTGATCTTGGAAAGATTTCGGCCCTTCTAAATGTAGCAAAGAAAGATGTTGTAATTGATGCTGGTTGGGATGTTCTGGGATTCTTACCTAACGCGAAAGCGCTAACTGGTGGCCACATAACCTTCCATACCCTGCCAATCGAAGGTTATGTAATGCGCAATAGCCAAAGCGTTAACTTGATCGATGAAGTCAAAGTAAAGCAATATGTTCAAGATTTGTTCTACCCGGTTAAAAAGAGTGGCACCGCATCACCAACGCCAACTCCAACATCACTGATCTCGCAGGCTAATGGCAAGGCTGTTGATGGCAGCAAGATTCCGTGCGTTAATTAAATGTATGCCCTTCTGGCAATATTTATCGGGGCGCTTACCGCGATTCAGTCTCGCATTAACGGTCAACTTTCTATCGATATTCACAACGGATTAGCCGCCGCACTGATCTCATTTTTGACTGGTTGGGCCATACTATTTTTAATTATCTTCACAAGGCGTAGCGAACGAAATAGTTTGTTTTCGATTTTTCGCGCCTGGCGACATCGAAAGATTCGTATTTGGGAGATAACTGGTGGCTTAATTGGTGGCGCTTTTGTTTCAACCCAGAGCATTACAGTTCCAACCATTGGAGTAGCCCTCTTCACCATCTGCGTTGTTGGTGGTCAGACTGTCTCCTCATTAATCGTAGATAAGGTTGGGCTTTCCCCAAGTGGAAAAAAACGAATAACTCTCCCACGAGTCATCGCCGCCATCGCGACCTTGATCTCCGTAGTAATTGCGGTGTATCCAGATTTAAAGAGTTCTACCTTCCGCTTTCTTCCACTTATTGCGGCAGTAATCGTTGGTACCGGAGTTTCAGTCCAGCAAGCTTTAAATGGCCGAGTTAAAGCAATTTCTAATAGCGCCTTCGCAACGGCTTGGATGAACTTCTTTATGGGAACCATAATCATCTCAATTGCGTTGGCGATCAAATTATTAGGTGGTGCAACGATTGGAAAACTTCCGACCAATCCATGGTTATATACCGGAGGCTCGCTTGGTTTAATTTTTATTGCAGTCAGCGCCTACATTATTAAATCTTTGGGAATTCTGAATTTTATTTTGTTAAATGTCACTGGCCAATTGTTTGGCGCACTTGCTTGTGACTGGATTGCACCAACACACAAGGGGGCCTTAAACGCTTACCTGATAACCGGAACACTTCTTACGCTGGGCTCCATAGCTATATCTAGAGGTTTTGAATCAAAGGTGGCAAACTCAGCACGTGCCTAAAATCCAAGCGCCAACCCTGAGTGCCAATCGCGAAATGCGGCGGCAACAACTCATCAGCGCTGCCATGGAGTTAGCGCTTGACCAAGGGGCGCAGGCGGTTTCAGTTGCAGCCGTTGCGGCAAAGGCAGGATTGGCGAGAAGTTCTATCTATGAATACTTTGCAAGCTCTGCCGATTTAATCGCCGATTTAGTAATTGAAGAACTTGATTACTACTGCACGCGCTTGGGTGAAGCTATAAAAGATGCAACCGATCCATTTGAAAAGTTAGAGCTTTGGATTGCTGAAGGTCTTCGCTATGTCCAAGATGGTCGCCATATGTTGGTTAAATCTTTGAACACAGTGGCAACACCAGATTTTAGAAAAGAAGAGATAGCCCTAGGCCACCGCAAGTTGATCGCACCACTACGTGAGGCGCTTGCTGCAACAGGTATTAAAGATTTAGTCAGTGCTTCGGCCTTCATCTCCAGCGTAACCGATGCCGCAAGTGTTCGTATCGAAGCTGGAAATGATGCAGAACTCGAAATCCGCAATGCAACGACTTTTGCAATCGCTGGACTTCGAGCCCTGGCCCTACAAGCTAATTGACTCTTACTTTGCGACTGGCAAAGTAATTGAGGTCGACACTGCACCGTAATTAGATGTACCGGCTGCGACCTCATTCAAGATACAACTACCCACCTTTAAACCAACAACGTTCGTACCTTTGACAGTACAAATCTTCTTGGTCGTTGAGGTGTAACCAACACCTTCGCCGTAATTTGTCTTAGCAGTTAGAGTTGAAATTTTTCCAATCTTTAACTTTGTAATTTTCTGAGTTACAACCTGAGTGCCTGGCACCAACATAAATGGAAAGTGTGTCACCTTAGTTCCGGTCGTTGCATTACCTGGCGAAGAAATCACAAAGTCACAACCTGCTGCGACAACTTTAAGCACCTCAACAACATTCCCTTTCACAGAACAATCGGTTGTTGAAGAGGCAATTGTTGCCGTTGCGCCAGAACCAGTAACGACTGAGATTGTGGTTGGGGTTCGGTATGCCAAGGTCCCTGGAGTCGTTGGGGAGATGGGGCTTCCATTAATTGTCGCGTTGATTGTGTCTGCTGGAAGAGCCGCTGTAGTGGCGGCAGCAAATGAGAGTGAAGATATGTATTGATCCTCATCGGTGACGTTATAACTTCCAGATGCACCGTCATACTGCTCCCAAAGAGCACATTCAACTTTCGAACAATCCGTAACTCCTGCTGATGTTGTGAATGAGCCAACCGCGGTAAATACAACATCCGCATGGTTCATGGAAGTAGTCACGTCAACCGCATTATCCATATTGATGACAGTTGGTCGAGCGTTGGAACTTGCTCGGTTTCGGACAACTTGAAAAATGTAGAGACCCTTTGTAGTTGGATAATTTGAAAGATTTAAGTGGATCTTTCCAGCTACTGGATCCAAATTTGTGTATGGGCCACCTTGGATCATAGTTATTGCAGAAGCACCAGAAATTGTTGAGATTGATAGTGCGATTGAAGTTAAAGTGATTATTACTCTTTTCATATTTCCTCTTCTATTCGTCGTTCTGTAAGTTATTTTTTAAAATAAACTGGAATCCTTAAATCAAATGATCGATCATCGGTGCGGGTGTGATCTGCGCGAACATAAATAGCACAGGCAATTTTGCGACAGTCCAATTTTCCAATCATCGGTGAAACCTTGATAACTTCGGTAAATCGTCCGCCTGGTTCATATGGCTTGGCTAGACCTACCCCGTATGCCGGTGGGTTTGATGAGATCCAAATCGAGGAACCGGTCTTCCCAGTCTTATCCATTCCTCCCCCACAAGGTGTTGGTAATTTTGTGGAAGGAACAATTTTGCAAAGAGCTAAGTAGATCCCAACTGTCTCATCAAAGTGCGCACCCGTAATAGTTAATTTATCCCCGGTAGCAATACTCGTTGATTTTGATACCGTCAAAATTGAGCCATTATTACTTGTAGCTTGCGCCGCATGTGCAGATTGATTTGTTGTTGCAGTTATTGTGAGAAACAATAAAAATACAATCTTGCGCATATGGCGAATATAGCCGCTTCCTACGCTTAGCTTTCCGGACAAAGTCAATCAAGATGTCGGGAAAGGAAGTGCAATAATCGCCGAGTGAAGCGGGCCCTTGTTATTTTAGTAACAGTATTTCTATTACCTATTCCGCCAGTAAGCGCCGCAAACTTAGTTCCAAACATCGGGCCGAGCCAGTTACGCCTTCCTATAGTTTCAAGTGGTGAGATCTCTAAATATAAAAGAATTGTTGCTCTTGCCGACGGTAGCGCTGAAATTGTCGGAGCTCTTGGCTACAAAAAGTTATTAGTCGGGCGCGACATTGCTTCGACGATGCCGGAGTTAGCTGATATTCCAATCGATACAAATGCCCATCAAGTAGCAACTGAACGAGTTCTTGCCCAACACCCAGATTTAATTTTGATCGATTCAAACACCAGCCCAGCTAGTGCACTTACCGTTCTTAAAAACTCTGGCATCAAAATAGTAACTATTCCAAGCTCATTTTCGATCTCAGCAATATTTGCTAAGGAGTCGGCTGTAGCAAATATTTTGGGAGTGCCCAAAGCGGCAAAGTTATTAGCCAAGGATTTAACCAGTCAGCGCTTTGCGCCAAGTAAGACGAAGGTCGCCTTTCTCTACCTTCGTGGCACTGCATCTATCTACTTGGTAGGTGGCAAGGGATCTGGGACTGATTCGATCTTGAATTCGATAGGTGTCACTGATGTTGGTGCGCAACTTTTGAAGACGCCATTCACTGCCCTAAGCGCTGAAGCTCTTGTGAAAATGAATCCAGACGTTCTACTTTTGATGACCAAGGGTTTGGATTCGGTCGGTGGAATAAGTGGCCTATTAACCCTTCCGGGCATTGCACAAACTCCGGCGGGCATGAGGAAGCGAATCGTTACGGTAGATGATTCGCTCTTACTCTCATTTGGGCCAAGAACTTCTTCAATGTTGCCACTGTTACGCGCTGACATTGATAAGGTTGCAAGACAATGAAGCGCTCTTATCTTTACCTTTTTTCGTTCGTTCTCCTTGTAATTCTCTTTATTCTCTCGCTTCAAATTGGCGTTATTCACCTACAAACGCCGCTTATTAAATTGATTGGGAAGAACTCTGGCGTGGATGCCACAACAGTTTGGCAGATCAGATTTCCGCGGGCTATGGGAGCGCTATTAGTAGGCGCAGCCCTAGGTGTTGCCGGGGCGATCGCGCAAGGAATTTTTAGAAATCCGTTAGCCGAGCCGGCGCTGATTGGGTTAACAAGTGGCGCAACGCTGGGAACGATTGCAGTCATATCTACTGGTGTGGCTGAATTTGGTTCTCGGACAAATGTCGAGTCAGCCATACTTTTTGCGGCCTTATCCGCCTTCCTAATTTACTTCCTGGCGCCACAGAAGGGTTTTGGATTTCTCATAACCGGAATTGCGATCTCGGCCACTTTAACTGCAATCGCTGGAGTAATGATCTCAATCTCTAGTAAACCCGGTGTGCAAGCCATTTCTTTTTGGAATTTTGGTTCCCTCGCCCTACTAAACAGCCAAATTATTAAAGTTATTGCACCATTTATCGAAGTTGGTTTTATCTTGGCGCTCTTTGTTTCCCGCAAATTAGATATCTATTCCCTTGGCGATAATTCAGCGCGTTTTATGGGTATCAATCCAAAAGCGGTACGGGTCTGGGCAATCATTGCCTTGGCTTTCTTAATTGGACCATCTGTAAGTGCGGTCGGAGCGATCGCCTTCGTAGGTTTATTGGTGCCACATATCGTTCGCCTTTTAATAGGACCATCACACCGAAAGATGGTTGGGTTAAGCGCAATGATTGGCGCCGATCTTCTACTACTCGCCGACCTTCTAGTCCGGACAATTTTTCAACCGCATGAAATTCCACTTGGCTTAATAACTTCTCTTATCGGAGCACCGGTTTTGATTCTGTTGCTACGAACCAAGAACGCAATGTGGGTTAGCCATGATTAAGTGGCACGACCTCGCCTTCTATCGTGGCGATAAATTGATACTTGATTCAGTAAGTGGTCAATTAGCTAAAGGTGAACTCGTCTTGCTTTCTGGCATTAATGGAAGTGGTAAGACGACGCTCTTAAATCTAATTGGTGGCGCCCTTCTGCCAAGTAGTGGAACCTTGACCTTAAACGGCAAAGAGTTGCAAGAGATTCGGATTCAAGATCAAGCAAAGATTCGATCAATTGCACCGCAAAATCGCACTTTTAATATGGGATTTAAAGTTAGAGAACTTTTGAATTTGCAACCAGCAAATCGCAAGGCGCTATCGACTGATGAGATTATTGAAGAGCTCGGTGTTGTCGAGATCCTAGATTCATCGATTCTGGAACTATCTTTGGGACAACAGCAAAAAGTAAGCTTGGCGATAACGTTGATCCAAGAAGCGGATTTTTATTTATTAGATGAACCATTTAGCGCACAGGATGCCACTAGCGTGAGGCGCATCCTCAGATTGCTTCAAGAGGTTGCAAAAACTAAGGGCCTTATGGTGGTCAGTCACAACACCGACCACCTAGATGCTAATTTTGATCGAGAGATTAAGCTTTCTTAAACCGAGCTTTATTTCCCGCTGCATCGCGCTTTGAAGAACTAGCAGCTTTCTTAACTGGCCTTGCAGAACTCTTCTTTGCTGACTTCTTTCCAGGTCTGGTTGGTTCGGCCTTCTCAAACTTCTTTGGTTCATACTTCTTAGCAAACTTCTTTGGGGCACCCTTATTCTTGTCACGAACCTTCGGCGAACCTGCTGAAGCCGACTTCTTATAATCCTTCTTCTCACTCTTATCCGCACTTGGACTTTCATCCGAACGCCAAGTTGAAGTCATTGGTCGATCTGATTTGAAGTTCTTCTTAGGTTTGCTAAATCGATCTACCTTTGCCGGACGATCTGATTTTTCAAATCGCTCTGCCTTTGGATGACGATCTGCGCGAAATGGCTTCTCGCTTCTTTCCGGGCGTTCTGAACGTTCTGAACGCACTGGACGTTCTGTTCTTGCAGGACGGTCTTCATACTTTGGCTTATTTGGCGTTGCGCCACGGAATGAACGAACCGGCTTCTCACTTCTTTCAGGTCTATCTGGGCGCGCTGGACGTTCTTCTTCAGTTCGTCGACCGCCACCTTCGCTGCGCTTTTTGAAACTGCCAACATGTCCACGACGAAAACCGCCGCGTTCGCCACGATCTCTGGAACCACGATCATTGCGAGAAGGCTTTTCTGCCTCAACAATTACTGGGATGCCAGATGGTTCTTGCGAACCAGTTATCTTGATTAATTCTGGATCAGATGGCTTTACATAAACTTCTGCGAGTTTTACCTTCGCTTGATTTGTAATTCCATAGACACCCTTTTTCTGCTTGTGGGTAGCAAGAGTTACGACAACACCTGTTGCGCCAGCACGAGCAGTTCTACCCGCACGGTGTAAATAATCTTTGTGATCTGCTGGTGCATCGTAGTGAACAACAAGTGAGACATCATCTACGTGGATTCCACGTGCTGCTACATCTGTTGCAACTAGAGCAGTGGCTCGACCATCTTTAAATGCCGCAAGAACACGAGTTCGCTGTCCTTGAGATTTTCCACCATGAAGTACGCCGACTGGAACTCCAGAGCGAAGCATCTTCTCAGCCAATTTATCTGCCCCGTGCTTGGTACGCACGAAAAAGATAGTGCGACCTTCACGAGCTGCTATCTGTGTTGCTACCAAATCTTTTTGACCTTGTTCCATAATTAAAACGTGGTGCAACATATCTGCTGCGCGTGATTTTTCATTTTCAAGTGAATGTGTAATTGGGTCTTTCAGGAAACGCTTGACTAGTGAATCTACATCGCGATCAAGAGTCGCTGAGAACAAGAGACGCTGGCCATCGGCCTTAGTCTGCGAAAGAATTTCTTTAACAACTGGCAAGAATCCCATATCGGCCATTTGATCGGCCTCATCTAGAACAGTTACAACTACATCATCTAACTCAACATGCTTCTTCTCGATTAGATCGATTAGGCGACCTGGCGTTGCCACCAAGATTGATACGCCACTTCGAAGTGCGCGAATCTGACCAACATAAGAAAGACCACCAGCAACTACTTGAGTGCTTAGGTTTACTTTTCTAGATAGCGGACCCACTACATCAGAAATCTGAACAGCGAGTTCGCGAGTTGGGGAGAGAATTAAACCAAGAGGGCGATGTGGCTTTGCAGTGCGACCCTGTAAACGAGTCAGCATTGCTAAACCAAATGCAAGTGTCTTTCCGGAACCGGTCTGACCGCGGCCTAAAACATCGCGACCTTTAATTGCATCAGGCAAGGTTGCCTTTTGAATTGGGAATGGGGAGGTGATTCCTTGCGCATCTAACGCTTCTACGAGCGCAGGGGCAATACCTAAATCTTTAAATGACATATAACTACCAATCGAGACATCTAGCGTGTCTCGTGGTGCTTCCTATTAATAACTTCTTATAGGGAATAAGACTCGCAAGTATTTAAGAGCTGCGGTTGCAACAATAGCTTAATTGTAACAGTGATATTCGATTGAATTTACCGCGGAGATGTGAAGGCTAAACCAAGTGCTAAAAACATAATTCCAAGCGCAGAAATCGCGGTCAGTGAGCGTCTCACTGATGGTTTTGCAAGCACGACTGATGATTTATGCACTGCCAAAATCATCGAGGTATACCAAGTTGTTGATACTAAAGATTGTGTGCAGGAGAGCACGATGATACCCATTCCCAGGGAGACGCTCTTTGGCACAAATTGCGGGATGAATGCAACGGCAAAAAGTGCCGCTTTCACATTAGTTAAATTTGTAAATAATCCAAGGCGAAATGCTGGCCAAAATTGCGTCTTAGCTGAACTATCGAAATCAAATTTTCCAAACTCATTTTTCAATTGAATAAGAGTTTGGATGGAGAGAATCACCAAAAAACTTACACCCGCCCATTTAAGTAATGAGAAGGCTAACTTGGATTTCGCGAAGATGACCGATAACCCAACAGATGAGAGCAAGCCCCAGGTGATTAAACCAACTGCATTTCCTGCTAAGGAATAAAAAGCGGCACTTCTCCCACCAACCAAACTTTGTCGTAGCACCATCGCCACGCCTTGACCCGGCACCATCGCAAGCAATAGCGCTGTTAGTGCAAATGCTGGAATAACGTGAAGCAACGCTATCAATTACTTAGTTACCTTTCGGCGCCAAGTGGCGTATTGAACCGCAAGTGGGTCGGTGATCTGTGAATACTTGCGGCCAGTTGCGCGATTGAGAAGTAAATCGGCAAACTCTGGATTTCTGGCAAGAATTGGGCCATGCAAGTAAGTTCCAAAGATATTTCCATTTATTGCGCCATCAAACTTCCCGTCACCATTGCCATGGCCAACTAGTACCTTGCCAAATGGCACCGCGGTTGGGCCCAAAATGGTTTTACCCGCATGGTTTTCAAAGCCCGTTAGATCAATCTCTAAATTAGTAGATTTGATTTTGATATCACCAACATATCGCTTTGTGCCCGGTGTGCTCGAAACATCTAACAAGCCAAGACCGGCAACTTCTTTCCCAGCAGCCCAAAAACTATTTCCAATAATTTGAAAACCGGCACACACAGCCAAGATGACAGCGCCGCGTTCTATAACTAAATCTAAAGTTTCGCGATCACGGTTTAGAGCTTCAAGGCTTAACAATTGTGCGGCATCTTCTGCGCCACCTAATAAATAAATATCACCATTTGTGGGAAGTGGATCGTTATAGCCAACATCAATAATGTTTCCAGTAATGCCGTGAAATTTTCCACGAAAGACTAGAACTTCTGCATTGCCTTGATCCCCATATGTGCCTAGCAATTCGTTATGAATTCGAACGATATTTATCTTGCTCATGCTTTCACCAAAGAGAAGAAGGCGGTGTAGGCAGCTAAAACATCAACTTCCGCTCCGCGCTCAAAGCTATCGATTGCCTTCGAAAAATCCTTCTCGATAATTGAATTTATGCCCTGAACGTGAAGGCGATAGGCCAGATCTAAAGCCCGATCACCAGTTACGACAACTTTCTTTCCCGCAAGTTCGACAAATGAAACATCCCATAACCAAGAGGTATCGATGCCATCGACCTGTCTGGCATTTAAAACCAACATGACCTGGCTCTTCGTAATTGAAGAGAGAGCTTCCTTCCATGACGCTGGATTCTTGGTCAGACGAATTTTTGCCTCTACCCCACCAAAATTGCGAAGGACTGAACGTTCAAGTTCAGATTCATTTATTGCAATTGGTTTAGCCCCCAGGAAATCGCCGGCAACGTTCGCCAAGTTAGCATTTCTGAGGGCGGCGCTTGCTGATTCAAATTCTTGATCAGGATTCTTATTGCTCAGGCCGCAAGTGCATTTGTAGTTTTGCTTGCTCCAAGTTAAGTACTTGCCACAAGCTGGGCAGACCGCGCCATCTTGATGCTTCTTGCCACCAAAAGAGACCTTGATACTTTGCGTGGCGCCGGAAAGCGCATAAGAAACAAAAGGATCATCGATATCACCGATGAAGGTTGTGCCCGGAAGTGATTTTGCCAATTCATGCCATCTATCTGCGACCCGCTTAACTTCATGCATGCGGTGCAATTGATCACGTGAAAGATTCAACATCAAAATCGCAATTGGATTTGCAGCCTTCGCTACGTTATTTAAATGTAATTCATCGACTTCTAAAACTGCATAATCTGATTTCTTCATGAGGGTAGTAGCTACACCCCAGTTCAAGTTTGATCCGGTGCCATTTGAAACGGTTTTGCCTAATTTAGTGACAATCTGCGTTAGGACTTTTGTTGTGGATGTCTTCCCATTGGTACCTGTAACCAAAATTATTTTGCGATTTGCTGAAAGCTTTGTGATTGCTGAGCTATCGAGCTTCAATAAGACTTTACCCGGGATGGTTTCCCCAGATTTACGGAGAATATTCTTGGATAAAAAGCCGGCAAACTTTGCAATTAAGATTGAAATTGCCAGGCGCATTAGACAATCATAATAGTTATTGCTTTAAGGCAACTGTGATTGCATCCCCTAATTTGGCTGAAAGTGAGTTAGCAAATGTCGCGGTCATATGCCCGGCATCTAAATAAATCAAAATATTGCTGATAACCACTGGGCAGGGAGTTGAAGGACAGACCCACATCTGTGGCTCAATCAATGGAACACTCTCTGCCGTAGAAACCTTTCGCTCAAGGTTCAACCAATTTGTATCAATTGCACTTGAAACAGGATTGGCACAAGCAATAGAACTATCAGGATGTGCGGATAAGCAAACGACTGGATCACCATTTGCATAAGGAACATCCGAGACCATGATTACGCGAATTCCAGCTGCTTTAAATTTTGCAAGCGTGCGTTTCATGCCTGCCTCCCACAAGGTGGCATTTTCTGATGCAGGCGCTATTGATCCATCATCTTTCACCGCTTCGAATGCTCTTGTGCCGGTAGTGAGAACAAAAAGTGGCTTAGCTTTGATAATTCGCGCGATCGCAGTCTCGCGCCATATTGGACAGTTCTGCATTTCAATAGCCGCCGAGTTATTCCATTGTTTTAAATCTGGTGGGCCACATGCTGACATGGTCTGTGAGTAAAGCTTCCAATGGTTACTTATTGAAATAGAGTTTAAGGCTGGGAACCAAGCCATTGCGTGGCTATCACCAAACAATGCAACCGTCGTTGTCGATTTTGTATCACCATAAATGCATGAAGCGCCAGTGGGCAATTGATTTACCTGCACATTGCAGTGATCAGAATAAGTAATTGGGTGATCGCTCTTTGCCTCAAATAACGAAGGAACTAGATCGTCAGGGACCGGCGCATCGATTGTTTTAGGGCGAGTGGTCGAAGTTGGCAAGTTAAGTGCCAGAGTGCTCTTTGCGACATGCTTATGCGAATTACTAAGGACATCGGCGCGAACTCCGATTGAACTTATAACTAGTATCAACATGGAAAAGACCGCGGTATAGAAAGTAATTATCGGTCGCCTATTTCGCAAGCCTCCCAAGCGAAATCGCTCTTCTACATACTTTTCAGTGACAATAGAGAGTAGAAATGTTACGGCTATCAACGTCAATTTTGATTTCACAGAAAGTGCCTGGCCGGAAGCAATCATTGGAATTACAAATAGCGGCCAATGCCATAAATAAATCGAATAACTTATCTTTCCCAGATACTGAAGTGGTTTAACGCTTAATAAATTCCAGGCTAGAGTCCGCCGCCTTTGTACTCCGGCAACAATTATCAAGCCAGCACCTATTGTTGGAAGCAAGGCAATCAAGCCCGGGAAATTTGCGGCATTTCTAATAAATAATCCGGAGGCAATGACCGCGCCTAATCCGAGAGTTCCAAGAACCCAAGCAACTTTGTAGCTCAACTTCTCCAACTTAAAAACGAAGGTGGCGATAAATGCTCCAAGAGCTAACTGCCAAGCTCTGGTTGGTAATGAGAAGAATGCCCAAGGTTCTGATCGTGGTAATAACCAGATAGCAAATGAGAGTGAAGTTGCAAATGTTAGAACCGAAAATAGTCGCACCGTCGTGTGGGTTAATAGCTTGGTTTTGGCAAGAAGTAAGACTGTTACTGGCCAAAAAATATAGAACTGTTCTTCCAAGCTAAGTGACCAGAAATGCAGAACTGGCGAGGGCGTGGCATTAGCGGCAAAGTAATCGGTAGCGCGGCCGGCGAAAATAAAGTTCGAAATATATAAGGTGGCAGCTGAGATATCCCGCGTAAGGTCTGGAAGGAGAACCGGCGGAAGATAGAAATAACCCAAGATTAAAGTGGCGATTAGGACTAAAGATGAGGCTGGAAGTAGCCGCCGTAGCCGCTTGGCATAGAAGTTTCGAAGCGAGATCGTCCCTGTTTTTATCTCTTCTTCGAGAAGATTTTTGGTGATTAGAAAACCAGATAGAACAAAGAAAATATCTACGCCAACAAATCCGCCTTGAAAACCTTTAAATTCAGCGTGGAAGAGCAAGACAAATAGAACGGCAATGCCACGAAGTCCTTGGAGATCCCCCCGAAAGTATTTTGCTTCTTGGGGGCGTTTGCTCACGTGGAGATAATTCTATGATTTGAAATGACAAGCAATAGTTATTACAAAATACTTAGCAAATATCTGGAGCCTCGGGCCGGGATTGAACCGGCGACCTGCCCATTACGAGTGGGCTGCTCTACCACTGAGCCACCGAGGCCAAAACTAGAAGTTCAAGAAATTAATCGACGAGAACTTTTCCGTTTGGAGTTTCGAATTCAACCGCAACGATTCCCTTTTCGCCGTCATTTGCAGATGGATCAATCCAAGAAACATTTACGCCATCTAGACCACCAAGGATCTCGGATTTAAACCAAGATTCATCTAGCTCACCCTTTGATGCAATTTCCATCTTGGTGATTTTGCTAGTGCCGGTTGCCTCATTCGATGGATGTTCTGGTGTTAGCCATTGAATAAAGAATGGAAGTTCTGGTGATTCTGAAATTTCCAAAACTCCGATTTGCTTCCACTTTAAATCTTTTCCATCAGGACGTAAACGATGTCCTTCAAGTGCTGGCCGACCAAATTTTGCTTCGATAGGTGCGACATCTTCAGTTGAGAAAACCCAAGTCAACCAACCGCCACCTTCATTTGCTTTCTTGCTAACGGCTTTACCCCAAGGTGTTGATTCTGTTGCAGGGTGATCTAGTGGACAAACAACTTCAATGTATTGACCATTCTTTAACGGCGCTGTGAAGTTACGAGTTCCGTATCGTGGGTGAATACCGCCATCTGCAAAGGTGCAACCAAGTCTGGAACCTAAGCGTTGAACAGTGTCAGCAAGTTGGTCATGGGTCGTGGCATATGAGATGTGGTCTAAACGCATAGGGAAATAATGCCGTATTTCAAATGGTGCTAATTACCACTTGCTACGCACACCAACCCAGGCGCCGGGCTCTGCCCCGTTAAAAAGTAGGCATCCACCTTGCTATCGATACACGAATTACCGCGGCCATGGCCGGTATGGCCCTCGCCATCAAAGGTTAAAAGGACTGAGTTAGTTAAATCCCCGGCCAACGCCTTTGACCAGAGGTAGGGAGTAGCCGGATCGCGCGTCACACCAATAACAATGATTGGTGGCGTCTTTATATTTGTAAGTTTTCGCTTTAGCGCAACTGGCGCTGCCTTCCAATATTTACAGGTAAGCCCGGCAAAATTTAAAAAGGGGCCAAAGATCGGAGCCGCAGCTTGGAATCTAGAGCGATCGGCGAGCATTTGTTCTGGTGAATCTTTAACCGACCAATCTGAGCAGGTGATGATATTTGAGATGTCATTCTCATTATTCACGTATTTACCAAAGCTATCTCTTTGATAGTAATCATCGGCAATACTTAAAAGCTCATTTGGATTTTTGTAATTAATTGCTTGGGTCAGAGCAATTGCTAACTTAGGCCAGCCTGCTTGATTATCATAAAGCGAGGCAGCTATCGCAGTGATTATCAGTGCTTGAGTTGCGCTTCTCTGGTGAGTTGTCACCATTGGTTTTTCTTTCGCATCTGCAATCAACTTTTTGATATCTGCCAAAGTAAATTTGTGCTGAGAAGCCAGAAAATCATTGAGCGCTTGATCAAAACCTTGGGCTTGAATTAAATCTTGTTCTTTCAAAGATACATTCGGATCAACGGCGCCATCTAAAACCATATGTCCTATGGAGTTTGGATAGAGCGCGGCATATAAAGTTCCGAGATAAGTTCCATAACTTTTTCCTAAGTAATTTAACTTTTTCTCACCGAGTGCTAAGCGCAAGATCTCCATATCTTTTGCACCTTCAAGCGTGCTGTAATGACCAATTCGATCTCCGGCAGCGCGGGCGCAACTTGCTGCAAAATTCTTTGCCTTTGCAACCATTGCTCTGACCTCTTGCATATTGCTAGCTTGGCCATCATTAGCCAAAAACTCATCTTCGGCCTTATCTGAGAGACAGCGAATTGGCTCGGAGGTATTTACACCTCGTGGATCAAAACCAACAATGTCGTACTTACTTATCAAGGCCGGTGAAACTATCGAGTCAGCGTTATAGGCATAATCCACGCCTGATCCGCCAGGGCCGCCTGGGTTAACTATTAGCGCACCAAGTCGATTTCGTTGGTCGATCGCCTTATGGCGAAGCACTTGCAGAGTAAATGTTCGGTCATCTATCGCGTTGTAATCAACTGGAACTTTAAAAGAGGTGCAGTCAAAATTTCCATAACAACTACTCCAGTTGAGTGGTTGGGTCTGAAATTTCTTCAAACTCCAGCCTGGATTGGTTAGTACCCGATATCCGACTACCGAACCAGCAAGCACGAATAGCCCTAAGAGGGCCGCGGTAATTGAGCGCCAATGCGCCTTCACTTTAATTGCACCATCAATGCTTCTACCGTCAAAAGCGGTGCCGAATTATGCGCCAAATTGATCCGGGTTTTCATGATTGCATCTAACTTCTTCATGGTCGCCTCTGGCGTACTTCGATTTGCCACTGCATTGATATCGGTAAGCAAATCTGAATTAATTAGCGAATCGGTAGATCCAGATTGCACTAATAAAATGTCACGATAAATTGTGGCGATATCTAATAGTGCTCGATCTAGATAATCTCTTACCGCACGCGTAGCACGAGACTTCTGTTCTTTCTCCAATTCTTTAACTGCCTTAGCGCCACCTTGGGTTAATTTCGAACCTTGTTGCCCCCAAGCCTCTTTTAGATTCTTGAGCTCAATTTCATCTCGCATCTCTGATTCTTCTTCGGCTTCTTGTTTCGCCGCATCAACCAAAACTTGCGCTGCTTTAAAGGCTGAGGCAATGTCATTAATTATTAGTGAAATCTTTAGAATCGCTTCGCGGCGAGTACGTGCGACTTCACTCTTTGCCAAGTGTCTAGCTCTTCCAATATGTCCTTGTGAAGCACGCGCTGCAAATTCGGCAAGTGGCTTGGCGATATTCTCTTTCTCTAGCAATGCAGCAACCGCGGTTGTTGATGGTGTTCGCAGAACTAAATTTCGAGTTCTGGAAAGAATTGTAGGAAGCACATCGGTGGTAGATGGCGCGCACAAAAGCCAGATAGTTCGGGCGCCTGGTTCTTCTACCGCTTTCAAAAGAGCATTAGCCGCAGATTCGGTCAGGCGATCGGCATCCTCAATTACAACTACTCGATAGTTTGCCACCGATGGGCTCCATGATGCGCGAGTAATAAGTTCTCGCACTTCATCAATCTTGATTGAAAGTCCTTCGGTGCGAATCAATTCAACATCGGCGTGACTTCCGGCCAAGGCGGTTGTGCAATTGACGCACTTTCCACAGCCACTCTCTTTGCAGACTAGAGCCGCAGCAAAAGCCATCGCGGCGTTGCTTCGCCCAGATCCTGGCGGACCAGTAAATAGCCAGGCATGTGTCATCTCTTGTGAAGTATTTGTCTCATCACTTGCGGCAGCAATTGCGCCAGTTAAAACTTGAATGACATGTTCTTGGTCAATAAGCGAATCAAAGACCGACATTACTTCTTCTTTGTTTGATTGATCTTGAGTAATTTAATGTTTTTGACACGTTCGGTGATTAATTCATGAATGGTTTCAATTGATTGGGTGCCATCCACTATGAAATATCGCTCTGGATCTGAATTAGCTAGCGACAAAAATTCTTGACGCACTCTTTCATGAAAGGCAAGTGGTTCTGCTTCTAAACGATCGCGTGATTGCAATCTTCCTAAACCAACTTCTGCTGGTAGATCAATTATTACAGTCAAAGTCGGAATTAGTCGTTCGGTTGCCCATCTAGAAATTCTTGCAACTTCGGCTGGCGCTAATACGCGGCCCGCACCCTGATAAGCAATTGAAGAATCTAAGTAGCGATCTGTGATTACAACCTTGCCAGATTCAAGAGCTGGTCTGATGAGGGCGTGGACGTGATTTGCTCTATCTGCTGCATAAATTAGCGCTTCTGCTCTTGGTGAAATCTCGCCAGTTGCGTTATCTAATAAAATTTTGCGAAGCTGATTACCAAGTGGCGTGCCACCAGGTTCGCGCGTTAAAACAACTTCTTCCCCGATCGATTCTAAATATTTCTTTAAGAGCTCGGTCTGTGTAGATTTTCCGGCGCCCTCGCCACCTTCAAATGAGATAAATAACCCGGCTTGATTTCCGCCGGTAATTCCACCGAGGTCGCCACGGAAAGCCGCAATAACATCAGACCAAAGTGAGACGGTTGGTCGGTCGCGCATTTGTAAGTAAGAGACGATTCCAACGGCCATTCCAATTACGCCAGCAAAGAACATCGTGAATGCCGCACCGTTGTAGCTGGCATGCAGACCACCAACTGCAAAAGTATGGCGACCAATCGCAGCTGCAATAACTGGTGCGATTGCCAGAACTAAAACTAATGAGATTCTGATTAAAGATTGTACGAAGGCAAAGGTTCGGCCACGTACTTCATCCTCAACTTCCATACCAAGCATGGTGAATCCAGTAACCCAAGAGACTCCAGCAAATGCGCCGAGGAATATTGTCATGATGATTGCTAAAACTAGGTTGGAGATTAAGGCGAGCAAGATTAAGAAAAATGATGAGATGGTAAGCGCAGCGCCAAATAATCTACGTCTAGAAAATTGTGAGAAGACCTTTGGGCCAACTGAAATTCCAAGTGCCAATCCAGTAAATACCGAGCCAAAGAGAACACCGTAAGCAGCATCGCCGGCATGTAAGTCGCCAACGAAGGTTCGAGCGAGCCCAATTACCGCGCCCGCTGCAAAAAATGCACCGAGCATTCCAAAAATTAAACCGCGAATGATCTTTGAACCACTCACAAACTTAAATCCATCAAATAAGGACTTGCCAATATTTTCATTGACTGATGCTTTGCTTGAAGCACCGCGAGGAATCTCACTTAATCCATATACGACCCAAGCGGTGTAAAGAAATGAAATGGCATCGATGTAGAGGCCAAGATCTGCGGTAGATGTGTACCGAACAGGTGCGATATTTGAAAGGGCACCAGCAAATAGAGCTAACAGGGAGAAAACTAAAGCGGCGATTGGTGCAGTTCCGTATGCCGCAAGTAGCGAAACTTGGTTTGCACTCTCTAATTTATTTTTAGGAACTAAATTTGGAACCGAAGCCTCTTTGGCCGGAGACCAAAAGAGCGTTACCGCTTCAACTAAGACAGTTGCGGTGTAAAGCCATAAATAGTTTCCAACAATTGGAATGGATAGGTAGAGCGCGAATCGCATAATGTCAGTAACGATCATTAGCCGCCTGCGATCAAAGCGGTCGGCAATAACTCCAGCGATCGGTCCTAAAAATACGGCTGGGAGTAAGCGAACAATAAAAACTCCAGCGATCGCAAAGTTTGCCTTCTTATAATTCCCACCAGAAAGTTCTTGTGCCAGCGCTGTGGTCGCAAGTAACCCAAGCCAATCTCCAAATGATGAGAAGGCCATAGATTTCCAAAGCCTGCGAAATGCTGGAATCGCTAAAACACTTCGTGTTTCAGATTGCGCCGGCGCGCCAGGATATGGAAGTGATTTGGCCATGTCGTTAGCCTAGAGGCTCGCCCCAGTAGCGAGCTTTCCCTTTCCAGAGGCTGCTTTCTTCTTAGTTTTAGGCGCGCCAGTTGCTTTAACCGTCTTTGAAGTCAATGTTGGGGCAGATTTCTTCGCCCGCTTGGAACTCTTCTTGGCACGAGGCGCACCACCATTCTCCGCCTCCCAAGCACGACGGCCAGCGAGTAATTCCATACCGCGCTCTAGCGTTAAGAATTCAACGGTATCGCCGCGACGAAGTGTGGCATTTGTTTCGCCATCGGTTACATAAATTCCAAACCGGCCATCTTTAACAAGCACTGGCTTTTGTGAAGTTGGATCAACACCTAAATCTTTTAGCGGTGGCTTTGCAACACCACGACGACGTACCTTTGGTTGCTTATAAATTTCAATTGCTTCATCAAGAGTAATTGTGAAGAGTTGTTCCTCTGAAGTTAAAGTTCTGGAATCAGTTCCATTTGTTAAGTAAGGACCATAACGGCCATTTTGCACAGTGATTGGTGCGCCTTCATAATCTCCCAAAGTTCTTGGAAGTGACATAAGTTTTAGGGCATCATCTAAATTAATTGTATCCAGCGACATCGTAGAGAGAAGTGATGCGGTCTTTGGCTTTGGTGCATCCTTCTTCTTGCGTGGCTTTTTGAGTTCGCCAGTCTTCTTATCTACAACCAACTCTGGTTCTGGGAAAACTTCGGTTACATAAGGACCAAAGCGACCGGATTTAGCGAGCAATGGGAAGCCAGACGCTGGATTTATTCCGAGTTCTCGTTCGCCTGAAGGTTGTGCAAGTAGATCTAAGGCAACTTGCAAAGTTAATTCATCTGGAGCCATCGTCTCTGGAATATTTGCAAACTTACGATCATCACCTTGGCCTTGCTGTACATATGCACCAAAGCGGCCAACTCTGATCTCAATATCTTGGCCCATTTTCATGGTATTAATTTGTTGTGCATCAATTGCACCGAGGTCTGCAGCCAGTGCTTCCAGCCCTGGATTTCCATCGGTGCCAAAGAAGAATCTAGTTAGCCAAGCAACTCGATCTTCCTCACCATTTGCAATGCGATCCAAATCTTCTTCCATTGAAGCGGTGAATTCATAATCAACTAACTTGCCAAAATGTTGTTCCAGTAAACCAGTAACAGAGAATGCTAAGAATGTCGGAACAAGTGCCCGACCGCGCTTTGCTACATATCCGCGATCTTGAATAGTTGAAATAATGGAAGCGAATGTTGAAGGACGACCAATTCCGAGTTCTTCCAACTTCTTAACCAAAGTTGGTTCGGTATAACGAGCTGGTGGCTTTGTTTCATGGCCCTCGCAAGCGTAATTACTTACCTTCATTGAATCTCCGACAGCCATTGCCGGTAGCCGCTTTGAATCATCCTCTTCGCCATCTTTACCTTCATCGGTGATTTCTTCATAGGCCGCTAAGAAACCTGGGAAGGTAACAACCGAACCATTTGCTCGAAATATCGCATCGCCGCCGCTCTTACTTTGGACATCGAAATCAACGCGCATCTGCATTTTCTTAGCATCAGACATTTGAGATGCGATCGTGCGTTTCCAAATAAGATCGTAAAGCGCAAATTCATCACGAGAGAGTTCAGGGGCTAATTCACCAGGAGTTTTAAAGATATCGCCAGCCGGGCGAATGGCCTCGTGAGCTTCCTGCGCATTCTTAGTCTTTCCTTCATAAACTCTTGGGGTAGCTGGAATGTATTCGGCACCATACAAACTCTTTGCTTGCGCACGAGCCGATTCAATTGCACTCTGTGAGAGAGTTACCGAGTCGGTACGCATGTAAGTTATGTAGCCATTTTCGTAAAGTCGTTGCGCAACGCGCATTGTTAATTGCGCACCCCAGCCAAGTCTAGAACCGGCATCTTGTTGCATTGTTGAAGTTGTGAATGGTGCCTTTGGTCGTTCGGTGCGTGGCGACTCTTCGGTCGATTTAACAACTAGTGACTTGCCTTGAAGCGATTGAACTAATTCATTTGCGGCGGCTTCATCCAATAACAAAATATTAGAAATCGACTTCTCTTTAAGACCACCATTAGAATCAAAATCATTTGTTGCTGCAACGCGCTTGCCATCTAGTGAAAGTAGCCGAGCGTTAAAACCAGCCTCACAAGTTGCAGTTAAGTCCCACCAACTAGATGAGATGAATGCCATTCTTTCGCGTTCGCGTTCAACGATTAGGCGAGTTGCAACTGATTGAACTCGACCCGCAGAAATGCGGGGCATAACTTTCTTCCAGAGAACTGGTGAGAGCCGATAACCATAGAGGCGATCAAGTACTCGACGAGTTTCTTGCGCATCAACTAATCTATAATCTAAATCTCGAGTTTCATTTGCAGCTTTTTGAATCGCTTCTTTGGTAATTTCATGGAAGACCATTCGACGAATTGGAATCTTTGGTCGTAGGACTTCAATTAAATGCCAGGCGATCGCTTCACCTTCACGGTCTTCATCCGTTGCCAGAATTAACTCATCGGCATCTTTCATTAGCTCTTTGAGCTCTGAAACCTTCGCTTTTTTATCAGGGTTGATGACATAAAGCGGTTCAAACTCTTCTTCAATATTTACGCCCTCTTTAGCCCAGGCAATTTTCTTGTATTCCTTTGGAATGTCGGCAGCGCGTTGAGGCAGATCTCGAATGTGACCAACCGATGCTTCAACTACGTACTCATCCCCCAGGAAGCCGCCTATTTTGCGCGCCTTCGCGGGGGACTCGACGATTACAAGTTTTGTGCCCATAACTTTTGGGGAAGTTACCTAACTATTAAGCGATCGCGGTTGAGGCGCGACGATTTCGAATTAGGGCTCCAATAATCACTAATGTTGCGAGCAGTGAAACGGACTTAGAAATTAAGTTATGTCCATTTAGCGCAAAGCTAACAATTGCTGGAGTAATGAGAAGTCCAACCAAGTTCATAACCTTGATTAGTGGGTTGATGGCTGGACCTGCGGTGTCCTTAAATGGATCACCAACGGTGTCACCAACGATAGTTGCATGGTGTGCATCTGAACCCTTGCCACCGTGATTTCCATCTTCAACCATCTTCTTTGCGTTATCCCATGCGCCACCAGAGTTAGCTAGGAATACCGCCATCAAAGTTCCGGTACCAATTGCACCAGCAAGATAGGCACCGAGTGCGCCAACACCAAGTCCGAAACCAACAGCGATTGGTGCCATAACTGCAAGCAGTCCTGGTGTTGCAAGTTCGCGAAGTGAATCGCGAGTACAAATATCAACAACGCGGCCGTATTCAGGCTTCTCGGTACCCTTCATGATTCCAGGGTGCAATCTAAATTGTTCGCGAACTTCATGAACAACTGCGCCAGCTGCGCGAGATACTGCATTGATTGCTAAACCAGAGAACATAAATACAACAGCTGCTCCGATAATCAGACCAACCAAGTTACGTGGATTTGCAACATCCAGAACTCCTTGGAACTGAATATCTGTGATCGCCTTTCCGGCATCACTTACGGCCAACTTAATTGCATCTGTAAAGGCACCAAACAATGCGGTTGCAGCAAGTACCGCAGTCGCGATTGCGATTCCCTTTGTGATTGCCTTAGTTGTGTTTCCAACAGCATCAAGTTGAGTAAGGATTTGTGCGCCTTCACCCTTTACATCGCCTGACATTTCAGCAATGCCTTGCGCGTTATCTGAGATCGGACCAAATGTATCCATCGCAACGATTACGCCAACCGTTGTCAAAAGACCAGTTCCGGCTAGTGATACTGCGAATAGTGAGAGAACGATTGAGCCTTGGCCAAGTAGGAATGCGCCAAAGACACCAGCAGCAATAAGAAGCGCTGAGTAAACAGCAGATTCAAATCCAACTGAAATACCAGCCAAAATCACGGTTGCCGAGCCAGTCTTTGAAGAAGCAGCAACATCGTTTACTGGACGCTTGCCAACTTCGGTAAAGAATCCGGTTAACAATTGAATTGCAGCAGCAAGAACGATTCCAATTAATACTGCGCCGATAGCGAGTACACGTGGATTTACATTTACATTTGCCGCTTCGGTGGTTAGACCTGCCATTTGCTTTAGTGATGATGGAAGGTAGGTATAAGTTGCAAAACCAACTAGCACTGCCGAAATAATCGCCGACATAAAGAATGAACGGTTGATTGCTTGCATTGCTGACTTATCGGTCGGACGTAGACGTGTAATGAAGATTCCGATTATTGCAGTGATAATTCCAATTGCAGGAACGATCAGCGGATAAATAAGACCAGCGTTACCGAAACCAGCCTTACCAAGAATTAGTGCAGCTACAAGAGTTACGGCATATGACTCGAATAGATCGGCAGCCATACCAGCACAGTCACCAACGTTGTCGCCAACGTTGTCGGCAATTGTTGCAGCGTTACGTGGGTCATCTTCTGGAATACCTTGTTCGACTTTTCCAACTAGGTCAGCGCCGACATCCGCTGCCTTTGTGAAGATTCCGCCACCAACGCGCATAAACATGGCAAGCATCGCGGCGCCGAAACCAAATCCTTCTAGAACTGCTGGGGCATTCTCGTGATAAATCGCAACAACAAGCGATGCGCCGAGTAGGCCGAGTCCAACAGTTGTCATTCCAACTACGCCACCGGTACGAAATGCGATTCGAACCGCATTTGCAGCTGACTTCTGACGAGCAGCTTCAGCTACACGCACATTGGCGCGAACGGCAAGCCACATGCCGTTGTAGCCCACTGCTGCCGAAAATGCGGCGCCAAGTAGGAAGAAGATCGAACGACCGATACGAATATCTAAATGGCCAGGAAGTGCGAAAAGTAAGAAAAATACAATTACTACGAAATATGAAAGGGTCTTAAATTGGCGATTGAGATATGCTGCAGCGCCTTCTTGAACAGCGGCTGCAATCTCCTTCATCTTCTCGGTGCCCTCGCTCTGAGCCAAAACCTGAGCTCGAAGTGCGTAGGCGATGGCGAGCGCCACCAATGAGATTGCCAGGACGATATAGACGTAGGTCAGATTTGACCCAGTTACTTGGACGAGATTAGCCACGTAGTTCTCCTATAAGTGTGCGTCGGTGGACACTGAACCCCGAAAGGTTACACATATATTGCTGAAGATGACTAGGAGATGCAAATAAATAGGTATATTTGTCAATCTCATGAGCTTTATCAACATAACCAGCGCCCTATCTAGCAACTACGCCTTGGTCATCGCCTTTGGCGTGCTCTTCCTAGAGACCGGCCTGCCACTGATCATTGGCCTGCCAGGTGACACCCTGCTTATTAGCGGTGGCCTCTTTGCAGCCGGCATCGGCGTCCCAGCCGGAGCTCATCACTTCTCAATTACCGAACTCGCAATCGGCGCACCAATCGCTGCGATCATCGGATCACAAATGGGTCACTTCCTTGGTTGGCACTTTGGCCGCAAGGCATTTAGCCGCGCTGAGTCAAAATTCTTCAACGCCGAAAAATTAAATAGTGCCGAGCGTTACTTAGCTAAATATGGCCACGGTAAAGCCATTGTTCTTGGACGTTTCGTTCCAGTCGTACGCGGTTTAGTAAATCCAGTTTCTGGAATGGTTCGAATTCCATTTAAAGAGTTCGCATTTTGGAATGTTGTGGGCGCACTCATCTGGACCCAAGTTCTTATCTGGGGCGGCTATGGCGTTGGAAAACAATTTGCCGACACCATCAGCAAATACCTAACTTACATAATTCTGACGATTGCGATCGTAACGATCTTGCCGCTTGCTTTAGAAATCTTTAAAGAGTGGCGCTCTCGCAAACATTTATCTTAATTAAAGTCCTAAGTCAGATAATTGGTAAGCAGCTAAATATTCCAGACCGTTCTCTTTAATTAACGGTGCAGCGCCGCGTTCCACGATTACTGCAACTCCGACGACAATCGCACCTGCTTCTTTTAGTGCTTCCACTGCAGTCATTACTGATCCACCAGTCGTTGAAGTATCTTCAACTGCAAGAACTCGACGGCCTTTAACATCTGGACCTTCGATACGACGTTGTAGGCCATGAGCTTTCTCAGCTTTGCGAACAACGAAGGAATCTAATTTGCGACCGCTCTTCGCTGCGACATGCATCATCGCGGTTGCGACCGGATCAGCGCCAAGAGTTAAACCGCCAACGGCATCAAAATCCAAATCCTTGGTTAGATCCAACATAACTTCACCAACAAGTGGCGCGGCCTCAGCATCTAACGTAACGCGACGAAGATCAACGTAGTAATCGGCCTCTTTTCCGGAAGATAAAATTACCTTTCCGTGAACTACCGCTTTTTTTAGGATCTGATCTTTTAATTTATCGCGTGAACTCATGGCGCAAACCTTAGCGTTTTTCTTCGTAAACAACGATAGTTTGCTTCTCACGTCTAGCTAATCCCTTTGGTGGATTTGCCTCTATCAAGGCATCTACTTCGGTCCGCAATTTCGCTACTTCTAGCGCCATATTTGCAACTGCAGTCTCCAACTCCATGATGCGTTTTATGCCGGCAAGGTTGATGCCTTCGCCTACTAGGCGCTGGATGTTACGTAATGATGCGATATCGCGAAGTGAATACCGTCGGCCTCGGCCAGATGCACGACCCGGTGAAACTAGACCCATACGATCATATTGGCGAAGTGTTTGTGGGTGCATGCCCGAAAGTTGTGAGGCGATTGAAATTACATAAACCGCTTCATCATCGGAATGACTTTCATTCGTTATTTCATCAGCCATCAGGCGCGAGCTCTCTGTGCCAAATCTTCACGCGGATTGAAATCTGTCGTTGCTGCTGCGAAATCTTCAAGTGCCTTCTTCGCTTTGCCATCAACTCGTTGTGGAACTTGAACTTCAATTGTTACAAGTAAGTCACCAGTCCCTTTAGCAGATTTCACGCCCCGACCTTTAACCCGAAGTGTTCGACCACTTGGAGTTCCGGCCGCGATTCGAAGAGTTACTTCATCGCCATCTAGCGTTGGAACTTTTACATCTGCCCCCAGCGCTGCCTCACTAAAAGTTACTGGCAAAGTCATAAGCAGATTTAAATCCTTGCGGGTAAAGACTGGATGCTTAACAACATTAACCGTTATATATAAATCTCCTGGTCCGGCTTGGCCCGGCGAACCACGACCCTTTAACTTTATTTTTGCACCATCGTTGATTCCAGCAGGAACTCTGGTGGTTACCGTCGTTGGATTTGAACCTTGTGGCGCCAACTTTAAGTTGAG
>CAILSO010000029.1 GCA_903836945.1 uncultured Actinomycetes bacterium | reverse complement strand
TTTTTATTTTTTAACTTTTTAAATTTATTTTGTTAAACGGACAATTAATAAATACGCTTCACAACCCAAACAATAATTAAATGCCGCATTTAAAAACGCAGCTGCTAAACAAAGACTTAACGCAACCACAAAAACACTCTTAGCCCCAACTAATCCAGCAACAAATGCCACTAAAGCAAATGCCAATCCAACAGCCTGGGCAAATTGAGGTGGTCGCACATCCTCAGTAGGAACTTCACCACGCAATCGAGGACGCACAAACTTCTTAAAAATAAGCGCATAAGGTGTTCTTGCTGGAGTACCAATAGCACCAATAGCAAATACGACAAGTTGCAAACCAACCAACCAAGTTGAATGAGTTACTAAAGAAATAGCCAACACAACAGTTGTAATCGCTGCCCCAAATCTTGGACCGCGGGCATCAATTAATTTTGTATTTGCATTAACCGATGTGTTGATAATTGCCATGTGCAAAGCGTAGGTAATACAAATTCAAAACACTAATCGCTAATTACTTGCAGTTACTTAACAGGTGCAACTGCAGAAATAGCGGCAATAACTTGCGCCCGCTTTGGCGCACCAACCGCACGACCTACTTCCACCTGATTGCCATCCAAGATCAAAGTTGTCGGGGTTGATCTGATATCTAACCCACGCACCAATTCCAGATGGCTTTCGGCATCGATATCGATGTGGGAGACGTCTGACATCTCTTCGGTGATATCTGCCAAAAGGGCTCTAGTGGCCCGACACGGCGAGCAAAAGGCCGAGGAGAACTGAAGCAAGGTAACCCGAGATCCAAACTTAATAGGCCCCGTGGAGGCCCCAGTCAGATCGCCCGCCACAACTGCCGGCACCACACCACTTCTGGCCTTGATCTTGCCGCGACTGCGGCGATACCAAATCCCATAACTGCTGGCGATGGCCAAAACAATTGCGAGTGGGAGAAGAGTTTTCACGAGAGTATCCTTGCATGCCTCATGGCCCGCATTCTTCTACTAACCAACACTCTTGGCGCATCAGCCGAAGTGTTGCCAAGCCTTGGCCTATTGCAACACCAAGTTCGCATCCTTCCTGCTGAAGCATCTGTCCTAATCGATGTCCCAGAAGTTGATTGCCTATTTCTAGATGCCCGCAAAGATCTCACCTCTGCAAAAGCACTTAACAAACTTTTAATTCAAACCGGTATCAATTGCCCCATCATCGCAATTGCAACCGAAGGCGCCCTCTCTGCCATGAACGCAGACTGGGGCTTCAACGATGTCATCCTTGATACCGCAGGCCCTGCAGAAGTTGAAGCACGAATTCGTATCGCAGTCGGAAAACTCGAAGTTGAAAGACTCTCAAGTGATGCAGGCGCCCGCGAAATTCGCACCGGTGAAATTGTCATAGATGAAAATTCTTACACCGCAAAAATAAAGGGCCGCGCCCTTGACCTAACCTTCAAGGAATTCGAACTTATCAAATTCTTAGCCCAGCATCCAGGCCGCGTCTTCACCCGCGCCCAACTCTTGCAAGAGATCTGGGGCTATGACTACTTCGGTGGCACTCGCACCGTGGACGTCCATATCCGTCGCCTTCGTTCCAAACTCGGCCCCGAATACGAAGCCGTAATTGGAACAGTACGAAACGTTGGATACCGATTCACACTTCCAAATTCAGGTAAAGAAGTTCCTGTTAACGCGAACTAATGCGCCACATCCTTAAGCTTCATCGATCTTTAACCTCTGAAATCCCAAACGTCCCCCACAATTTTGAGATAACCACCTTCAATCCAAAATTTCATAAAGAAGAGTGGCTTGCCCTAAATAATAAAATATTTGCCACCCATCCGGATCAAGGAAATTGGGCCATGGCAGATCACGAGAATCGAATCGCAGAACCTTGGTTTGATCCAGAAGGATTTTTCATAGCAATCGAAAACAAAAAAATCATCGGATTTTGTTGGACAAAGATTCACCATGACTTTGTAAACCAAGATCCAATCG
>CAILSO010000028.1 GCA_903836945.1 uncultured Actinomycetes bacterium | reverse complement strand
CATCAATGCAGGCAATTTATGTTCCTGCCGATGACATTACCGACCCAGCTCCTCACACCACATTCGCCCACTTGGATGCAACAACAGTGTTGTCTCGTCCAATTTCAGAACTTGGTATCTACCCTGCAGTGGATCCACTGGATTCAACTTCTCGTATCTTGGATCCTCGCTATATCGGTGAACATCACTTCCGTGTTGCAAACCGCGTAAAGCAAATCCTGCAGCGTTACAAGGATCTACAAGACATCATTGCAATTCTTGGTATTGATGAATTGTCTGAAGAGGATCGTATTTTGGTAGGACGTGCACGTCGTATCCAGCGCTTCCTCTCACAAAATACCTTCGTTGCAAAGGTCTTCACAGGTATCGATGGATCATTCGTTCCACTTTCAGAGACAATCGCAGCTTTCGAAGCGCTTGCTGATGGAAAGTACGATCACGTTCCAGAACAAGCATTCTTCATGTGCGGTGGCTTGGAAGATGTAGAGAAAAAGGCTGCAGAATTGGCTAAGGCATAATTCCAAATGGCTGAAAATCTAACCGTTGAAGTAGTTTCACCAGAGAAGCGGATCTGGTCGGGCGAGGCAAAGATGGTCTCAGCTCGTACCTTAGAAGGCGATATTGGCGTTTTGCCAGACCACGCCCCGCTTCTTGGTGTTCTAGTTGATGGAACCGTAAGCATTAAAGCTAGCGATGGCTCTGATCAGAGTTTTACAATCAATGGTGGATTTATCTCAGTATCAAATAATCGCGTATCGATCTTAGGCGAGAGCCCAGAAGCTTAAATACGTTCTACCTGGGCGCCTAAGGATTTTAAGGCTTCGGCAAATCCGGGATAGCCACGATCGATGTGAAATGCATCTTCGACAGTTGTTACTCCATCGCTAACTAATCCCGCTAAAACTAAGCCAGCGCCAGCGCGGATATCGGTTGCAGCAACTGGTGCGCCAGATAAATGTTCGATGCCAGAAATTGCCGCATGATGTCCATCAACATGAATTTGTGCGCCTAATCTCTGTAATTCATTTACAAACATAAAGCGACCTTCAAATACATTCTCGGTAACTAGGGAATTTCCCTCGGCGATTGAATTCATCGTAATGACAAAAGGTTGCAGATCTGTTGGAAATCCTGGGTAGGGAAGAGTGGCAACATCTACCGCAATCGGACGCTTATCCATTTTTACTCGAAAGCCATCTTTAGTGGAAGTTACAACCGCACCGGCTTCAACAATTTTATCTAGTGGAACTTCTAGGTGATCAATTCGCCCACCATGAATAGTTATGTCGCCCCTAGTCATTACTGCGGCAAAAGCCCAAGTTCCGGCAACGATTCGATCCGGCAGAGTTGCATGCGTTGTTGGTGTTAATTCATCAACGCCAATAATTGTGATAACTGGAGTTCCGAGTCCGGAAATTTTTGCACCCATCGCAACTAGATATTCACCAAGATCCACTACATCAGGTTCGCGGGCGGCATTATCAATTACCGTAGTTCCCTTTGCTAAAACAGCGGCAGTCATAATATTTTCAGTCGCACCGACACTTGGGAAATCTAATTCTATGCGGGCGCCATTTAAACCATTTGGCGCTGTTGCAATTACAAAACCATGTTCAGATCTAGCTTTTGCACCTAAATCTGTAAGACCTTTGATGTGAAGATCGATGCCACGTGAACCAATTGCATCGCCACCTGGAAGGGCGACCTCTACTTCACCAACTCTGGCAAGCAATGGACCTAAGACATTGATCGAAGCTCGCATTTTCCGAACCAGGTCATAGTCAGCTCTGTGGCCAGGCGCGATTGGAACATCAATCGTGACAATCTGAGCACTAGGTTCGTATTTAGTCGAACAACCAAGCCGGGTAAGAAGTTCTTCCATAATATGAACATCTGCGATATCCGGAACATTGGTGATGGTGCTTTTGCCGACCGCAAGAAGTGAGGCGGCCATCAACTTCAAGGCTGAGTTCTTGGCGCCAGAAATTGTGACCTCGCCGACCAATGGCCTGCCGCCAGTGATCTGAAAAGCTTCGGTCTGCGATTCCATATGGTCGTATCGTAACGACTCTAATAGGCTCCACCCATGGTTAATCTGACTCGAATTTACACAAAAACTGGTGATGATGGCACAACTTCTCTTGGAGATATGAGCCGTACCTCTAAGAATGATCCAAGACTTGAGGCGTATGCCGATGTCGATGAGGCGAACTCATCAATCGGAGTCGTCATATCTCTCGGACAATTAAATGATGCCGAGATCACCAAATTATTAGTCCGAGTTCAAAATGACCTTTTCGATGTTGGCGCCGATCTCTGCACACCAGTTATTGACGAGCCAAAGATAGAGCCTCTTCGGGTTCTGGAATCACAAATATCTTTTCTGGAAGAACAAATCGACAAGTTTAATGCTGAGCTCGAACCGCTTCGTAGCTTTGTTCTACCTTCTGGGACCCCTGCCGCTTCACTCTTGCATGTTGCAAGAACGGTTACAAGAAGAGCTGAAAGAAATACCTGGCATGCCATTCACCAATTTGGCGCTGGTGTTAACCCACTAACTGCGAAATATTTAAATCGTTTATCCGATTTACTCTTTGTTCTAGCGCGATATGCAAATAAGGGAATTGGTGACCAACTTTGGGTACCAGGAGCTAATCGCTAAAACTTTAGTTATTAGTTATGTGGCGCGATCGGTGTGTAAGTATTTGAAGGAACGTTATCACCAGGGGAGCTCTGCCAACACTTGGCAGAAATTCCACCTAAACTAACTCCGGTTGCCAGCGGCGCCTGACTGATCAGCAAAATTGTTTTTATTTTCTTAGCCGAACTACCGGTTTCCAAAGTACGAAGAGTTCCAATTGGGCTCTTTGAAGATGAATCTGTCGCACTAATCTGAGAAATAACCGAATCAACCTCCCAGAAGTTACAGCCACCTCCAGAGGCTACAAATACCGCGCCACAAGTATTAGTCTCGCAATTCTTAAGTCCTTCAGTGAGCGTCTTCGAATTTGATGCGGCACCCTTTAATTCATCAGCGGTGGGCACTTTGGCATAAATACTTCCATTGTGACTGAAATTTGGTGGTGGCCAGAGTGGATCTGGGGAAGGAATCGGCTTTACAAATTTGCGAACATATTTACGATGGTAAACGCGGGTAGTTGGTTTTACGGCTGACTTGGACCTTGCCTTCGAAGTTGCTTTGACCGTTGCTTTTGATGTTGCTTTAGCGGTCGCCCTTGGTGATGGTTTGGCACTTACCGCAAAAGCAGGTTGAGCAATGAGGGAGAGAGCTAGCGCTGATGTGATTGATAATGTTAAAAATCTCTTCACTTTGAATCCCAACGAAAGGTCTTAAGAGCCAGAATTGTTCCAGCGATCAACCAAATAATGAGAACAATTGCGATCTTGGATAACTCCCAATTATGAGCAACCTCTTTCACGGCAAAGCTATCTGGGAGAAAGACCGAACGCATTCCTTGGGTAAGCCACTTGAGTGGAAAGAGCGCCGCAAAATCCTGCATCCACTTTGGAAGCGTGGAAAAGACAAAGAAGACGCCACTAAAAAATTGGAGCACGATCACAATAGGTGAGACAACAGCGGATGCGCTTCGCCCATTCTTTGGAATTACGGCAAAGGCGATGCCAAGAATTGTTGAGCAAATACTTCCGAGGAAAACCAGCCAGGTAAAGCGAAACCATTTTTCAGCGGTTTGGGGCAGGTGCAATCCGAATAGTGCAACGCCGAAGGCCAATAGGGCGCCTACTTGCACGATCATGGAGGCGAAAACGACTATGAATTTTCCGATGAAATATGAGATCGGTGAGATCGGGGTTCCGCGCAGTCGCTTTAGGGTGCCAAAGTCGCGCTCTAGCGGAATCATTATGGCTAATTGTTGAAAGCCGGTATTAACCAAACCTGAGGCGATCATCCCCGATAGAAAATATTGGCTAAAAGTTACGCCAGGGGCGATGCTTCCTTTGAATACCGATCCAAAGATAAATAGAAGTAGGACTGGAAACATCAAAGTAAAGACGACGGATTCACGTTGGCGCATGAATTGCTTTATCTCAAGGCCCCCACGCAGAATGCCGATTCGTAAGATTCCCGGTCTCATTTAGCACCAATCATTTCTAAATAAATTTCTTCCAGCGTTGGCCTGGTAACAGTTAGCTCTGGAATCTCGCTACCAAATTCCTGCTGCAATTTAATCACTTCAGCGGTGGGATTATCGGTACTTACTTCCTTTCGAACGCCATTGGCCAACCAGCTAACTTTGGCCTTTGCGCTATTTCTACCCCCTAAGTTCTCCGGGGTTGAAACTTCAATAATTTTTCCATCAGTGATTACAGCTAGTCGATCAGCCAATGCTTCAGCTTCATCTAGATAGTGAGTGGTAAGCAAAATCGTGGTTCCTTCGCCCTTGAGTTTGCGAATCAACTCCCAAAATGCGCGTCTTGCTTCTGGATCAAAACCAGTGGTTGGTTCATCTAGAAAAAGGATCTCTGGGCGACCGATAATTCCAAGGGCGACATCGAGGCGACGCCGTTGCCCACCAGAAAGGGTCTCGATTCTTGCGCCAGCCTTTTCAGTAAGACCGACATCTTCGATAACTTCTTTAGGGTCCCTGGCATTTGCGTAGTATTTTGCAAAATGAAAGATAACTTCACTCACGGTTAGGTCGGCTGCATCTTTAGTTGATTGCAGAACGATGCCAATTCGATTTCGCCATTCACTGCTTTGGCGGCCAAGTTCCTGCGGGTCGCAACCGAGTACCGCAACATCACCAGAATCACGGTTTCGATAGCCTTCAAGGATTTCCACGGTTGTGGTCTTTCCCGCCCCATTTGGGCCGAGCAAGGCAAAGATTTCACCGGTGCGAACTTGCAGATCAATCCCAGCAACGGCAATTTTTACTCCATCACCCTTGCTTGGGTAGCTCTTTTTGAGGTTTCGAACTTCGATCGCGAATTCCGAGCTCGTTTTTCTCACATCGCTATCTTGCCCTAATTAGCTGGGTAATACGAAATAATAATGGTGTGAGCCCACGTAGAAATCACCCCAAAGGTTCTAAGCGTGCGCCTAGAAATAACGATGAGGAGCGTGACATCTCACTCTCGTCGCAAACAGTAGAAGAACACGCTGAAGGTATTTACGTCGTTCGCAGAATAACTGGATCAACTTCGACAAAGCCGTATCGATGTCCAGGTTGTGATCAATTAATTCCAACCGCAACACCGCACACTGTGGCCTGGCTTGAAGAAGATGTTGAATCACGCAGACATTGGCACACCGTCTGCTGGAATAAGCGAAATGATCGCAAACCAAGAATTCTTAAATCTAAAAGCGCCCCGCGGTATTAATTAACCAAGACCTTAATTAACCAAGACCTT
>CAILSO010000027.1 GCA_903836945.1 uncultured Actinomycetes bacterium | reverse complement strand
GTCCCGCAGGTCCAACTGGACCAACAGGTCCTTCCGGAAGTGGTGGGGGAACTCCTGGTCCAACAGGAGCAACCGGAGCAACCGGAGCAACAGGACCGAAAGGTGACACCGGTACTGCAGGAACAAATGGAAGTGCTGGAGCAACCGGTGCAACAGGGGCAACGGGACCTTCCGAGGTTAAAGTTGTAAACGTTGTTGGTTCTGGGGCTCCAAGCTCTTGGACAATTTCAACAGCCACTTACGGAGAATCCTTCAGCGATCCGTTTGGAAACTTAGCTGCAAATAAGAATTATGACTTCACAATAATCATGACAGGGACAGTTAGTCGGACTGGATTTGGTGCGTGTTCCATGGGATCAAATCTTTCTGCTACGGCAATTTCATCTGGTTCTGGAGTGACTTTGGCTTACGACACGAGTTACAGTATTGGCAAAGTTGCCGTGAGTTCGACAGACAAAACTTTCCACTTTAATTTTGTTCACAAGGGAACCATTTTTACTGGAACAAATGGTGCGAATTTAATTTCTTCAATTATCGATGGGGATGGTTGTTCTGGAACATCATTTTCTGGGTACCCAGTAACCATTACTGGAAAGGCTTACTTGCAGTTAGTGGGCTCAGTGGCCTGATAAATATGGAGCGGGTGACCGGGATCGAACCGGCATGGCCAGCTTGGAAGGCTGGGGCTCTACCATTGAGCTACACCCGCATGTTTTGCGATTGTGGCGCAATGTTACACCGCGAATCTAGGCTCAAAATCCCCGCATGAGATCGATATAGGCGGGGATTTTGCGCCACTTATTTGCGGATTATTTGAGGACTCGCTGGTGTCGCTTTGGTATTACTGAGGAGTAAATGGTTAGCCTTTGGCCATCTTCCTCCGGCTTGTGTGTCGTGACTACACACGGGGTCGCAAACACCCCCGATACCAAAATCAGGAAGGTCCCTCATGCTCGATAGTTTCTTCAAAATATCGCAACGTGGATCAACAGTAGGTCGTGAAATTCGTGGTGGTTTCGTCACGTTCTTCACAATGGCTTACATCGTTGCGCTTAACCCACTAATCATCGGTCTCGTTAAAGATGGCGATGGAAAATTCCTAGGCGGAAATGGAGATCATCCAAATCTCGCACTAGTTGCAGCTATGACTGCACTCATGGCAGGTCTGCTAACAATCCTTATGGGCGTTGTTGCAAACTTCCCATTGGCGCTCGCCACCGGCCTTGGCCTAAACACCTTCGTTGCAGTAGGTATTGCATCGAAGATGACATGGGCAGATGCAATGGGTCTTGTAATTATCGAAGGCTTGATAATTGTCGTCTTAGTTCTAACCGGAGTTCGCAAAGCCGTATTCCGTGCAGTGCCACAACAACTTAAGACTGCGATCGCCGTAGGTATTGGTCTATTCATTACCTTGATCGGTCTAGTTGATTCAGGTTTCGTACGTCGCACCGGTTCTGGTCCAGTACCAGTACAACTAGGTGACAACGGAAACCTTGTTGGATGGCCAATCGTTGTATTCGCATTCGGTCTGTTTTTGATCATTGCGCTTTTGGTTCGCAAGGTTAAGGGTGCGCTACTCATCGGCATCATCACAACAACCGTGGTTGCAATCGTCATTGAAAAGGCCTTCAAGATCGGCCCTAATTTCGATGGCAAGAATGTAAACCCAAAGGGTTGGGGATTAAATGTTCCAACAATCCCTCACAAGATCGTGGCCACACCAGACTTCAGTCTCTTTGGTCATATCAATCTGAGCGGTGCATTTAACCGAGTCACCTTTATCTCAGCTCTGCTACTCGTCTTCTCACTATTCCTATCTGACTTCTTTGACAACGTAGGAACAGTTACCGCGATTGCAACAGAAGGTGGATTAATCGATGCTGACGGAAACGTTCCAGGAATCGATCGCATCCTCTTGGTTGATGGAATTGCAGCAGTAGCTGGTGGCGTTGGAAACATCTCATCAAATACCTCATACATCGAATCAGCATCTGGTGTTGGTGAAGGCGCTCGTACTGGTCTGGCCTCAGTCGTAACAGGAATTCTCTTCCTGCTTACTACTTTCTTGGCTCCACTAGTTGCAGTCATTCCTTACGAAGCTGCTACACCTGCACTAGTCATCGTTGGTTTCTTGATGATGACTCAGATCAAGAATCTAGATTGGGATGATCTAGGAATTGCTATTCCAGCATTCCTAACCATCATCTTGATGCCTTTCACTTACAGCATCTCTGTAGGTATCGGCGCTGGATTCGTTTCACATATCTTGATCCGCGTAGTCCAAGGACGAGCAAAGGAAATTCATGCTTTGCTATACGTCGTATCTGGTCTATTCATGATCTACTTCTTGTCATCTCCAATCAACGTTTGGGTCGGCAAGTAATAATCTAAAAGGAATAAGCAAAAGGGCCTCGGGTTATCCCGGGGCCCTTTTGCGTTGTCGGGGGATTTTGCATTGACGGCGGATTTTGCATTGTCGGGGATTTTGCATTGTCGGGGATTTTGCATTGTCGGGGATTGCAAAATTTGCCTGCGATTTCGCATATTTTTGGGCTGGTTAGACATCTGTAAATAAAGCCATAGAATTGCCACTTACGCCGCGGGGCGTAGCGTAGTGGCTAGCGCGCCTGCTTTGGGAGCAGGAGACCGGGAGTTCGAATCTCCCCGCCCCGACCAGAAGTTAAATGCAATTTAAATTTAATTTAGAAAATTAACAAAGGGAGTCAAGTGAAGAGCGCTGTTGAAACAATTTCCCCAACAAGAGTGAAGCTTTCAATTGATGTAACTTTCGAAGAGTTAAAGCCTTACATCGATGGTGCATACAAGACACTTTCAACCAAGATCAATATCCCAGGTTTTCGCAAGGGACATGTTCCGGCTGCAATGATCGATCAACGAGTTGGTCGCCCAGCAGTTCTAGATGAGGCAATTAATTCATCACTCTCACCAATGTATGCAGCTGCCATTAAAGAGCAGAATGTATTTGTTATTGGTCGCCCAACCATCGACATCACAAAGTTGGTTGATAATGAGATGTTCTCATTTACCGCCGAGGTAGATATCCGTCCAGAATTGAAACTGCCAAACTTCTCAGAGATCACCCTGACCGTTGAAGATGTGGTTGTTTCTGATGATGAAGTAGCAGAACAAGTAGATCTACTTCGCAAGCGCTTTGGCACCCTCTCAACTGTCGAGAAGGCAGTAGCAAATGGTGATTTCGTAACGATCGATCTAGTCGCAACCATCGATGGCAAAGAGGTAGAGGGCGGCACTGCAAATGATATTTCTTACGAAGTTGGCACCAATCGCATGGTTGATGGCCTAGATGAAGCACTGATTGGACTTAGCGCTGGCGAATCAAAGCGCTTTGATACTCAACTAGTTGGCCAACAAGATAATGAAAAGGGCGAGGTTGAAGTAACCGTTAAAGCGGTTAAGAAGCAAGACCTGCCAGAACTTAATGATGAATTCGCAAAGCTCGCCTCTGAATTCGATACCTTGGCCGAGTTGCGCACCGATATCCAAACCCGCCTAGAGCGCGTAAAGCACCTAGAACAAGGCGCCCATGCTCGCGATCTCTTGGTTGAAAAGCTGATTGCAGATGTTGAAATTCCACTTCCCGAAAATGTGATTACCGATGAGGTAAATGACCACCTTGAAAAGGAAGGTCGCCTTGAGGATGAGACTCATCGCAAGGAAGTAACCGAAGAAGTGACAAAGTCACTTACTCAAGAGATTCTCTTCGACAATATCGTTCAAGCAGAGTCAGTCTCTGTTAATGAGAATGAACTAACCGAGTATTTAGTTCGTGCATCACAACGTTATGGAATGACGCCGGACCAATTTATTAAGGAAGTTTCAGAGGCTGGCCAGATCACAACCATGGTCGCTGAAGTTTCACGGGCAAAGGCTCTTGCAGGCGTGCTTTCGCGCGTCAAGGTCGTAACCACTTCTGGAAAGTCAGTGAACCTAGAAGAGTTGGCGCCAAAGCAAGAAGCTGCACCAGTCGCCGAATAATTTATCTCTCAGAGCGAACACGTCTAGGCCTATTTATCCCAATTTGCGGAAGCATTTGGCCGAATAAGTTGTTAAGGTCAATACAGTAGATAAATCAGCTCAGGAGGAACTCTTGGAAATTATTACACCGCAATTAGCGGGCGCAAACCCAGGCGGCGGTTTGGGTGATCAGGTTTATGAAAGATTGCTTCGCGAGCGAATCATCTTCCTTGGTTCTGTTGTTGAAGATTCGATGGCAAATGCGATCTCAGCGCAGTTACTTCTCCTAGCAGCCGAAGATCCAGATAAAGATATTTTCCTTTACATTAATTCACCAGGCGGATCGATCTCAGCCGGTATGGCAATTTATGACACTATGCAATACATCAAGAATGATGTTGCAACCGTTGCGATGGGTCTAGCGGCATCAATGGGCCAATTCTTACTTTGCTCCGGAGCTCCCGGAAAGCGTTACGCCCTTCCACATGCAAGAATCATGATGCACCAACCTTCAGGTGGCATCGGTGGAACTGCTTCAGATATCAAGATTCAAGCTGAACAAATGTCCTTTACCAAGAAGAAGATGGCAGAGTTGATCTCATTCCACACCGGACAGAAGGCAGAGACCATCGAAGCTGATTCAGATCGCGATCGCTGGTTTACTGCAGAGGAAGCCAAGGAATATGGCTTTGTAGATCACGTAGTTCGTTCTGCTGGTCAAGTATCAGGAAGTGGTGGAACCGCATGAGTAATTTGAACAACCTTGAAAAGGTAAATGAATTTACCTCTCGTTACGTCCTACCGACGATCGAAGAGAAGACCACATATGGATACAAGCGCTTAGATCCTTATACAAAACTCTTTGAAGAGCGCATCATCTTCTTAGGCCAAGGAATTGACGACACCGTTGCTAACGATGTTATGGCACAACTTTTGACTCTGGAATCTATGGATCCAGATCGCGACATCATGATGTATATAAATTCACCAGGTGGTTCGTTTACTGCCTTGACTGCAATTTATGACACCATGCAATACATCCGCCCAGATGTCATGACTGTCTGCTTAGGCCAAGCTGCCTCAGCTGCTGCAGTACTTCTTGCTGGTGGCGCAAAGGGCAAGCGTTACGCCCTGGAACATGCGCGAATCTTGATTCACCAACCATATTCAGAAGGTGGCGGACAAGGTTCTGACATTGAAATCCAAGCTCGCGAAATTCTTCGGATGCGTACCTTGCTAGAACAGATGTTGGCAAAGCACACCACCAAGAGCCACGAAGAGATCACTAAAGATATTGAACGCGACAAGATCCTTACCGCTGCTGAGGCAGTTGAGTACGGAATCATCGATCAAGTGATGGTTAGCCGCAAGGCATCAGCAAATAAGTAATAAGTTAGTAATTCGCCTATAAGCGAACAAGTTAAGGCTGGGATTAGCCCTCATAAAAGAGTGGCAAGTCCTAGCCTTATCTTATGAATACGCGTATTGGTGAATCTGGCGATCTCTTGAAATGTTCCTTTTGCGGCAAAACCCAAAAGCAAGTCAAGAAGTTAATTGCCGGTCCTGGCGTATATATCTGCGATGAGTGCATCGAACTCTGTAATGAAATCATCATCGAAGAACTTCAAGAGACTTCTTCACTTGGGTTGCAAGAACTTCCAAAGCCGGAAGAGATCTATAACTTTCTAGATCAATATGTAATCGGGCAAGATCGCGCAAAGAAATCTCTTTCGGTTGCGGTCTACAACCACTACAAGCGAGTCCAATCAGGTGAATCAAAGCGCGAAGATTCAATCGAACTTTCTAAGTCAAACATTCTCATCCTTGGCCCAACCGGATGCGGCAAGACTTTGTTGGCGCAAACTTTGGCGCGCATGCTAAATGTACCTTTTGCTATCGCCGATGCAACGGCGCTAACCGAAGCTGGTTATGTTGGTGAAGATGTTGAAAATATTTTGCTTAAACTAATTCAAGCCGCTGACTTCGATGTAAAGAAGGCTGAGACAGGAATTATCTATATCGATGAAATCGATAAGGTCGCGCGAAAGAGTGAAAATCCATCTATAACAAGAGATGTCTCTGGTGAAGGTGTTCAACAAGCTCTTCTCAAAATCTTAGAAGGAACAACTGCCTCGGTTCCGCCACAAGGTGGTCGCAAGCATCCACATCAAGAATTCCTCCAAATCGACACCACAAATATCCTCTTCATTGTCGGTGGGGCATTTGCTGGTCTTGAAAAGATTATTGAAGGACGCAAAGGCAAGGCTGGCGTTGGATTTAATGCAACACTTCAAGGCATCGAAGAGAATGCGGCGAAAGATTTCTTTGGTGATGTAATGCCAGAAGACCTTCTGAAGTTTGGCATGATTCCAGAATTCATCGGTCGTCTGCCAATTCTCACAAGCGTAGAGAATCTAGATCGTCCAGCACTTATGCAGATCCTTACCGAACCAAAGAATGCCTTGGTCAAGCAGTATCACAAACTCTTCGAGCTTGATGGAGTGGAATTAGAAGTTACAGATGAAGCTCTTGAAGTTGTTGCCGATCTAGCCATTAAGCGCGGAACCGGTGCAAGAGGACTTCGCGCAATCATGGAAGAGACGCTGCTTAGCGTCATGTATGAAATTCCATCGAAGCCAGAAGTCGAAAAGGTAGTAATTACGCCAGAAGTTGTTCTCAAAGAAGCAACTCCAACATTAATTACCCGTGCCGCTGGCGCTCCAAAGCGCGCTGCCAAGAGTGAAAAGTCGGATAAAGGTTCAGAAGAGAAGAGCGCTTAATCTAGACTGCTCCACTATGAGCAACGGTAACCCGAAGGAACTAGCGGCTAGTTTTACGCCCGCTGATATCGAGGCTCCGCTTTATCAAAAATGGTTGGACGCGGAATACTTTAAGGCCGATCCAAATTCTAAGAAGCCACCTTTCACAATTGTTATCCCGCCACCAAATGTGACAGGTTCCCTGCATATTGGCCACGCACTTGATCACACTTTGCAAGACATCTTGACGCGCATGAAACGAATGAAGGGTTTTGAAACTCTTTGGCTGCCTGGAATGGATCATGCGGGAATTGCAACTCAGAATGTTGTTGAAAAACAATTAGCCGCTCAAGGTTTATCACGTCACGATTTAGGCCGTGAAAAATTTATTGAAACTGTCTGGAAATGGAAGGCGGAATCTGGCGGCGCAATTCTTGGTCAGATGAAGCGCCTTGGCGATTCGGTTGACTGGAGTCGTGAAAGATTTACGATGGATGAGGGACTTTCAAAGGCCGTCCAAGAAATCTTCAAACGTTTATATGATGCTGGTCTGATTTATCGCGCAGAGCGAATCATTAACTGGTGCCCACGATGCCTCACCGCACTTTCAGATATTGAAGTAGAGCACAGTGATGATGCCGGAGAATTTGTCCAAGTTCGATATGGTGATGAAAATATCTCAATAACCGTTGCCACAACTCGTGCCGAGACGATGATGGGTGATGGCGCGGTCGCTGTTCATCCAGAAGATCCTCGTTACAAAGATTTGATCGGCAAGATGGTGATGCTGCCATTGGTTAATCGTTTAATTCCGATCATCGCCGATGAATTAGTAGATCCAGAATTTGGTACCGGTGCAGTAAAAGTAACTGGCGCACATGATCCAAATGACTTCGAAATGGCTTTGCGTCATGGGATCGATATGCCAATCATCATGAATGAACACGGAGTTATGGAAAATTCCGGAACAAAGTTTGATGGCATGGATCGATTTGAAGCGCGCAAAGCGGTAGTTGAAGAACTTCGATCACAAGGTCGCATCGTTGCCGAAAAGCGTCCTTATGTTCACGCTGTTGGGCATTGCCAACGTTGTGACACGACTGTCGAGCCAAGACTTTCCAAGCAATGGTTCGTGAAAGTGGCTCCGCTTGCTAAAGCTGCTGGTGATGCGGTTCGCGATGGCAGAATTAAAATTGAACCAGAAGAAATGTCTCCAAGATATTTTGAATGGATCGACAATATGCATGACTGGTGTATCTCACGCCAACTTTGGTGGGGCCATCAGATTCCTGTTTATTACGGACCAAATGATGAAGTAATTGTTTGCGGACCAAATGAAACACCACCAGCTGGTTACACCCAAGATCCAGATGTATTGGATACCTGGTTCTCATCTGGTTTGTGGCCATTTTCAACTTTGGGTTGGCCGGAGAAAACAGCAGATTATGAGAAGTTCTACCCAACTAGTGTTCTAGTTACCGGTTATGACATTCTATTTTTCTGGGTCGCCAGAATGGTTTTACTCGGTTTATTTGCCACCGATGGTAAAGCGCCATTCCACACAATTGCGTTGCATGGTTTAGTTCGCGATCGCTTCGGCAAAAAGATGAGTAAGTCTCGCGGTAACACCGTTGATCCAATTGAATTTATGGATAAGTACGGATCGGATGCCCTTCGATTTACCTTAGCTCGTGGCGCCAATCCAGGTACTGACCAAGCACTAGCTGAAGAGTGGATCGGTGGCGCTCGAAACTTCGCAACAAAACTTTGGAATGCCTCACGTTTTGCAATCATGAATGGTGCAACGATTGAAGGCGAACTTCCAGATTTCGCCTCACTTGATTCAATTAATAAATGGATTTTGACACGGTTGGACGAGACGATCGAATCAGTAGATTCACTTCTAGAAAAATTTGAATTTGCTAAAGCTTGTGAAATTCTCTATCACTTTGCTTGGGATGACCTATGCGACTGGTACCTCGAACTTTCGAAAGCTTCATTTAATGCTGGGGGAGAAGAAGCCGAAGTCTCCAAGCGAGTATTAGGCCATGTCTTGGATCAACTTCTTCGTTTACTACACCCAGCTATGCCATTTATTTCTGAAGAACTTTGGTGCTCCTTTACCGGTGGCGAAACACTTGTTACAGCAGCTTGGCCAAAATTTGATCCGGCCAATCGTGATGAAGATTCAAAGATCACAGTTGCGCAGTTGCAAGATCTAGTGACTGAAATTCGTCGCTTCCGAAATGATCAAGGCATAAAAACCTCGGCAAAGATTGCCGCAAATTTTCTTGGCCTCACCGGCTACGAAGCAGCGCTTCGCCAAGTTTGCCGCCTAGAAATCATGACTGGTTCACCAAGTGCGAAGATTGAAGTTGGCAAAATTACCGTGGAGTTTGACTTAACCGGGGCTATCGATGTTGTTGCGGAAAGGGCCCGTTTAACTAAGGATTTGGCGACGGCGGAAAAGGATCGGGCTACGGCCAAAGTTAAGTTAGATAACGAAGGCTTTATGGCAAAGGCTCCGATGGAAGTTGTTCAAGAGATTCGTGCTCGTCTGGCACAAACAAGTGCAGATATCGAGAGCATCACCGCACAACTAGCCGCACTGCCAGAAAAATAATGACATCTCCTGATGATTTAGAAGTTCTTGCAGTTGTTGAGGCGGCGCTACTTAAGCGTTGGCCAGAGAGTCGCATCGAACCATCGATGGATCGAATTGCCGCATTGGTAGATGCACTTGGCTCGCCACAACTTTCATATCCAACAATTCATATTGGTGGCACAAATGGTAAGACCAGCACATCTCGAATGGTTGATGCGCTTCTAACTGAACTTGAATATCGAACCGGTCGTTTCACGAGTCCGCATTTAGAGAGCATTCTCGAGCGAATCTCAATCAAGGGAGAACCAATCACCCCTGAAGGATTTATCGCTTCCTATAACGATATTGCCCTTTATCTAGATTTGATTGATAGCAGGCAGCCACACCCAATCTCATTCTTTGAAGCCATTACAGCTCTGGCCTTTGTTGCCTTCGCGGAGTTTCCGGTTGATGTTGGAGTTATTGAAGTTGGAATGGGCGGCGAATGGGATGCCACGAATGTTGTGCAGAGTACGGTCTCAGTGCTTATGCCAATTGGCTTAGACCACACTGAATATCTAGGCGAGACCGTGGAAGAGATAGCGCAGACCAAGAGTGGAATTATCAAGCAAGAGTCACATGTAATTTTGGCCGCGCAAGAGCCAGAAGTTGCCCGGATTTTGTTGGCAAAAGTGGTCGAGAAATCTGCAATTCCATATCGTGAAGGAATTGAATTCTCGCTAGAGCGTCGAGATATTGCGGTCGGCGGTCAGATGATTAGCGTTAATGGAATATATGGAAAGTATGAAGATATATTCTTGCCACTTCATGGCTCTCATCAGGCCCACAATGCAACGATTGCAATCGCCACCGTTGAGGCATTTTCTGGAGTTAAGTTAGATCTCGAAGTTATTCGCAGCGCCTTCGAGAAGGTGAGTTCCCCAGGTCGCCTAGAGATCTTGCATCGAGATCCAACCGTGATTGTTGATGCTGCTCATAATCCACATGGCGCCGCGGCTCTAGCTAATACCCTGGAGACAGAATTTGATTTTGAATCAATCTTCTGTGTCTTAGCAGTCTTGGGGGAGAAGGATGTCACTGGAATTCTGCGTCAATTAGAACCTGTAGTTGATCGCTTAGTTGTAACCCAATCTAATTCACCACGGGCCCTCCCGGCTGATAAGTTATTTGAAGCGGCGGTAGAAGTATTTGGGATTGACCGTGTTTATAAAGAGGCAAATTTGATTAATGCAATTACTTACGCAACAGAACAAGTAACCTTATTGAATCAAGTTAGTGAGGGCGTGAGTGCAGTGGTAATAACTGGATCGGTCGTGACTGCCGGAGAAGCCCGAACAATAATTCGTCGCATCAACCGGGCGGCCGAATAATGCGTATCTTGGGATCAGCAGTTATTGGAATGGAGATCTTTGTAATCGGTTTTGCATTGTTGTTGGCTAAGGATCATCACAGCGCGCTCTCAATTTGGCTTGGAGTTTTGTTGATGCTTGCGCTAATAATTAACACTGGAATCATGAAGCGCAAGGCTGGTTGGATTCTTGGTTCTATTTTGCAGGTTGCATTGGTTGCTTATGGTTTTGCAGTAACGACCATGTTCTTTGTTGGCGCCGTGTTCGCCGGCCTTTGGGTAGCAGCGATTGTTGTCGGCCGAAAGGGTGAGGCTATCCGCGCCAATCTGCTGGCAAATCCGCCAAAATAAAGAGCGATTAAACAATATTGCGGCCGCCGATTAGACTATTGGCGTGAGCACAGAACGCACCTTAATCCTGGTCAAGCCTGACGGAGTCCGTCGCGCACTTGTCGGCGAAGTTATTCGACGAATTGAAAGTAAGGGTTACCAGATCTCGGCTCTTAAAATGATCACACCAACTCGTGAATTGTTTTCCGTTCATTATGCAGAACACGAAGGTAAACCATTCTACGAACCACTTTTGGAATTCATGCTCTCTGGACCGATCGTCGCACTTATCGCTGAAGGCAATCGCGTCATCGAGGGATTCCGTAAATTGGCAGGAACAACCGATCCCACTACGGCCGAACCAGGAACTATTCGCGGAGATCTTGCGCGCGATCAAGGAACCAAGGTGGTCCAAAATATTGTCCATGGTTCTGACTCAGTTGAATCAGCAAATCGTGAAATTGCAATTTTCTTCCCCGAAATGAAAGGTTAATGATGAGCAACAAAAACCAGAATCGAATGTCATTTATCGGACGAGATATGGCAGTTGATCTAGGAACCGCGAATACTCTTGTATACGTTCGTGGCCGCGGCATCGTTCTAAACGAGCCAAGCGTTGTTGCAGTTAACCAGGATACCGGTGGCATTCTCGCAGTTGGCCTTGAAGCTAAGCGAATGATCGGTCGTACTCCTGGAAATATTGTTGCGATTCGCCCACTTAAAGATGGTGTGATCGCTGACTTTGATACTACCGAAAAGATGCTCCGTTACTTTATTCAAAAAGTTCACAAGCGTCGTTACATGGCAAAGCCAAGAATTGTGGTTTGCGTTCCATCTGGCATTACAGGTGTAGAACAGCGCGCTGTTAAAGATGCTGGTTATGCAGCTGGCGCACGTAAGGTTTACATCATCGAGGAGCCAATGGCTGCGGCAATTGGTGCCGGGCTACCCATCCACGAACCAACTGGAAATATGGTCGTTGATATTGGTGGCGGAACAACTGAAGTTGCGGTTATCTCACTTGGTGGAATTGTTACTGCACTTTCAATTCGTGTTGGCGGCGATGAATTAGATCAAGCAATTATTGATTGGGTAAAGCGCGAATTTTCACTATTACTTGGTGAGCGCACTGCTGAAGAAATTAAAATGGCTATTGGATCTGCCTACAAGCTTCCAGGAGAACCAGATGCGGAAATACGTGGTCGCGACTTGGCTACCGGACTTCCAAAGACTATTCGAGTCTCTGCCGAAGATATTCGTAAGGCACTTGAAGATCCAGTTAATCAAATTATTAATGCAGTAAAGAGCACATTGGATAAGACTCCACCAGAGCTTGCAAGTGATCTGATGGATCGCGGCATTGTCCTAACCGGTGGCGGAGCACTGCTTCGTGGTTTGGATGAACGTCTTCGCCATGAAACCGGAATGCCGGTTCACATTAGCGAACGCCCTCTTCAAGCCGTTGCAGAAGGTTCTGGAAAGTGCGTTGAAGAGTTTGAAGCCTTAGAGAAGGTTTTGATCTCAGAGCCTCGACGGTAGTGGCGTTTACTTCCATTAATTAAATTTATTTGGCAGAGACTTTAGGAGAAACCAATTGGCAGCTGGCAGTAATAATCGTTCCAGACTGCTTCTGGTTATTCTGCTAGTCACCTCACTCTTTCTGATCACCTTAGATTTACGTGGGGTAAGTCTGACCAAGGGATCTAGAAGTGCAACGCAATCTATTCTTGCCCCGATCCAGCGCGGATTTTCGGACTTCTTCTCACCGGTTGGAAATTTCTTTGGTGACATTAAGAACTTTGGAAAGACAAAGGCAGAAGTTAAAGAGTTAAAGGCTGAAAATGCCAAACTAAAGACCCAATTGGTTTTAAATGCCGACATTCAAGGTCAATTAACCAAGTTAAAGGGAGTTTTAAATCTTGCCGGGCGAGGTGGCTTTAAGGTCGTAGCAGCCCGAGTTATTGGCCGCGGAAGTGCTTCGACATTTAGTCAAACTATTACGATAGATGCTGGTGCATCCGATGGCGTTGCAAAAGATATGACGGTGATGAGTGATCTAGGACTTGTCGGAGTCGTTAAATCAGTTTCGAGTTCATCAGCGATCGTGCTTTTAATGAGTGACCCGACATTTCGAATCGGCGTACGTATTGCTGGATCACAGAGCATAGGGGTTCTTCAGGGTCAAGGTTCTGGAACTTACAACCTACAACTTTTGGATACCTCAGGCAGCATCAAAAATAAAGATGTAATTCTCTCGCTAGGCAGCGATAACAATCGACCATTTGTTCCCGGAATTCCGATCGGTTTTGTATCTTCGGTAGATCATAAAAATGCCTCGCTTACGCAGACCGCAACCGTAACTGGTTACTCCGATCTAAACGGCCTAGGTGTTGTATCAATTATTTTGCAGGCCCCATCCGGAGACCCAAAAGATTCACTGGTACCAAAGCCAACTCCTACCGCAACTATTTATGTTACTTCAACCGCAAAGCCAGATACTTCAACCGTTGTGAGCTCAAAGCCAACTGTTCTACCTTCACCTGCAACTAAAAAGGCGACTAAGTGAGTTGGAGTAGAGCGGGCATTAGCGCCCTATTCCTACTTTTTGTATTCGTTATTCAAGAAGCGGCAATCTCTAAAATCAGTCTTCCGATAAGTGGCTTCTCTTTATATCTTGCCGTCTTACTAGGAGCAATGGCTCTGGAAGATAGATCAGGCGCCATCGTTCTTGGTTTCATTGGCGGATTAATTTTAGATTTCTCTCCAACCGCAGATTCACCAGTCGGTAAGTGGGCCTTTGTTCTAACAGCAATTGGTTATGTATTTTCAACAAACCGCGAGAGCATCGGAGATTTTACGGCTAGGCCAATCGCCTTTGTTTTCTTTACTGCTATTGGCTCGGTCTTGACGCTAATAATTTTCCTAATGATCGGCCTACTTCTTGGCGAAAATAGCGGATCATTTAGCCATAACTTGGTAGTTGTAATTGGAAATGGCATTTGGACTTTAATATTTGCGCCGATTTTATTACCGCTCTTGGTTAAGTGGCGGGCCCTAACTTTGACCTCGCGAGAACGCCAATGAGTCAACGCTCCAGACTTAATATCGTAATTGTTCAAGTTCTCGTAATCTCTTTGATGCTGGCGTTAGCAGGGCGGCTTTTTTACCTGCAGATTGCCTCGGGGGCTAAGTATCAAAATGCTGCGCTAAGTATTCAAAGCCGCGATGTAATCACTCCCGCTGTTCGCGGTGCGATTGTTGATAGTTCCGGAATTCCATTAGTGATGGATCGACCAGGTTTAGTCATAACAATTGATCGAAGTGTGATTGATAAGTTGCCAGATAAGGGATCCGCAGTACTAGCCAAAGTTGCAGCTTTAGTCGGACAAAATCCGGCAGATCTTTACATCGCCACACGTCTTTGCGGGGAGTTGCCATTAGGCCAACGAACCGGATGTTGGAAGGGAACACGATTCCAACCAATTCCAGTTACCCGAACCGCAACACAAGCACAAGCTTTGAAGGTTTTAGAAAATGCTGATTCCTATCCAGGTGTTGATGCTCAATCGGTTCCAGTTCGAAGCTATCCATCGATGGCTGGTGAAAATGGGGCACACGTACTTGGTTACGTTGGATCAGTTACCGAATCTGATTTACTCAATCCAGATACACATTTTTATCGAGATGAAGTTATTGGTAAATCTGGCCTGGAATATCAATACGATCAATACCTACGAGGCATCCCAGGAATAAAGACAGTAATTGTTGATCGAAAAGAAGCAGTAACCCAGCAATCCCAGAAAACAGTCCCGATCTCTGGCGATAACTTAGTTACTAATATCGATGCCCGTTTGCAAGCTGCAACCGAGAAGGCGTTGGCAAGTTCGGTTCGACGTGCTAAATCCCAGGGCTATCACGCAGATGGTGGCGCAGCAATCGTGATGGATGTTCATACTGGAAAAGTTTTAGCGCTAGCTTCATACCCAACTTATGATCCAAATATTTGGCAGACCGGTTTAACCCAAGCCCAAGCAAAAGAATTATTTAGTGAGAGCGCGGGTGTTCCGGCGCTTATTCGACCTGTGCAAGGAATGTATGCACCGGCCTCTACCTTTAAATCTATCTCTGTTGTTGCCGCAGCTGCCGCTGGTTATGACTTAAATAATGGGCGCTATGACTGTCCGGCATCAGTTCAGATTGGTAACCGAGAGTTTAAGAATTTTGAAACCAATCCGCTTGGCCGCATCAGCATGCAGACGGCAATCGCGGTCTCTTGTGACACAGTCTGGTATCAAATTGCATACGACCAGTGGGTAAAAGACGGTGGGCTGCGACCACATGCTTCGCTAAATGATTTCTTTTTTAATGCCGCACGTGGCTTTGGGGTTGGTCACTTAACTGGAATTGATCTTCCTGGAGAAGCATCTGGGCGACTACCTGATCGTGGTTGGAAACAAAGATACTTCGATCAAAATAAGAATTTCTTCTGTAACTATCAATCTAGAGCTTCGAAGAAAGATCTAACGCCTTATTTAATTGCAATAGCCAAAGAGAATTGTGTTGACGGCTACGTGCTTCGAGCCGGTGATGCGGTTAACTTCTCAATTGGCCAGGGCGATACTTTGATGACGCCTATTCAGATGGCGCAGCTTTATTCCGCAATTGCCAATGGTGGCACCCTTTATAAGCCAGAGATTGCCCGAGCAATTCTTAAACCAGATGGCACCGTGGTTAAGGAATTTAAGCCAGAAGTAACGGGTAAAGCTCCGTTGACTCCGGCGGTAACAACATTTTTGCATAGCGCGCTTCGAGCAGTTGCAACTTCTGGAACTGGCGCACCTATCTTTGCTGGTTTCCCGGTTCATGTCGCCGGTAAGACCGGTACTGGACAAGACCTTGGAAGAAATTCAAATGGTTCAGCAAAAGATGACACTGCTTGGTTTGCCTCATTTGCACCTGTGGAAAATCCACAATACGCAGTTGTGATTATGGTTAGCCAAGGTGGTTTTGGTGCATCCGCTTCGGCCCCTGGAGTTAAAGATATTTATTCTGCGCTCTTTGGAGTTAGCGGTGGTTCGATTGATCCAGCTAAAGGCATTTTCCCAAATGGCGTTCCGACCGCACTTCCAAAGGTTGATCCAAAGAATGCTAAGTTGGTAACCAAATGAGAGTTGGTCGCCCACACGTTTTAGATAAGCGCCGCAGTAAGTTCCGTGACAATGTAAGTGGCTTTGATCGGCCGTTAACTTTTGCAGTTGCCGGACTCTCGATATTTGGCACGATTTTGGTTTGGGCTGCAACTAGAAGTTGGTTTGCCTCGCAACACTTAGATCCACAATATTATTTAAAGCGGCACATCATTAACTTAGCGATTGGCGCCGCGCTTGCCTACGGAACAACCTTGATCGATTATCGACTCCTACGTGCTTACACCCCAATTGTTTGGGGCCTTGGTGTTCTTGGATTAGTTGCGGTGCTTGTCCCTGGAGTTGGAAGTACCGTAAATGGCGCGCGAGCCTGGATCAAATTTCCAGGTGGCTTTGAGATCCAGCCAGCTGAATTAGCAAAGATCGCGATCATTGTTGGGATCTCGATGATTTTGTCCGAACAATTAGATACAAGTCGCAATCCAACCGACCGCGATGTTATGAAAGCTTTGGCAATCGCTGCCATCCCAATCCTCTTGATTATGTTGCAACCCGACCTTGGAACAGTCGTAATCATCAGCGCGGCAATTGTTGCGATGATCGGCTCTTCTGGCGCCCCAACTCGTTGGGTTGTTGGCCTCTTACTTGTTGCACTTCTCGGTGGCTTTGTTGCAGTAAAGGCTGGCGTCGTAAGCCACTACCAAGTAAAGCGTCTGCAATCATTTGTCGATCCAGCTGCCGACCCACAAGTTAGCGGTTATCAATTACGGCAATCTCGAATCACAATTGGTTCTGGTGGTTTCTTCGGCAAGGGGCTTTTTAATGGGCCGCAAACAAATGGCAGATTTGTACCCGAACAACAGACCGACTTTATCTTTACAGTTGCTGGAGAAGAGACTGGCTTCCTGGGTTGTGGATTTATTTTGATCTGCTTTGGACTCTTCTTTTATCGAGCTTTTGCCATTGCAAAACGAACTAATGATTTATTTGGCCGATTAGTCTGCGTTGGCACGATTGCTTGGTTTGCCTTTCAAACATTTGAAAATATCGGCATGACGATGGGTCTGGTGCCAATGACTGGCGTCCCATTGCCATTTGTTTCCTATGGCGGATCTAGCATGTTCGCGACATTGATCGCATTTGGGCTATTGCAGAACGTTCATTTGCGAACTAGATAGGGTTTTTTGGGCGGGATTTCGCGCTTAAGTTGGTCTTTAACCCAAATCTAGGCAATACTTCTCTCAGCGTTCAGCGCGCCGACTAACAAGTTCGGTTAACGCCGCGGATGCGAGAGCTTTCAAAAGGAAGTTTTTAAATTTAGTTTTAGAT
>CAILSO010000026.1 GCA_903836945.1 uncultured Actinomycetes bacterium | reverse complement strand
TCGCAGCATTTGAATGTTGTGCCACTCGCTTGTGAAGCGCCTTCATGGCTGGTTCACGTTCGCGAAGTGTTGCCAAGATCGGGGTTGCGATAAAGATCGAGGAGTAAGTACCGGTTGCTAATCCAACGAATAGCGCCAGTGAAAGATCCTTCAGCGTTCCAGCACCTAGTAATCCGGCACCAACAAAGAGAATCGATGCCACAGGCAATAGCGCAATCAATGAGGTGTTGAATGAACGAACTAGCGTCTGGTTTACAGCTAAGTTGGCGGCATCTGAATAAGTAACGCGACCAGTGCTTGTAATGGACTTGGTATTTTCGCGAACCTTGTCGAAGACAACCACAGTGTCGTATAACGAGTAACCCAGAATTGTTAAGAATCCGATTACCGTAGCGGGGGTAACGTCAAAGCCCACAAGTGCATAGATACCAACAGTGATAAATACATCGTGGATAACGGCGACAATTGCAGCAACCGCCATCTTTGGTTCAAAGGCAAGAGTCAGGTAGAGAAGAACTACCAAGATAAAGCCAAACAATCCGTAGAGCGCTTTGTGAGTAATTTCCTTACCCCATGAAGGTCCAATTAATTGAGTATCAATCGATTCAATTTGAACACCAAAAGAAGATGCGAGTGAAGTCTTAACGGCATCAAAGGAACTTAACGCTCCGGTTTGAATCCTTACCTTGTCATTACCAATTTTTTGAACCAAGGTTTCGCCGGTGATACCAGCAGCAGTGGCAGCACTTCTCGCCTCGGCGATTGTGACGCCAGTCTTGGTGATAGTGAATTCTGAACCGCCTTTAAATTCAATTCCAAGATGTAGCCCCTGAACTGAGAGCGCAACAGCTGAGAGAATAATTAACAACCCGGAGAAGGCATACCAACGACGACGTTTGGCAATGAAATTAATTGAGGTTTCACCGCGATAGAGGCGGCCTCCGATGCCTGAGAGAGCGGCCATTTACTTGCCTTCCTTTCCAGTGATGGTTCCTAGGCTCTTGGCCGAGAAACCAGAAAACTTACTTCCACTATTAAAGAAGTGGGTATTTGCAAAGATGGTGACCAGTGGTTTGGTGAATGCAAAGACAACGACCAAGTCAACAACAGTTGTTAGGCCCAATGTAAATGCAAAACCTCGGACGCTGCCAACTGCGAAGAAGTAGAGCAAGACTGCCGCAATGAGAGATACAAAGTCAGCAACAATAATTGTGTGACGTGCTCGCTTCCAACCAGTCTCCACTGCAGAGCGCAGCGTTCTGCCCTCACGAACTTCATCGCGAAGACGTTCAAAATAAACGATGAATGAGTCGGCGGTAATACCAACCGAAACAATTGCTCCTGCGATACCAGCCAGGGTAAGTGTGAAGCCAATCCACTTTCCGAGAAGCAGGAATGAAAGGAAGGTGATCGCGCCAGAAATCGCCAGCGATCCTACGGTTACTAGACCGAGTCCCTTGTAATAAAGCAGTGAATAGAGAAGTACTAGGAAGAGTCCAAGCGCGCCAGCGAGTAAGCCAGCATGGAGTTGATCAGAACCTAGGGTTGGTGAAACTTGAAGAACCTCACCTTGAGTAAATGCCAAAGGTAGCGCGCCATACTTAAGAACATTTGCTAAATCTGAAGCATCGGTCTGTGTGAAATTACCTGAAATCTGCGCGTTGCCAGTCAAGATCGCTTCGTTGATGCGAGGTGCAGAAACAACCAAACCATCTAGAACAATTGCGACTTGGTTTTGTGGTTGAGCCAACTTGGTGACTGATTGAGTTAGTGCACCAAATTTAGAAGTGCCTTCTCCATTAAAGCTTAGAAGTACATACCAACCAGAAGCACCTTGTTGATCAATTGCCGCTGAAGCTTTAGAGATCATATTTCCAAGTACTTGCGCCGGTGCCAAAATATATTTATTTGTGCCTTGACGATTACATGCAACAACTGGTGCATTAGGTAGATCTACTCCGCCGCCTTGAAGATTTGCCGCCTTAGTGCAATCAAGTGCTGCGTATTGAGCGTTTAGTGCCGGAGTTACGCCCGCTGGAAGTGTCGCGGTTTTGGTATCAGCCGCGGCAGTTACAGAATTTGGCGTACCTTCAGCCAGCACCTGACGGAAGCGAAGTTCTGCAGTTTGACCAACTAATTGGACAATTCGTTGACCGGTTTGTCCTGGAACGGAGATAACGATCTGTCGATTAGTGCCAGAACCTTGCGCGGTAACTTCACTCTCTGCAACACCTAGCGAGTTAACACGTTGTCTAATGATTGAGACCGCTTGATCGATTGCCGCAGAAGTAACTTTTCCACCTTCGCTAACTCGTGGCGTTAACGTAACGCTGGTACCACCTCGTAGATCTAGTCCCAAGCGAACCTTTGTGGTGCCCTGAATGAAAGCCAGTGCAGTAAAGGCGATGAGAGTTACTAGGAGGATCGCAATCGTTCGGCCAGGTGTTCCCGAGGCCTTGCTCTTGCCGGTTGGGGCAGATGGATTAGTTATTGATGCAGACATAAGGCGTAAGTCTAGGCATCAGAGGCGGGACTGTCGAAAAGCCCGTTCATATTCCCTGGATTCCCTGGACTATTTAAAGAATTATTTGCGAGATCTGGCGGTGGAGTGAGCCCCAAGTGGGTATAGCCGGCTGGTGTCGCAATTCGACCTCTGGGGGTGCGGGAAATAAAGCCCATTCGAACCAGAAATGGCTCTGCCAAACTTTCAATTGTCTCGGCCTCTTCACCGATAGCCATTGCCAAAGTCGAAATTCCCACTGGCCCACCATTGAAACGTTTCACTAAGGCATCAAGCACTCCCCGATCAAGGCGATCTAAACCAAGAGGATCTACCTCATACATTTCTAGCGCTGCTTTGGCTTGGGCAGTACCAACCTTTGATTTGCTGTGAACTTGAGCGTAGTCACGTACTCGACGAAGCAATCTATTTGCAACTCTTGGCGTGCCTCGTGAACGTGAGCCAATTTCACAGATTGCATCTTGATCAATATCGATCTCCATCATCTGCGCGCTTCTGGCAACGATCTTATCTAGTTCGGAATTTTCGTAGAAATCTAACTGTGCAGTAAATCCGAAACGATCACGTAATGGACTTGGCAGCAAACCTGCTCTTGTGGTCGCACCAACCAGAGTGAAGTGAGGTAGGTCTAACGGAATAGCAGTGGCGCCAGCACCTTTACCAACAATTACATCGACTCGAAAATCTTCCATTGCCAAATAAAGTAACTCTTGCGCCGGCCGAGACATGCGATGAATCTCATCTAGGAAGAGAATCTCACCTTGCGAAAGTGATGAAAGTATTGACGCTAAATCCCCTGCATGTTGAATTGCCGGACCGCTTGAAATACGAATCGGTGCTGACATCTCTTCAGCAATAATCATGGCCAACGTTGTCTTACCCAAACCAGGAGGGCCAGCTAAAAGTACGTGATCTGCCGGCAGCTTTCGACTTTTCGCCGCTTTAAGCAGGAGATCTAACTGGCCAGCAACTCTTCGTTGGCCAACAAATTCTGAAAGACTTTTTGGTCGTAAAGCAAGTTCTTGATTTCGTTCAAAGTCATCCGCAGTGGGATCTACCAAATTTTCTTCCATTACTTGCGACCTTGACTTTGGAGGGCCAGCTTTAAAATTTGAGAGATCGGAAGTTCAGATAATTTCGCGCCTTGCGTATTCTGCAATTCTTCAACTATTCCATCAGCATCCCGAGCTGTGTAACCAAGAGACAGGAGCGCACCGGAAAGTTGTAAGCGCCAATTGCTCTCACCAGTTTTTTCACTCGCCCCAACTTGAAGCGTGGTGACCTTCTCCTTTAACTCTAAGATCGCGCGCGCAGCGCCTTTCTTTCCCAAACCAGGAATTCGCTCTAGAGCGGCGGAATTTCCAAGCGAAATTGCATCGATAATCTCTCTTGGGTCATAAATTGAAAGCGCTGATTGCGCAACTTTGGGCCCAATTCCACTAACGGTTTGAAGAAGTTCAAAGAAATCGCGAGCCGCCGGCGATTCAAAGCCATAGAGAGTTAATGAATCCTCGCGGACAACTAAGGATGTGAAGGTTTGGGCTGTGGTTCCCACTAATAACCCTGCCGCAAATCGAGCTGGAAGTTGAACAAGAATTCCAACTCCGCCTACTTCGATAACCGCCGAATTTAGATTGGCGGAAATTACAACGCCAGAAAGTGAGGCGATCATCGGCCACCAACCTTCTTACTCTTGGCCAACTTTGCATTGGCTTTAGCTACCGCCGCAGCTACCCTGGCATTTCCAGTTCCGCGCCAATGATGGCAGATCGCAAGAGCAAGTGCGTCGGTAGCATCAACGGGTTTCGGTACTTCTTTTAAATTTAATAATTTAACAACCATAGTTGCAACTTGCTTCTTGTCGGCGCGACCCGAGCCGGTCACAGCCGCTTTAACTTCTGAAGGAGTATGCATCGCAACCGGGATGCCCTTCCTCGCTGCGATCAACAGTGCGATTCCAGCGGCTTGGCCGGTTGCCATCGCGGTTCTTACATTTAATTGCGAGAAGACTCGTTCAACGGCCACCACATCTGGTTGATACTTTTCAATCCAAGTAATCAATTCACTTTCTAGAGCTAGCAATCGCGCTTCAAGAGAGAGCGTTGTTCCGGTCTGAATTACGCCTACCGCAATCATTTCTAACTTTTGGCTCTGTCCTTTTTCGACAACACCAAGGCCGCATCTAGTTAAACCGGGATCGACCCCAAGTACCCGCATTAAAGGTTCGCCATAACCTCATCAGATACATCAAAGTTTCCGTATACGTTTTGAACGTCATCAAGCTCTTCGATGGCATCGATCAATTCAAATACCTTTTTAGCCCCATCAGCATCTAATGGCACTGAAAGTGTTGGAAGAAACGAGGTGTCGGCAGATTCATAATCGATTCCTGCTCCTTGAAGCGAAGTACGCACTGCCACCAAATCAGAGGCCTCAGAGACGATCTCAAATGATTCACCTAGATCGTTTACCTCTTCGGCGCCGGCATCTAAAACGACTTCCAAAATCTTATCCTCAGTCAATCCAGCGACCTTGGAGACAATGACAACACCTTTACGATTAAACATATAAGAGACAGAACCCGGATCGGCCATATTTCCACCGTTGCGAGTTACGGCAACTCGAACTTCAGATGCCGCACGATTTCGATTATCAGATAGACATTCAATTAGAAGCGCTACGCCATTAGGTCCGTAGCCCTCATACATAATTGTCTGCCAATCGGCGCCACCAGACTCTAAGCCGGCGCCACGTTTAACCGCGCGCTCGATATTGTCGGAGGGGACGGAATTCTTCTTTGCCTTTGCGATCGCATCAAAGAGGGTCGGGTTACCAGAAACATCCGCCCCACCATTTCTAGCTGCTACTTCAATCCCTTTAATTAATTTTGCGAAATTCTTTGCACGACGCGAATCAATAATCGCCTTCTTATGCTTGGTCGTTGCCCATTTGGAATGGCCTGACACGATCCAACCCCCTCTTAAAAGAATAAATTTCTTGGCCGAGTCTTACTACTCCTACTATTGTGCCAATAATCTCCTACTATTGTGCCAATAATATTGTGCCAATAACCCAATACTAGCCGTAAGGCTATGAGCAGTATCTACTTCTTACAAAACTCCCGCAGAAAATACTCATGAACTCGACTATCCCCCGTGATTTCTGGGTGGAAAGAGGTCGCCAAAACATTGCCTTGCGATACGGCTACTGGATGGCTCTCGCCTTGGAAGTTCACTGTTGCCAGAACCTTCACTTCATTTGAATAACTTTCAACCCAAGGCGCCCGGATAAAGATGGCACGAAGAGGATCACCTGCTATTCCTTCAAAATATAAATCAGCTTCAAAAGAATCAACTTGCTTGCCAAATGCATTACGTCGCACGACGATATCGATACCACCAAAAGATTCTTGGCCAGAAGCTGGATCCAAAATTGTCTTACTAACCAGAATCATTCCGGCGCAGGAGCCATAAGTGGGCATTCCCTTTGCGATTCGATCTTTAATTAAATCAAATAAATCAAAGGCCTTAGCCAATTTACTTATAGTTGTAGATTCACCGCCCGGGATAACCAAGGCGTCAATTTCAACAATCTCATCCTTGGTCTTTACCGGACGCGCATTGACGCCACAGTTCTTTAACGCAGATATATGTTCTCGAAAGTCACCTTGAAGCGCGAGAACTCCGATATCCAAAGTTACCAGCCTCGCTCTGCCAATCTATGTGGCACTGGGATATCTGCAACATTGATTCCAACCATCGCTTCACCTAAACCGCGAGAGGCATCGGCAACAATCTTTGCATCCGTGTAATAGGTAGTTGCCTTCACAACCGCGGCCGCGCGCTTTGCTGGATCACCAGATTTAAAGATTCCGGAACCAACAAAAACACCATCCGCGCCAAGTTGCATCATCATTGCAGCATCAGCTGGCGTTGCAATTCCACCAGCGGTGAAAAGGACGACTGGCAATTTTCCAGTTGAGGCTACTTCTTTAACTAATGCATACGGTGCTGCAAGTTCCTTAGCCGCAACATAAAGCTCATCATCTCTCATGGAGGTTAAACGACGAATCTCTGAGCCAATCTTTCGCATATGAGTGGTTGCATTTGAAACATCGCCAGTTCCAGCTTCACCCTTAGAGCGAATCATTGCGGCGCCCTCATTAATACGACGAAGTGCTTCGCCAAGATTGGTCGCACCGCAGACAAAAGGAATAGTGAAATTCCACTTATCAATATGATGTTCATAATCTGCCGGAGTTAATACTTCAGATTCATCAATGTAATCGACTTTAAGACTTTCAATTACTTGCGCTTCCGCAAAGTGGCCAATGCGAACCTTGGCCATGACTGGAATAGAAACCGCTGCTTGAATTTTTTCGATCATGTCCGGATCGGACATTCTGGAAACTCCACCTTGCGCACGAATATCTGCCGGAACGCGCTCTAGTGCCATTACCGCTACTGCACCAGCATCTTCAGCAATCTTTGCTTGTTCGACATTAACGACATCCATAATGACGCCACCCTTAAGCATTTCGGCCATGCCGCGTTTTACTCGAGCGGTGCCTACTTCATTTGCATTATTAGCTGACATTTTCACTCCTATGGATTTAAGAGCCACAGTCTACTTTGTCTTAGCGCTCGTGCCAGCCGAGATATTTGTGAAGATCGGCTCACTTCCAGCCAGCGCGATCCAGATCTGCCCCGTGCCAAAGTTGGCGCTACTTCCATCTGGGTAGGTCCAGGTAGTCCCACTTAGGGAATCTGGCCGACTCCAGTTAATTGGAAATTCTTTGCCATCACGCAATAAGTAGCCAGTTCCGGTTCCGACCGTGTTGCTATACGGGGTTATGCCGCCAACCTTGTCGTGATAAATCGAATTTGTAATCGATACCTTTTGAATAACAAAAGTTGGTGAACCAAGTTCTGTTCCATCGCCCCCAAGGTCCGGCTTGCCATCCACCGAAAGGGTCCAACGTTTTTCTGCAGCTGACCATTTAACAGAATATCTAGATGCCGGCCACTTGATCTCCGCACTTTGAATCGGAACACCACCAGCTGGGGCGGCTCCAAAATTCCAGCCAACAGATTTCGCGGTCGCAATGCTTTTACCTTCCGTAATAATCGATTTGTGAAGTAGCGCGGATGGATCCAAAAACATATTTGTTGGTTCGGATCGAGTTAGATCACGTGAGTAAATGGAGGGTGGATTTCGTTCTGCACTTAAGTTATATAAATTTGCCGAAGCTATAACTGGTTCAAATTTCTTTTGTGCCCCACTAAATGCAAATCCAACTTTTCCATACTGTGCCAAGAGGTCGATATCGCTTATGCGTGCGGAACGGATTGGCCCGATACGAGTTGGCAAAGTGTTTGAAAATATTGCCAAAAGTCGAGTGAGACCACCCTCTACTTGTTCGATATAGACAACGTCAGCGCTCTCTAAACCAACTTGAGGGTGCGCCGGAGGGGTGTCGTCAATCTTCACGGCCAATATCTCGCCATTTTTACCCGGCAGATTTGTCAAAGAATTTCGCGGCGCATCGCCGTTCACAATTATGTGAACTAATTTACTCGGCGAACTGCACCCTGTAAGTAAAGTTAAAACTAAAGCAAGTAGAGCAAATTTTTTCAAAGGATGTCATCCTCAAACGAATATCTCATTGGCAAAGGTGCATGTCCGGCCAAACGGAAAATTCTAAAAAGCAATTTAGACCTAATTGCTCTTGCGCTATTTACCGCTTCGGTATGAATAGTGATTCCAACCGAAATCTTCTCGGTAATACGAGTCAATTCATCTAATAGCGCAACCGGAAGTCCGGTTGGTTGGCTCGCTTCTTCTTGGCGCAATAATTTGAGTGATTCAGATAGCGAGCTCTCGGCTTCACTTCGATCAACGATATTTGCCTCACGAGCCTGATAGGCAGCCGCTGTTAAAAGCAAACTACTTGCCGGATCTAGATTTTGTGAATGGGAAATTTCAAGAGCAATAGCTGCACGGCGTTGCAATAGCGCATCTAGATGCTCCCAAGAAGTTTCAACCCGATGGTGAAGCCGATCTAACCTTGAAGCCAAAAATGACAAATACCAAGCAAATATCAAGACGGTTGAAATTAAGAGAAGAATTGACTTAATCATTTGTTCGAACTCTATTCCAGATTCGACCTTCTGAATTTAATTTAATTTTTGGATTCCCCGTAATGGCTAATTCGTAGACGGAGAGGATCTGATTTCCTACGGTCTGCCAATCAAAACTCTTAGCCTTTTCAAATGCCGCCTGCGCCATCCCCTCTCGGGCGCTTGAATCTTGCAAAATATTGCACGCCTTATCTGCCAAATCATTTGAATCCTCAGAAGTAAATATCGCCCCGCACTCGCCATCAGAGAGCAAGGCCTTAAAAGCTGGAAGATCACTTGCTAGAAGTGGTGTCGCACAAGTCATCGCCTCGGCCAAAATGATTCCAAATGATTCCCCGCCCGTATTTGGCGCGATATAAAGTGAGATCGATTTAAAGAAGGAGACCTTCTCCTCTTCGCTCAACCTTCCAAGGAAGGTGATATGGCGAAGTAACTCAGGTTTGATCTTTTTCGAAAGGCTTTCGCTATCCCCTGGCCCCGCTATTAATAGTTGCGCATCTGGAATTCGCTTTAAAATTGCCGGCATTGCGGCGAGTAGAACTTCCAAACCTTTACGCGATTCTTCAAAGCGTCCAAGAAATCCCAGCGTATTTGGCTTTTGCCATTTCGGATTTGCGCAGATGCCCAGAAATTTTGAACCTTCTATCCCATTAGGTATTACGACTGCCTCGGTATGAAAGCGATCCTTCAATGTCTGACGGGCGCTCTCGCTAACTGCAATCTTGGCGCTGATCCTTTCGATAAATGGATCCAACATAGTTCCGATTGCATTTAGCGCCTTCTGTCGGTTAGTTGCAGCATGAAAGGTTGCAACAATCGGCCCCTCCGCCGCCCAACCGGCTAATAACGAAATAGATGGAATAGCAGGCTCGTGTAGATGCAAGAGGTCAAAATCATTGCTAGAGATCCATTGCTTAACCCTTGAAGAGGCAAGCGGTCCAAAAAGAACTCTGGCTACTGCGCCGTTGAATGGAATTGGGACAGGTCGTCCAGCTGAGGTAAGCCAAGGTTCGGTCATCGATGATTCATCACTGACCGGTGCCAAGACAGATACCTCGTGACCATTTGCGATCAACCAATTAGCTAATTCAGTTATGTGAATCTGCACGCCACCTGGTGTATCCCAACCGTAGGGGCAGACAATTCCGATCTTTAACTTATTCATTCATCGATCCAAATCCGTTGCAACATATGCCAATCTGAGGTAGCTTGAAAAATTTGCTTATAGAAGCGATCGGCGACTACCTGAGTCATCGCAATCGCTTTTTCGGTATCGCTTCCTGTAAATGGAACTTCTATTTCTCCCTCAAAAATTATTCGAATGCCACTTCCTTCATACTTCACATATGCAGTAATTAATGGGGCGCCCGTTTTGATTGCCAAGAGGGCTGGCCCAGCCGGAAATTTAGCGACTCCCCCGCCAAAATTGACCTCAATTCCCGATGCGGTTAAATCTCGATCCGCAACTAAAGCAACAAGTTTGCCTTGTCGCAGCCGCTGCGAAAGGGTTGCCACACTTCGCGAATTAAGATCTAGCACTTCAAAACCCATCGCGGTTCGGTATTCCAAAAACTTTCTAAATAGTTTTTCGGGTTTCAGATGTTCTGCCACTGTTGTAAGTGGCGTTCCAGTTGAGCAGAAATAGGCTCCTGCATGATCCCAATTGCCCGCATGAGGCAGGGCGACAATTACTCCGCGACCATCTCGGACTGGGTCGCGCAAGAAATTCTCATTATCTGTGGTGGTGCTTTCTATGACGCTCTCTTTGGTCCAACTTGGAAATCGAAAGGTGTCACACCAATAACGCAAATATGATCGCATGCCTTGGATTGTCAATACATCCAATTCTGATTCTGACATTTCTGGGTGAATGCGTCGGTAATTACTTCGCAATCTATTGACTGCCTTGCCGTTGCGTTTATAAATGTAGGAGGCGATGGCGTCGAAGAATGAGTAAGCAGCTTGTTCGGGAAGAATTCTCACTACTCGCCATGCGCTGGCATATGCAAAATAAGTAATTCGATCCTTCATCAGATTAACTACCTGACCGATAAACGATGGCAAATCTCTGAATTACCGTGATGCAGCTGGCAACTGCTAGAAGCCAGATGCCAATAGCTAAAACGTATGCAAGGTTTAAAGCTGCCAAACCGGTCGCTACCAAAATGATCACCAAGCGTTCAGTTCGTTCGGCAAAGCCACCATTGCATTCAATTCCTACTGCTTCAGCTCGCGCCTTGACATAAGAGACCATAAAGCCTGCCGCAATCGCGATCACCATTACTGATGTCAGAGAATCCTTTCGGCGAATTAAGTACCAAAGTAATGATCCAAGAACGCTCGCATCGCCAATTCGATCTAGCGTCGAGTCCAATAGGGCGCCAAACCCATTTGCTCCCTTGCTACTTAGGCGAGCGATAGTTCCATCCAATAGATCAAATAGGACGAAGAGCGTTATAAAAAAGGTGCCAAAGCCAAATCTTCCCGATGGGAAGAAGAGAAGCGCAGCACTGCTTGTTGCAAGGGCGCCAAAAACACTTACGAGATTTGCGCTGACTCTCATCTTGATCAGTCCTCTGGCCAAAGGTGTAATCACTTTGGTCACTGGGGCGCGTAATGAAGCTTGAAGCATTGTTCCCATCGTAGGCTTGGTTAACGTGAGCGACCTAATCTTCCCATCAATTGAGCCAACTTTGAAGGTGGCGATCGTTGGGCCTGCCGCTCAATTTATGGCCGAATACCTAGGTTTAAAAAGCACTGAATTAAATGAAAGCGATGTTGCGATTTTTCTCCTCTCTGCTGTTTCCGGCGTCGATGAGAAGACAAAAGAAATGTGGGATCAGGCTCGAGAGCTTTATATTCCATCTCTAGTTTTGGTCACCGATTTGGAAACAAGCGAAACCGATTTTGAAGATATGGCGGCAATAGGTGGACGATTGCTCGATCCACTTATAAATCCGTTCCTGGTGATTTACGAAGATGATGGCCAAGCCGCGGCACTTATCGATTTGGATTCCTTAAATCTAATTGATTATTCAGATGGAAAACGAATAGTTAGGGATAGCGATCCCGAACATAAGTTGCTGGTCTTTGAATTTAGAAAAGAGTACCTAGATGCGATTGAAGAATTTGGTCCCAATTCATTTGAAGCAGCTCTGACCTTCCCGGCGCTTCCTGTTTTTGTAGAGAGAAATATTGGCAAATACGAAGTACTTGAATATTTGAAAAAACTACCAAGCCGCAGCTAAGGCGCTACGCGTAACATCGAGCAATTCTGGTAGAACTTTTGTCTTGCCAATTAATGGCATGAAATTTGCATCACCAAACCATCTAGGTACTACATGTTGATGAATGTGTTCAGCTACCCCGGCTCCCGAAACATCCCCTTGATTCATTCCAAGATTAAATCCGCCAGGATTTGCTACCTTGCGCAGAGTCTCCATGGCATGGGAAGTCAATTGAAAAATCTCTTCGCGTTCTGACTTTGTTAACTCCGTTAGATCGGCGACATGACGATTTGCGCAGATCAAAAGATGACCCGCGTTATACGGATACAAGTTCATTACTACGTAGGCTTCACTCCCACGATAAACAATTAAGCCCTCTTCATCGCTTAGTTTTGGAATGCGGCAAAATGGACATTGAATTTCATTATCCGGAAGTGGGCGATTTTCACCTTCGAGATAACTTTTGCGATGCGGCGCCCAAAGTCTTTGCCAGCCATCGGGCATTCCGGCCCCACCAGTTAATACTTCATCCATTTTAAACCTGTTCGCGATTTTTAATTGCAGAGGTAATCATGGCGATCGCCTCATCAATACTTAAGCCATTTTTCTGATCACCGTTTCGGAATCGAAATGAGACCGTATTTGCATTTTGATCTTCCTCGCCAGCGATCATCATGAAGGGAATTTTCTCCATCTGTGCGTTGCGAACCTTCTTTTGCATGCGATCATCAGAGCTATCAAGATCAATGCGAATACCGGCTTTACGCATCTTGGAAGCAACATCCTGCAAATATGGTGTGAATGCATCCGCCACTGGAATGGCGCGAACTTGTACTGGTGCAAGCCATGGTGGGAAGGCTCCGGCGTAGTGCTCGGTTAGGACTCCGAAGAATCTTTCAATTGAGCCAAAGAGTGCGCGGTGAATCATCACTGGCTTCTGACGCGAGCCATCTGATGAAACATATTCCAAATCAAAACGCTGTGGCAATTGGAAATCCACTTGAATGGTTGACATCTGCCAAGTACGACCGATCGCATCCTTTGCTTGAACGGAAATTTTTGGACCGTAAAAGGCCGCGCCACCAGGATCTAAGACAAGTTCCAGATTTTGTTTTTCAGCTGCCACACGAAGCGCTTGCGTAGCCTCTTCCCAATCGGAATCTTCACCCACTGATTTTTCAGGATTGCGCGTTGAGAGTTCGAGATAAAAATCTACTAAGCCGTAGTCACGAAGGAGATTTAAAACGAAGGTTAGAAGCGAATCCAATTCGCCAAGCATCTGTTCTTTGGTGCAATAAATGTGGGCATCATCTTGCGTAAAACCACGCGCTCTGGTTAAGCCATGTATCACTCCTGATTTTTCGTAGCGATATACCGTGCCGAATTCAAAGAGTCGAAGTGGTAACTCGCGGTAAGAACGAGCTGAAGAACGAAAGATTAAATTGTGAAAGGGGCAGTTCATAGGCTTCATGTAATACTTTTGACCCGCACGCTTCACTGTGCCATCGGTATGGAATTCCTCATCCATGACCATTGGTGGATACATTCCCTCGGAATACCAATCCAAATGTCCTGAAGTTTCAAATAAGGCAGCTTTTGTTAAATGTGGTGAATATACAAATTGATAATTCTCTTCTTCGTGGCGAATTCTCGAATAATCTTCCATAGCGCGGCGAACAATTCCGCCCTTTGGATGAAAGACCGCTAAGCCCGAGCCAACTTCTTCGGGAAAGGAAAATAGATCTAGCTCTTGTCCTAAACGACGGTGATCACGCTTTTCAGCTTCCGCCAAGAGATTTAGATGTTCTTCCAATTTCTCTGGAGTTGGCCAAGCAGTTCCGTAGATTCGTTGCAACATCGGATTCTTTTCAGAGCCACGCCAATAGGCGGCCGCTGTACGCATCAATTTAAAAGCGGGGATCAGTTTTGTTGAAGGTAAATGTGGCCCTCTACATAAATCGCTCCAAGCAGGCTCACCATCGCGACCTAGATTGTCATAGATCGTTAATTCTGCGCCGCCAACCTCAACATTGGAGCCATCATCGCTGGAACCAGATTTCAATCCGATTAATTCACATTTGTAAGGTTCATTCTTTAATTCAACTAAGGCATCTTCCTCTGAAATGACGCGTCTTCTAAAACGCTGGCCCGCTTTGATGATCTTGCGCATGGCGCTTTCCAGCTTTTCCAGATCTTCAGGAGTAAATGGTTTAAGCGGATCAAAGTCATAATAAAAACCATCTGTAATCGGTGGGCCGATGCCAAGTTTCGTCTCAGGAAATACCTCTTGCACGGCTTGTGCTAAAACGTGAGCGGTTGAGTGCCGTAAAACTGATAAACCTTCTGGCGAATCGATTGCCACAGCCTCGATTACATCGCCATCTTTTAATTCGGTCCACAAATCACGAAGCTCGCCATTTATCTTGGCAGCAACAATGGCTGGGTTCTCGGCAAAAAGATGGGTAGGGCGTTGCTCAGCCGAAACCTCGATGGCCTTACCATCTACCGAAACCTTTATCGTCGCCATACTTCTAGCCTACCGAATTCATCTTCAGGAAATCGCGCAATTTGAAGTTCCAGGCCTTGGAAACATCATCCAGATTCAGAACTCGGCCATCGATCGTCTCTACTGGAGTTGCAATACGCAAACTCGATATTGCAAAGGCATGTGTGACCTTCTTTATCTGCTCCTCGGCAATACTCGCCTCGATAGCTAGACCAGCATCTAAAACTTTCTGCCTGATAATCCCTGGTAATAACCCACTACTTCGAGGCGGAGTGATCCAGAAGCCATCAATTCTAAAAACAAAATTTGAGATTGAACCCTCTGAGATCTCCAGGCTTTCGTTGACGATGATGGTCTCATCAAATCCTCTAGACCGAACCTGACTTAAAAGATCCAAATTTGAATCATATGGAAATAGCTTGTGTCCAACCTTCGATAGATCGCATTCCGGATTTCGATAAGTTGTGACGATTTTTAGCGGAGCACGTGGGTCTACATAAGGAAGTAAATTGCAGTGAAAGCTCTCACCAAAAGTGAGCCGCAATCTTCCTAGGCGTACCCGCGGCAGTTCGCTTAGTTTTTCCATGATCGTTGAATCGCTTGGAAATTTCATCCCAAGTTGTTGTGCACTTGCTTTAGCACGATCTAGGTGTTCGGAAAGAAATTGAATTTTTCCTTCCTCGACTCGAAGCGTTTCAAATAGTCCAGAACCAAATGGCCAATCATTTTCTTGATATCCCCCGCAAAGTCCAATCAATCGGCCGGCCTTTAATTGCGTCTCATCCCATTCCTTAGCCGCATCTGAACTCCAAGTAATTCCCGCGCCGGTTCCAAATTTGATCTTCAAGCCCTCTCGCCAAAATATTCGGATGGCAACGCTTAGTCGCGCCAGATCGCCTTCAATCCAGCCAAGTAGACCGCAATATGGGCCGCGGGGAACTTTCTCCATTCGCTTAATTATTTTAAGTGCCGAAATCTTTGGCGCTCCACTTATAGAACCGGCTGGTGAAAGTTGCTTAATAATTTGCGGCCAATCAACTCCCTTGCGCAATCGGCCGAAAACATCGGAGACTAAATGTTCAATTCCTGGATGAATCTCATTTCGCAAAATTGCTCCGACTTCTACCGACTCGCAAATTTGACTGAGATCATTTCGCATTAGGTCGACGATCATCACATTCTCGCTCTGATCCTTTTCACTAAATGCCAATGGTTTTTTTGAAACCGGTCGGCTTCCTTTTATTGGTGAACTCTTTAGGAGATCTCCATCGCGTTCTAGAAATAATTCTGGGGATGCCGAGGCGATTTCGATTCCTGGAAGTCTTAGAAAGGATGCTTGCGGAGCTGGATTTTCTGCCAACAATAATTGAAAGAGTCCGCCAAGGCTCGGTCCGTCATATTCCGTCTCCAAAACTCGACAAGCATTTACTTGATAGACCTCCCCCTTTGCAATCTCGTTACGGATTTCTTCTACATAATTTAGGTATTCAACTTTTGATTGCGAAGATCGCCAATTTGATTCAAGGGACTGCCAGTGATCAAAGTTTGGAAAGGGGGCAGACCTCTGAATCTGATCAAATTTTGCAAAAATTGATTTACCTTCAAAGGTTGTAGAAACCGCCCAGAATCCACCATCCCTAAGATCACTCAGGTCATCGCTAATCGCCACCAAGCCGGTGGCCAAGATCCCGCCCATCCAAAAGAATGGTTCATCAGATTTCACAACCGAACGCTAGTTACTTTCTCCATGTCTGCGTGTGATTTTCACGCTTTGGCACTAACTACCCCCGTGCGCTAGATTTACCTCCTTGGTTCGTGGGTAGCTCGTAAGAGCGACTTTGAATCAAGTACGCGGACGTAGCGCAGTTGGTAGCGCGGAACCTTGCCAAGGTTCAGGTCGCCGGTTCGAACCCGGTCGTCCGCTCTCAGCGGAACTAGTCGCAGCTTGCACAACCAGTATTAAGCTCGAAAAGTATTAAGCACAATCAGTATTAAGCTCGAAAAGTATTAAGCACAATCAGCATTAAGCACAATCAGTAAAGAGAATGTGCCGAAAAGTTTGGTCGGATGGCCGAGAGGCGAGGCTCAGGACTGCAAATCCTGCTACACGGGTTCAAATCCCGTTCCGACCTCCATAATTCTTATGGTGAGAAAGTTAAATAAGTTCAGAAGTACAGATTAGGAATGGTTGGATAGTGGCATGAGCAACCTTGAGAAGTCAGAACGCCCTTGGGGTCGCTATGAAGTTCTACAAGAATCGCAAACTCACAAAGTTAAATGCATTTGGGTAAATCCCGGCGCTCGCCTCTCATATCAAAAGCATAAATTCCGGGCGGAACACTGGTTCATTGTTCAGGGTGTTGGTGAGGTAACTATTGATGGTTCTATTAGATCTGTAAAAGCTGGGGATAGCGTTGAGTTCGATATTGGTGTTCTACACCGGATACACAACACTGGATCTGAAGAGATTATTTTTGTTGAAGTCCAAACTGGAACTTACTTCGGCGAGGATGATATTGAGCGTGTAGAAGATGATTTTGGACGGGCGAGTAAGTAGAAGGTAATATTTGCTTACCGAAAAATGGTAATTAAGTAAGGATCGTTGGCTCAGCGGTAGAGCACCACATTGACATTGTGGGGGTCACTGGTTCGATCCCAGTACGGTCCACCAGAAATAAATCCATAGCGTAGGTTTGGTTTATGAGTTCGGCCTTTCCAAATCCACCTGCTGATAATTGGCAACCGGGTTTTGAAAGTATCGGAACCGCCTTGCATGAAACCACTTTTGTTGTAGTCGATCTTGAAACAACGGGCGCTTCACCAAAAGATGGCAATGGGATTACTGAAATTGGCGCCGCAAAGATCCGCGGTGGGCAGGTTATCGAGGAGTTTGGCAGCTTTATCAACCCAGGAATTTCACTTCCAGATTACATAACTGAATTAACCGGCATCACAGATGCGATGTTATTTGATGCCCCTAAGATCGAATCAGTTCTGCCAAGCCTCTTTGAATTTTTTGAAAGTCCAGAAAAAGTAATCCTTGTCGCACACAACTCCCCCTTTGATATGGGATTTCTAAAGGCCGCTGCAAGTAAGTGCAAAATCCCCTGGCCTGGGCATCAAGTGGTTGACACAGTTCGACTGGCAAGATTGGTAATCGAACGATCAGAGATCTTTAATTACAAGCTCTCTACGCTCTCGGAGTTTTTTCAAACCCCAACTCCCCCAACTCACCGGGCACTGGATGATGTGAAGACCACGGTAGATGTTCTTCACCGGCTCTTAGAACGCGCCGCTGGCTTTGATGTATTAACTAGCCAAGACTTAATCAATTTTATGAAACGCCTACCTGAAAACAAACGACCAAAGTTTTAAGAGTTGGCAGAACTTGGTGAAATTTCCCGAGTAAAAGCCGACCAATTCTCAAGCAAATCTCCAGCCGCGCCAGAATCGATCGCTTGCTGCGCAAGCACATAACCATTTGCAATCTGTTGTGTGAGACCAATTCCAAAATCTGCTTTGAAGGCAGCTATGGTGATCGCGGCATTTAAGGCGATTGCATCACGGATCGGACCGCGCTTTCCTTCAAATATTTCGCGAATAATTTTGGCATTTACTTCTGGAACGCCACCTACAAGTGAAGATAACGGGGCGCGTTCGATTCCGATATCCATCGGGTCAAATGAGAATGTCTGTATCTGGCCGTTGTAGATTTGCAAAACAGTTGAAGTTGTCGCCAGCGTTAATTCATCAATTCCATCATCACCGCGGAAGGCAAAACCCTCCCCACCTCGATCAGCAATTACCTGCGCCATGATTGGCAGTTTCTCCTTTGGCGCAACTCCTAAGGCAATGACCTGTGGCTTCGCTGGATTGGCGAGTGGTCCCAAAATATTAAAGACGGTTGGGATGCCAAGGGCTCTTCTGGCTGGAGCGGCATGTCGAAGCGCTGAATGAAAGGTTGTCGCCTTCATAAAACCAATGCCAAATTTGTAAACCGATTCCTCAACTTCTGGACCAGTTAAGTCAGTTGCGATTCCGAGTGCTGATAGAACATCGGCCGAACCAGATTTTGATGAAGCGGCGATAGAGCCATGTTTTACAACTCGCGCACCCGCAGCCGTTGTCACAATCGCAGCTGAAGTTGAGATATTTACCGTGTTCTTCCCATCGCCTCCAGTGCCCACCGGATCGACAGCGCGGTCAGAAATCGAAATCGGTAAGGCGTATTTGTAGAGCATTTCAACTAATTGAGTGATGTCTTGCGCGCTCTCGCCCTTTTCTTTAAGTGAGAGCAGAAATTTCTTTACATTCTCTTCTTCGGCTCTACCCTCAAGAATTTCAGTCATCACAAAGGTGCTTAATTCAGGGGTTAAATCCTTCTTAGCACCTAGATTTTCAAAGAGCGCGGACCACAGATCTGCCATTGATTAAGCAGTCGCGTTGCTTTTATTTAATTCAGTATGTAAGCCAACCCGTGTTGCAAGAAGATCGCTAACTTTCGCCGCCAGTGTGAATGGATCAATTGGGTGCATGACAACATCATCAGATCTAGACCATGATGCCAACCAGTTATCTTGAACTCGACCCGTTATTGCAAGCACTGGCGGGCAGTTAAAAATTTCATCTTTCAATTGACGGGCAATTCCCAAGCCACCCTCAGGCACAGCTTCCCCGTCGAGAATAAATAGATCGACGTTGCGCTTCTCATCAACAAAAAGGCGCAGGGCCGGCCCCGTCGCAAATTCGATGACCTCGTGTTCGGGTAACTCTTTTGAGACCCGGCGACCAAGTGCGGAGATGACGCTAGCGCGTACGGTCTGGTCATCTGAATAAACCGCGATGGTTAAATTTCGGCCTTGATTCGTTTGGCTCATGGGCGAAAGTCTAGCCAACCGGGCCTGGTTTTACGCGTGATCAGATTCACCCAAAGAGGAGCGCCCGCAAGGCCGTCTGGGATCTGCTTTGGGGCGGAAATCGGGAATAATCACCCGCATGAGCGCAACCGCAAATACCGCCTATCCCGTCAGAACCAATCGTCCAAATATGGTCGCTGTCGGCACCATCGTTTGGCTTTCTAGTGAGTTGATGTTCTTCGCGGCATTGTTCGCGATGTACTTCACCACTCGCGCAGTACAGGGCCCAAAAGTTTGGGCCGAATCAACTGGAATGCTTAACGTTAAATTTGCGACGATCAACACAACGGTTTTGGTGCTCTCCTCAGTTACCTGCCAATTCGGCGTCTTTGCTGCGGAACGTTTCCAAGCACGTCGTTCTGCATCAATCTTTAAAATCAGCAAATGGGGAATGCGTGAATGGTTTGCCTTAACTTTCTTAATGGGCGCATTCTTTATCGGTGGTCAAGTTTATGAATATGCAAATCTGGTTCGCGATGGACTTTCACTCTCTTCACGTGCATATGGCTCAGTCTTTTACATAACTACCGGCTTCCACGGTTTGCACGTAACCGGCGGACTTATCGCCTTCTTGATTGTGATGATCCGAGTTTTCAAAGCTCAAAAATTTGGCCACAACCAAGCAACTACAGCAATTGTGGTCTCTTATTACTGGCACTTCGTCGATATCGTATGGATCGCGCTCTTCTCTGCGATCTATCTGATCAAATAGATAGGTACGAGATATGAAATTATCCCTCGGCAGACTCTCTAGCTATCGCCGACACAAGTTGGCGGCGCCAGCCTTAATGATCATTGCTCTGCTTTCCATAGGTACAACCTTCTCGATCGCAAGTGCGTTGCCTTCTACTTCCAAGATGGAAGCAACGGCGCAATCCACGATGATTGATGAAGGTAAACAAATTTTTGCTAGAGGATGTTCTTCTTGCCACGGATTAAATGCTGAAGGTTCATCTATCGCTCCAGCCCTTGTTGGAGTTGGCGCCGCAGCTGTTGATTTCCAAGTTGGAACCGGACGTATGCCGATGGCAGATATGAGCCAACAAGCAATGCGTAAGAAGCCGGTCTATAACGCCGAACAAACTGCAGCTCTTGCAGCATATGTTGCCTCACTTGCACCCGGTCCAGATTCAGTAAACGATGCACAACTAACTTGGGAACGCGATGGCAATACCGCAAAAGGTGGCGAACTATTTCGCACCAACTGCGCTATGTGCCACAACTTCGCGGCGCAAGGTGGTGCACTCACTCAAGGAAAATATGCCCCAACTCTGATGGGTGTTGAAGCTAAATATATTTATGAGGCGATGATTACTGGTCCACAATCAATGCCAAAGTTCACCGATAAAACAATTACTCCAGCGGAAAAGCTTTCCATTATTAAATACATTAAGGCCGCACAAAGTGAACCAGCTCTTGGTGGTGCCTCACTTGGTCGTGTCGGTCCGGTAACTGAAGGGTTATTAGTCTGGACCTTAGGTCTTGGCTTGTTAATCGGAATCGCAGTATGGCTAGCATCGAAGGCGAGATAATTAACCATGTCAAATGAAATCTCAAAGTTTTCTGATCCAGGCCTACCAGAACATATTCACCGTAAATCAGATTCAGATCCAATGGCCGAGAAGCGCGCCGAACAGCAAGTCGCAATTCTCTTTTTGATCTCTGCACTTGGAACAGTTCTTACGATCGCCTCTTACATTTTTATCAAGCAAGGAACCTTCGTCTATCTCCCAATTCTTGGCGATGTTGAAGCATCACAACTCTTCCTCGGTCTTGGTTTAACAATCTCACTAATTTTCATTGGCTTTGGCGCCGTTCAGTGGGCTAGACGCCTTATGCCAGATACTGAAGTTATTGCCGAACGCCATGAGTTTCGTTCAGAAGAAATTGATCGCAAAGAATTTGTCGAGACAATCAAGGAACGTGCAGCAACTGCCGGCCTTGGTCGCCGTTCGCTCATCAAGCGTTCACTTGGTTTAGCACTTGGTTTAATTGGTCTAACTCCCCTAGTCATGCTTCGCGACTTAGGTCCACTCCCAAAGAAAGCTTTAAATGAAACCTCTTGGAAGTCAGGCACTCGCCTAGTTACAGATCCAGGAAATCGGCCAATTCGCCCAGAAGATCTTGAAGTTGGTTCAGTTGCGCAAGTTCTTCCAGAACTACCAGAGGGAACAGAACGCACTCTTGAAAATATCGGAACGGATGCGGTCTTGTTGATCAGATTACGCCCGACCGAATTTAATTTAGATGCAAAGCGTCTTTCCTGGACACATAATGGAATCATCGCCTTCTCAAAGATCTGCTCACACATGGGTTGCGCCGTTGCTCTATACGAACAACAGACCAAGCACCTGCTCTGCCCATGTCACCAATCAACCTTCGATGTTACGCGCGCTGCCAAAGTTATCTTCGGACCGGCCGCTCGCCCACTTCCACAACTAGCAATCTCAGTTGATTCGCAAGGCTACTTAGTTGCAACACAAGGATTTACCGAACCTATAGGACCTAGCTTCTGGGAGCGCTCATCATGAAAAAATCTGAGAAGATCGCAGGAAATGTAGCCAACTACGTCGATGAACGTACCGGGGCAGCTAAGTGGCTTAAGAAGAACTTAACCAAGGTCTTCCCGGATCACTGGTCATTTATGCTCGGTGAAATCTGCCTGTATTCATTTATTATCTTGCTACTTTCTGGCACATTTTTGACATTCTGGTTTGATCCTTCACAACGCGAAGTTATTTACAACGGTTCATACGCGCCGCTATCGCATGTGACCATGTCGGCCTCATACGCTTCGACGCTTCACATCTCATTTGATGTGCGTGGTGGCCTACTAATGCGCCAGATTCACCACTGGGCCGCACTGATCTTTATGGCGGCGATGATCGCTCACTTGATGCGAATCTTCTTCACCGGTGCTTTCCGCAAGCCTCGCGAAGCTAACTGGTTAATTGGTGTTGGCCTTGTAACTCTTGGAATTGTTGAAGGCTTCCTTGGCTACTCACTTCCAGATGACCTTCTTTCTGGAACGGGAATTAGAATCGCAGAAGCAATCTTGCAAGCGATTCCAGTTGTTGGTTCATACCTTGCCTTCTTCGCATTCGGCGGCCAATTCCCAGGGCATGTATTCATCCCTCGCATCTACACCGTTCACGTACTTCTACTTCCTGGAATTTTCTTAGCTTTAATTACCATCCACTTAATGTTGGTCTGGTATCAAAAGCACACCCAATATCCAGGTCCCGGACGCACTGAGAAGAATGTTGTCGGATATCCATTAATGCCGGTTTACATGGCAAAGGCTGGTGGATTCTTCTTCATCGTATTTGGCGTAACCGCATTTCTTGGCGCAGTTGCATCAATCAACCCAATATGGCTCTATGGTCCATATACACCTGGACAAATTTCAGCAGGTTCACAACCAGACTTTTACATGGGCTGGTTAGATGGATTAGTTCGCATGGCACCACCGCTTGAGACGCATGCCTTTGGACATACGATCTCTTGGAATATTCTGCTTCCAGGTCTAATTGTTCCGGGTATTTTATTTACGGGCATGGCGCTATATCCATTTATCGAAGCTTGGATTACGGGCGATAAGCGCGAGCATCACCTCTTGGATCGACCGCGCAATGCCCCTAACCGCACTGCGATTGGTGCAATGTCTTTGGCATTCATCTTGGTTGTACTTATCAATGGCGGTAACGACATTATTGCCACCCACTTCCACTTAACAATCAATGGAATTATGTGGTTCACCCGCATCGGTATCTTTGTGATCCCACCATTGGTCTTCGTAGCAACAAAGCGAATCTGTCTCTCACTTCAACGCGCCGATCGCGAGATCGTTCTGCATGGCCGTGAAACTGGTCGCTTAGTAATGCTGCCTCACGGTGAATTCATCGAAGTTCATGAGGAACTATCACCAGAGAAGAAGTTCACCCTTACTCAACACGAGCAGAACCTTCCGCTTGCAGTCCCGAATACCGATTCACTTGGTGTTCGAAATCCACAAGGCATAAAGGGCAAGCTTCGTGCTCGCATGAGTCAAGCAAATGCCGAACAAGTGCCTGCGCCTAGCGAAAGTGAAGCTAAGGCCCTTGAAGGTGGCCACCACTAACATCTAACGATCATTAACTAACTACCATTATCTAACTACGATTAGGGAATGCGCATCCGAAAGGCACTCCCTAATGAAGGTCAGGTAATACTCGATCTAATTCGCGAACTTGCGATCTACGAGAAGGCTGAAGATCAAGCTCGTGCGTCGCTCGAACAAGTTGATAAGGCCTTCTTCTGCGAAAATCCAGCAGTCTTCTGCGACTTAATAGAAGACGATGAGGGTTCAATCGTAGGTTTTGCCGTCTGGTTCTTGAACTACAGCACCTGGTCGGGCACTCACGGAATCTATCTCGAAGACTTATTTGTTAAACCAGAGTATCGGGGTCAGGGCTTTGGCAAAGCGGCGCTAGTTCACCTAGCAAAGATATGTATTGAACGTGGCTATCACCGCTTCCAATGGTGGGTCTTGGATTGGAATACCCCATCAATCGAGTTCTATAAATCACTGGGTGCGCAATTGATGGATGAGTGGACCGTGATGCGTGTAAGTCGGGATGCACTAACAAATCTCGCAAATCTAAAAATTGCGAAGAATTAATATGAAGAAACCTTTCTCCTTGTTGGTTGCAACAATTGCAATCACTGGATCGCTAACTGCCATACCTGCGCACGCGATGGGAAGTGGAAATAAGTATCAAGATCTACAAACCGGAGTTACTTATGGCATCTACCAACCGACAACAACCTTAGGTCTGCCTGCCTTAAATTTCGAAGTTCGTCCCTGTCGAATATTTCCAAAGCAAGAAGAGTATTTATTGGCCGGATTTGGTGGAATGGATCAAGGCATAGCCTTGGTTGAGACATCTGCCCAATTTAATTGCACCGGTTTAGATAACCCACTTGCATTACCCAATACCAAGATAAATGGAGTCGTAGCAAAAGTGGGAATTTACTGCCCCACCTCAAAATGTACGGCGGCACAATTTACAAAGTTTGGTGGCGAAATTACTTTCACTACGCCAGCTGCCAAATACATCTCAAAGAGCTTGCGGCCCACCTTTATCCGAGTCGGCACCCAAGGCGGATTCACATTGAAACAATTGATCACATTCGCTTCAGGTCTGAAGCGGGTTGGAAGTTACTAAGAGATAAGGAAATTAGTGAGCGTTGGTCGAAGGCTTTTCGTACTCAAGTACGAAGCCAAGAATGCTCACAACTAAGGAACCGACCGCGATCAAGGTAAGCCACCAACCAATAAGTAGACCAAGACCTGCGGCGCACATTGATAGCGCTACTGGAAGTGGCCACCATGAATGTGGTGAGTAGAAGCCAAGTTCGCCGGCTGCATCAGCAATTTCACCTTGTTGATTATCTTCGGGCAATCCCCCAAGACGCTTGCTGGTGAACCAGATATAAAAACCAATTAGAGCAGCTAAGCCACCAGATAAAAGGATTGCGGTAATTCCAACAGCTTCACCGCCTACTTGCCAATAAATAACGGTCATAAGAAAGTAAAAGGCAGCTAGGCCTGCAAATAAACGATAACCAGCCTTCATGTATTAGTGCCCCTCGGTCTTGATGTGTGGGTAATGAAGATCAAATGCCGGACGCTCTGAGCGAATGCGTGGCATTGATGTGAAGTTGTGACGAGGTGGTGGGCATGAGGTTGCCCATTCAAGTGAGGCGCCATATCCCCAAGGATCATCAACTGTGACCTTTGGTGACTTACGAGAGATCCAAACATTTATAAAGAATGGAATCATCGAGAGCGCAAGTAGTCCTGATCCAATAGTTGAGATGGTATTTAAATTAGTAAATCCATCTGATGCCAAGTAATCGGCATACCGACGTGGGAAGCCCTTAATGCCGAGCCAGTGCTGGACCAAGAAAGTTAAGTGGAAGCCGAAGAACAAGGTCCAGAAGTGAATCTTTCCAAGACGCTCGTTTAACATATGGCCAGTCATCTTTGGCCACCAGAAATAGAATCCGGCGAACATGGCAAAGACCACAGTTCCAAAGAGTACGTAATGGAAGTGAGCGACAACGAAGTAAGAAGCAGAAACTGCAAAATCAAGTGGCGGTGAAGCCAAGATGATTCCAGTTAGGCCACCGAATAAGAAGGTGATTAGAAAGCCCATAACCCAAAGCATTGGGGTTTCAAATGAAACACTGCCCCGCCACATGGTGCCAATCCAGTTAAAGAACTTAACGCCGGTTGGAACGCCAATTAAGAAGGTCATAAATGAGAAGAATGGAAGCAGTACTTGTCCGCTGGCGAACATGTGGTGCGCCCACACTGAAACCGAGAGAGCTGAGATTGCAATCGTTGCAGCGATTAAGCCCTTGTAACCAAAGATTGGCTTACGGCTGAAGACTGGAAGTATTTCAGTAGCAATTCCAAAGAATGGCAGAGCCAAGATATAAACCTCTGGGTGTCCAAAGAACCAGAACAAGTGCTGCCACAACATGGCGCCACCATTTGATGGATCAAAAATATGTGATCCAAATAGGCGATCAGATTCCAATCCTAAGAAAGCTGCAGCTAGAGGTGGGAAGGCTAATAAAACAAGAATTGAAGTTAGCAATACATTCCAGGAGAAGATCGACATCCGAAACATCGTCATACCTGGAGCGCGCATTGTGAAAATAGTTGTAATGAAATTTACGCCACCGAGAATGGTTCCGATACCGCCGATAGCCAAACCAATAACCCAGAGATCGCCACCGATTCCAGGTGAGTATTGTGAATTAGCAAGAGGTGCATAAGCGGTCCAACCGAATGAAGCTGCGCCACCTGGGCTTAAGAAGCCGGCGAAAGCCATCGATCCGCCAAATAGGTATAGCCAATATGAAAGCATATTTAGCCGCGGGAAGGCCACATCGGCTGCGCCAATTTGCAGCGGCATGATCACATTTGCAAAACCAACAAAGAGTGGAGTCGCAAACATCAACAGCATGATTGTTCCGTGCATTGTAAATATTTGGTTGTATTGCTCGGTGCTAAAGAATTGCAGACCAGGGCGGGCTAATTCTGCGCGAAGCAAAAGCGCTAAGAATCCACCAATTAAAAACCAGGCAAAAGCGGTAATCAGATACATATAACCGATCGTCTTATGATCGGTTGAGGTTATCCATTTAACAAAGAGGCGGCCTTTACTCGGCTTTGCCACACCACGACTAGTCGCAACCTTGATTGCTTCTGGAGTAATGGTGCGTTCTGCATATGTTGTCATTGTTATGCCGCTTTCTTAGCTGAGCCGGAAAGAGTAGCTAGATAGGTTTTGTAATCTGCAGGTGAAACAACTTTGACCTTGAAGAGCATCTCAGAGTGGTTGCGGCCGCAAAGAATGTTGCAACGACCTGGGTATTCGCCAATCTTGTTAGCGGTGAACTCTAGATGGTTGGTTACATGTGGCAAGGCCTGCATCTGAATCATGAAAGCTGGAATCCAGAATCCATGCACGACATCTGACGCGGTCAAGGTGTACTTAACGGCCTCCCCTTGAGGAACGACGAGTACCGGTGGTTGGGCTGGAGTACCGGTTATTGTCGGCGAGTTTGCAATGTCGTCATACTTAAACTGCCAGGACCACTGAATCGCATTTACCTCAATATTGTGGACTGCGGTCGCTGAATTATTTGGAGTTACCTTAGTTATCTTGCTTTCATCTTTTGCTGTGAAGTAGAAGAGAACTGCGACGATGATAAATGGGATTAAGGTGTAAAGGATTTCAACTGGAATGTTGTATTGGGTCTGCTTTGGGAATTCATCGTTCTTGCGACGGTGACGAAATGCTGGGTACATAATTAAGATTGCAGTGAAGACACCAACAACACCAGCTGTAATCCATGCCCATTGCCATAGTGGAAGTGAAGTGTCGTTGACACTTGAGGCGCCCTTTGGAAAACCCATTCCGGAGATATTTGAAGTCGAACAAGAGGTAAGTGAAGCGACTAGTGGCACTGAAAATAGTGCGCCAAGGACTCCCTTTTTAGCATTACGGGTGAATCTCATTGGGTAAGAATATCCATCCATTTCACATCCCACACCTGCAGGGAGTAGCGTTCCAAGCGTGGTTTCTATCACCTGCAACTTCCAGTCCGAAAGCCGCCTCCACGAGGCCGCCCGGATGGCCCTGCCACACATCTTCGATCAGACTTGGCCTGATCCAGCCAAAGCCAGCGATGACTCAAAGAGCGCGGGGATATTACTAAACGAGGCAAGCGAGACCTTTGCCCTCCACCTAGGAGTTCGAAGTGATGAACTGCATTTCATTGGCGAACCAAATCTAGGTTTTCATCTGGGAATCATGGGTCTAAATAGCCCGCAATTTAATTTTAAATATGCCCCCGTTGATCGCATGGCAAATTTTGCAATCGGAAATAGTTTTAAAGAGGCCGGTCAGAACGTTTTGGAATTGCCAGTTGCCAGAGATGGCCAAGTCGATTTCAGCGAGGTGAGAGAAGATGACTTGGTATCGCTTCAACTCTGCAATCGTGAGACTGGCGTAATTCAAAAGAGTTTGCCGAAAGATCCCGCAGCCCTATTTGTAGATATGACCGCAAGTGCCACCCGATTTGCACTGCCAGAAAATTGGTCGGTGGCCCTATGGGATTCCAGGAGTTGGCTCGGTCCGGCCGGAGTTGGTTTGTTAGCAATTTCAAAGAGGGCTAATTGGCGAAATCCACTGCCCCATTTAGATAAAAAGGTGAGCCCAGGACAGGTCTCCCTTCCGCTAGTTGTTACAAGTGCAATCGCAATCGATAGTTGGGTTGCAGATGAAAAGAACTTAGCGCCAAAAATTTCTGAGCTTAAAGAGCAGTTCAAGGCAGGAATTTCAAAGATTGCGGGAAGCTATCTAATTGATGGCCAAGCCGATCATCTTCTGAGCGCAACATTTAGTGGGGTCGATTCTCAATACCTAGTGAATGCCTTGAATGAGAAGGGGTTTGCTGTTGACTCTGGATCTGCCTGTAGTGCTGCAAACATTAAACCAAGTCACGTTCTTGCAGCGATGGGGCTAGAAACCACTGGCAATATCCGATTAACAATTCATCATGCAACCACCTTTGATCAGGTGAGCGCATTTTTAGTAGCGCTGGAAACTACCTTGAGCGAGCTCCGAAGCTAACCAATAAGTCTTGGCGAAATAACGCCAGAAATTTCCCGTGCTGCATCTTCGCCATAAGCGGAGGTAAAACGTGCCAAGAATTGCGATGACTCAAATCGGTATTCCTGAGTGCCCTTTGTTTCAATGCAAAAAGTGGCGAGCATTGATCCGATTTGTGCACAACGCTCGTGGTCAAGCCCCCATGAAAGTCCAGAGATAAAACCAGCTCTAAAAGCATCGCCAACTCCGGTTGGGTCAACCTTCTCCTTCTCCTTCGCAACATTGACCGTGATTGTTGGCTTGCCATGTTCTTCAATTCGAGCACCCTCTGAACCAAGGGTTACAACTCGAACTTGCACCTGTTCGAAACACTCTTGATCACTCCACCCAGTCTTTTGCAGAGTCAGTGCTAATTCGTACTCATTTAAAAATAGATATTTAGCACCCTTTATTAACGACCTTATCTCATCCCCGGAAAGGCGTGCTAATTGCTGAGAAGGATCTGCTGCTAGAGGAATTCCAAATTCTCTTGCGCTCTCACTATGTCGCAGCATGGCAGCTGGATCATCTGGGGAGACAACCAATAGATCAAAGAGCCCAGTCTTATCAATGATCGGTGCAAGTTCGATTTCGCCTGCTTCACTCATTGCGCCGGGAAAGAATGAGGCGATCTGATTTAAATCTTGATCGGTTGTAACTGTGAATGTCGCAGTAAATAAATCTTTGGATACCTTTACAAAATTGGTATTAACGCCATGTCTAGTCAGCCAAGCATCGTAATCTGCCCAATCTTTGCCAACCGCTGCGATCAAGATTGGATCTAGCCCTAGGGCGCCAATTCCAAAGGCGATATTTGCCCCAACTCCCCCGCGATGAATATCAAGCCCGTCGACCAAAAATGAGAGCGAAATTTTCGAAAGTGAATCAGCAACAAATGAGTCAGTAAATTTCCCTGGAAAGGTCATCAAATGATCGCGACCAACCGAACCAGCAATAGCGATCTTCATCGGTTTCATGAAAGCGAATTAAACGCTAAAAAGCTGAAATAACTTGGGATTAGTTAAAGGAATCGCCGCAGGCGCATGAGCCCTGAGCATTTGGATTATCAATTGTGAATCCTTGCTTCTCAATTGTGTCCACAAAATCAATAGATGCACCCATCAAATATGGAGTGCTCATCTTGTCGGTTACGACCTTAACTGATCCGAATTCAGTGACATTATCGCCATCTAAAGCGCGATCATCGAAATAGAGCTGGTAGCGAAGACCAGAACAGCCACCAGGTTGAACCGCAACGCGAAGACTTAAATCATCGCGACCTTCTTGAGCCAATAGGGCAGCAACCTTCTCGGCTGCGACATCGGTTAGAAGAATTCCCGTAGAGACTGCAGAGGTTATGGATACATCGACTGATGAATCTGTGCTGGTGTGATTTGCCTCTGAAGGCTGGACGCTCTGGGTTGTTTCGGTACTCATAAATCCAAGACTACTCCATAATGTTCCCATGAGCGCCTCGAAACTGGCAGACCTGTTGCTGCTTGGTCAGGGAAGAGACCTGGCAAGTGAGCGCGGTGTTTCCTGCGAAGGCGAGCTACCCGCGGCGAGTGATCCAGCGCTAATTGAACGCGCCAAAATCGCCAGAGCAAAACTTGGATCTAGCGCGATGATTCTTGGCCACCACTATCAACGCGATGAGGTCATTCAATTTGCAGATATCACCGGTGACTCATTCAAACTTGCACAAGCCGCCAAAGAAAATTCTTCCGCCGAATTTATCTTCTTCTGCGGTGTTCACTTTATGGCCGAATCCGCCGACATTCTCACCTCAAAGGATCAAAAGGTAATCCTCCCTGATCTTGCCGCCGGTTGTTCCATGGCAGATATGGCTACCGCCACTCAAGTAAATGATGCTTGGCAGATCTTTGAAAAATTAGGAATCGCCTCAAGAACTATTCCGATTACTTATATGAACTCATCCGCGGCTATAAAGGCTTTTACTGGGAAGAATCATGGCGCAATCTGTACCTCCTCAAATGCTGAACGCGCCCTTAAATGGGCCTTTGAGAAAGGTGAAAAAGTTTTCTTTCTCCCCGATCAACACTTAGGACGTAATACCGCAATACTCAAACTTGGACTTTCATTAGATGAATGCGTTGTGTGGAATCCCTGGAAATCAAATGGTGGATTGAGTGATTCGCAGATTAAAACTGCAAAGGTAATTTTATGGCGGGGACATTGTTCGGTGCATGGCCGCTTTAAAGTGGAAAATATCAATGAGATGCGGGCGAAATTGCCGGGAGTAAAAATCCTGGTGCATCCAGAATGTCAGCACGAAGTGGTCGCCAATGCAGATGTTGTCGGCAGTACCGAAGCGATAATTAGAACTATCGAGGCCTCGCCCATCGGAAGTAAATGGGCAATTGGTACGGAGTTAAACCTGGTTCAACGTCTGGCCAATACCTATTCGGATCGTGAGATTCATTTCCTAGATAAGACGGTTTGTTATTGCTCCACGATGAATCGAATTGATCTGCCGCACCTAGTCTGGGCGATGGAAAATCTCGTGCAATCACGCGTAGTTAATCAGATTACAGTTGAGGCGCAAACGGCAAAATACGCCCTAATCGCCTTAGAGCGAATGCTCGCTCTGCCTTAAATCGCGTAATTCTTCAAAGTTATTGTTAGTATTTTGACATGAGCGAATCTTCAGAAAAAACTCCAGCAAAGAATTCCAACAAGGGCAAGGCGACCCCAAAGCGTAAAGAGGCTGTTGCCAAGACCAAGGTGAATTCAATTACCGCCCCAGTAACGGCTGCTAGCAAGAGCCGTGACAAGTCTGCCCTTCGTGCCGCGCGCGCCGAAGCTCGCGCCGCATATATGCGTGGCGATGAGAACGCGCTACCGCCTAGAGATAAAGGCCCGGTAAAGCGTTTTGTTCGTGACTATGTAGATTCCCGAAAGACAATCGGTGAGTACTTCTTGCCAGCAATTATGGTCGTCTTGGTCTTAACTTTAATTCCAAATCGTGGTGTACAACTTCTTGCGATTCTCTTTATGTATGCAGTGATGCTCTACTCAATAGTTTCTGGCTTCTTCTTCGCTAGAAAGATTAGAAATATTGTCACCGAAAGGTTTCCAAACGAACCAACCAAGGGCCTTGGAATGTATGGCTTCTTACGTTCAACTCAGATGCGCCGTATGCGCGCACCTGCGCCACAGGTTGACCGCGGTTCAAAGAAGTAACGATGAAGCGTTTCGCCGCAGCGCTCTTTCTGGGGGGTTTGGCTTTCCTTCCGCTCCAATCACTCCAAAGCGCTATGGCCGATCAACCAACTCCAGTCGCATCAATCTCTTCGCAACAAGAGGATGGTCATCAAGGTATTAATAAAGGTGATGATCACGGCGGCCCACAAGACCGGATTCGTGAAGAAGAGCATGGCTTTGAAGGTGCCGGAATGTTTCTAGTTGGTGGCGCAGTTGTAATCGCCATCGGACTCGCCTTTTTGATTGGGCGCCGTTCCAAGAAATCAAAGTAAAGAGTGCTAACTTTCACCCACTGAAGCAATTCAGGAGCAATTGGTTTAGCGAAGTCCGGTTAAATTCCGGCGCTGTCCCGCAACTGTAGAAGTTTTGAATCATCAAAACTAAGCCAGGTCGCCTAACAAATTGTTGTTGTATCCGACCTCGGAGGAAGGTCGGGCCTCATAAGCCCAACTTCCTCCCTCACATATTGAGGGAGTTTTTTTATGCCTAAAAAGTTTCTGCTTTTAGCTATTCCAATTTTAATAGTTGCAAATATTTCTCCGGCTAATGCCGCAATGACCTACCCGCAGAGGATCATCTCGCTATCCCCAAGTGCAACCGAGGATCTCTTTGCGATTGGAGCCGGCAAGCAAGTGATCGCCGTAGATGACAATTCAAACTTTCCAAAGAGCGCACCATTTACCAAGCTCTCCTCATTTACTCCCAATGTTGAAGCGCTATTGGCCTATAAGCCTGACTTGGTCGTAATCCAAAGCACTGCGACAAAGGCGGATGCAGTAATTGCCCAACTCAAATCGCTAAAGGTTAAGGTCTTTGTCGAGCACACGCCGGACACGGTTCCGCAGGCATATGTTGAAATCGCCGCACTAGGAAAGCTCACTGGCAAGAGCGCTAGCGCAAACTCTTTGGTTGCAAAGATGAAGCAAGAAATTTCTTCGGTATTGAAGAGTTCGAAATTGAAATCTCCTAAGAGTTTCTTTCACGAATTGGATAACTCACTCTATTCAGCCACAAGCTCAACATTTATCGGCAAGGTATATGCAGATTTCAATCTTCAAAATATCGCCGACCCAGCCGCAAAGGCTGATGATGGCGGCTATCCCCAGCTGCAATCAGAGTATGTAATCAAGAGCAATCCAGACTTAATTTATTTGTCTGATGGCGAGCCAATCGCAAACGTTGCGGCCAGACCTGGTTGGAGTGGGATTGCTGCTGTTAGCAACAAGAAGATCATCACCCTGCCAAGTGATATCCCATCCCGATGGGGTCCGCGCATTGTTGATTTCTATAAGTTCATAGCCAAGTCGATCAAAAGCAATTAATTAAGAGAGTCATATAAATAGATGAATATCTGGAAGCAAGGTAGCGGTGATGAACTTCGCTCTGTTTGGCGATGGGAGATAACCCTATTTGCCGCTCTCTTGCTTCTTTTGGTTGCCATACTTGGGATAAGTTTTGGACCGATCAATTTAACTTTTACTTCCATCATAAAGACCCTCTTCGGATCGAAAACTTCTCTTAGCGAACAAGATCGATTGGTGTTACTAGATATCCGACTGCCACGTGTCATACTTGCAGCATTGGTTGGAAGTGCGCTTGCCACAAGTGGCGCGGTTTATCAAAGTGTCTTTAGAAATCCCCTGGCTGATCCATATTTACTTGGCGCGGCAAGCGGTGCCGGACTCGGTGCGACGATTGCAATTACAAATTCAAATGGCGGCGCCTATGGGTTCTTGCCGATCTTTGCCTTTGTTGGTGCGATCTTGGCGGTTCTCTTATCGTTCTTCATCTCTGGCAAATTTTTCGCGGAGCCAAATACGCTCTTGCTCTCTGGAATTGCCGTTGGCTCTTTCGCTACCGCCATTCAAACTTACCTACAACAGCGACATAGCGCTTCGCTGCGTCCGGTTTACTCTTGGATTTTAGGAGAGCTAACTGCTGCAAGTTGGCGCGAGGTTACCTGGTCCGCCATCTATATCTCCATCGCACTTGTAACTCTTTTCGTTATAGCAAAGCAGTTGGATGGATTAATGCTTACTGATGAAGAGGCTTATTCGTTGGGCGTAAATCCAAAGCGGTTGCGAGTAATTGCCGTTATTGCAGCAACGCTTGCGA
>CAILSO010000025.1 GCA_903836945.1 uncultured Actinomycetes bacterium | reverse complement strand
CCAAACACGATGCGGCCATGGCGGCGATTTCGCAGGTTCCTCAAATTTTGAGTTCAGCTCTAGGAGTTAGCCTCAATTCGGTTCCTGAGAGCGCGTTGCAGTTGGCTGGCCAAGGACTGCGGGATGTTTCCAGATTGGCTGAATCCAGTCCGCTGATTTGGAGTGATCTACTCACTGCCAATTCGCAAATTCTCCTTCCGCTACTGAGGGAAGTCACCGATTCACTAGAGAAGCTAACTACTGCAATTTCTCATGAAGATGTTAAATCGATAAATGAATTTTTTCTTAGTGCTAAATCAGGAAGAGCAAAAATTCCAGGAAAACATGGCGGCTTGAAACGTGATTATGCCTATCTTCCGATTGTCATTGAGGACAAGCCTGGCCAATTGGGAGCGCTCTTTGAGGATTGCGCTAAGGCAGATGTAAATATTGAAGATTTGTTAATTGAGCACAGTCCGGGTCAAGAAACCGGATTAATCACTTTGGCCGTAAATCAGAGTGATGCAATTGGGCTTACAAATTTCTTGCAGAGCAATGGCTGGAAGGTTCACCAAGCGCGATAAGAGTCTTTTTGTAGATAAATTGGTTAAGGGCTTCGTGCTGCGAAGGTAGACTACAAGCGTGAATGGAACAGTGGTTGCAATTGATGGACCAAGCGGTTCTGGAAAATCTTCGACGGCAAAAGCCGTAGCTAAACGCGCAAACTGGAAGTATTTGGATACTGGGGCTTTATATCGCGCCGCAACTTTAATTGCGATTGAAAATAACGTTTCACAAGCCTGGGAAATAATTGCTGCGATCAAGAAGAATCCGATATTTTTCAATTCAGATCCAAAGGATCCAAGAATATTAATTGGTGACAGAGATGTCTCTGCTGATATTCGATCGCAAAGAGTCACTGACAATGTAAGTCAGATAAGTCAGATGCCGGAATTGCGATCGTATTTAGTCGATCTGCAACGAAATATCATTGAACAAGCCCCCCATGGAATTGTTGTTGAGGGTCGCGATATTGGAACCGTAGTAGTGCCAGAAGCTGCCTTGAAGATTTTTCTTTACGCTGATTTGGCTGCCAGAGCATTGCGTCGTGAAGCAGAGTTATCTGGTGAACTTGATCGCGAAAGTGTCGCGAAATCTCTGGATAATCGAGATTTAGCGGATTCAACTCGCAAGACTTCACCACTTCGCCCTGCCGATGATGCGCTGGAGTTAGATTCAACGCTGCTCTCATTGGATGAAGTAATAGATGTTATTTGGGAATGGCTTTCACGGAAGAATCTTTTAGGATTACCTAAAATTGCTGTAATTGGTCGACCAAATGTTGGTAAATCAACCCTCGTAAATCGAATTATTGGTCGAAGAGAAGCGATAGTCGAAGATACGCCAGGCGTCACAAGAGACAAAGTTAAATACGAAGCGGAATGGAATGGCCGTACTTTCATTTTGATTGATACTGGTGGTTGGGAAATGGCTCCAGAAGGAATTTCTGAAAAAATTACAGCTGGATCCGAGTCTGCGATCAATGAAGCTGATGTTGTTCTGTTTGTTGTTGATGCACAAGTAGGTGCCTTAGATGAGGATTCCGCTCTTTTGGAATTGTTGCGAAAATCGCACAAAAAAGTTGTCTTAGCAGCTAATAAGGTAGACGGTCCAAGTGAAGAAGCTCTTGCTCATACATTGTGGAATTTAGGGTTAGGCGAACCTCGATTTGTTTCAGCCTTACACGGTAAAGGTGCCGGAGATTTGTTGGATTACTTAGTCTCAGTACTTCCGGAGGTTGGAAGTGAACAAGCTGATGATGGTTACCGCCGAATTGCGTTAATTGGTCGGCCAAACGTTGGTAAATCTAGTTTATTAAATATCCTGGCAGGGGAGTCACGAGTGATCGTTGATGATGCGGCTGGCACCACTCGAGATCCAGTGGATGAGTTAATTGAAATTGGTGGATCAACTTGGCGCTTTATCGACACAGCAGGAATTCGTAAGCGAGCGAACCAAGATAGCGGTACCGATTATTACGCGAGCTTAAGAACTGCGACCGCACTCGAACGCGCGGAAGTGGCAGTAGTCGTATTCGACGCTTCAACTCCACTTACCGAGCAAGATTTGCGAATCGTGACAATGGTTGAAGATGCCGGGCGAGCACTTGTAATAGTCATGAATAAGTGGGATTTGGTTGATGAGGATCGGCAAATCCAAATTGACAAGGAATTGGAGCGAAATCTAGAACGATACCCATGGGCGCAACGGGTAAATGTTTCGGCTTTGACCGGCTGGCATAGAGATCGTTTGGCCCCAGCCCTTCGTACCGCTATCAATAGTTGGGAGAAGCGAGTTCCTACGAGCAAGCTCAACTCATTCCTTGGCGCTTTAGTAGCTGCAACACCTCCGCCAGTCCGAGGCGGCAAGCAGCCAAAGATTCGTTTCGCCACCCAAGCCGCAATCTGTCCGCCAAAATTCGTTGTTTTTGCGAGCGAATTTGTGGAGACTGGTTACCGTCGCTTTATCGAGCGGCGTTTGCGCGAGGAATTTGGGTTCCCTGGAACGCCAGTTGAAGTGGCTGTGAAGGTCAAAGAGCGGGAGTAATTCCTTGAACGAAAGAATTCTCACTATTCCAAATGGAATAACTCTGGTTCGAGCATTTGGAATTCCACTTTTCCTTTGGTCCTATTTGGGTCTACATAATAATTTACTAAGTTTTTTAATTCTTGCAATAGGTGCACTTACGGACTACTTAGATGGAAAGATCGCGCGGGCGCTAAATCAGACTTCGGAATTTGGAGCAAAGTTTGATCCAGCAATTGACCGCGCCTACATTGCCGCAACGGTGATCGCACTGTCAGTTAGGCACACACTTCCATTTTCGATACTTGCAATCTTGCTACTTAGAGATATTTGGTTAGCTTTTGTTTTGCTGTTGATGCGGCGGGTCGGTGGCGGAGTATTTGAAGTGACTTTCTTAGGCAAAGCGGCAACCTTCAACCTCCTCTATGCGCTACCGATGTTCTTACTGGTCGGCAATTCGAACATTGGTAAATTCTTTAATTCAGTGGCTTGGGCTTTCACGATCTGGGGAGTTAGCCTCTACTTGCTCACTGGAATTGGGTATACGCGGACGGGAGTTGCAATATTGAGAAGAGGCAATAGATTTAGGCCTGAGATTAATTAGGAGAGAAGGAACAGGTTTTCCAGATGTCGAATATCCCGCAAGAGTTGAAATATACAAAAGAGCATGAATGGGTCGCCCTAGGAGATCAGTCTTCTGTCGTGCGAATTGGAATCACTGATTTTGCACAAAGCGCCCTTGGTGACATTGTCTATATTCAGCTCCCTAAGATCGGAGATACTTTGAGTGCCGATAGCGTTTGCGGAGAAGTCGAATCCACTAAAAGCGTCTCAGAAATTTACGCACCTGTTAGTGGGAAAGTTTTAGCGATCAATCCGGCTTTGGAAAAGAATCCGGAAGTTATAAATAGCGATCCTTACGGAGCTGGATGGATTGCGGAAATTGAATTTACGGGATCTTTGGATGGCCTGTTATCAGCCGTCGATTACCAAAATTTGACGGCTTGACCTCGCAACCCTGAACTAATAGTGTCAGCCTCCAGTTGAGGCTAACGCTTTAGTTAGAAGGGGGTTTGGCAGTGATCAATAGTTCGCCAGATCAGAGCCCTAAAGATGAGCTAACAACAACGCTCTCACTCTCTGCCTTACGTGCCGTAAATGCCAAGGCGAAAACAGAGGAAATACTAAGTCTTTTATCGGAATCAGAAATAGGCATTCTAAATCAGCTCGATTTGAATGCAGCAATGTTGATTGTTTTGAGCGGCCCGGGCAAGGGCTCGAGATACCTACTCGATACTTCTTCAATTTCAATTGGCAGAGATGCCAGTAGTTCTATCTTTTTGGACGATGTTACGGTCTCCAGAAAGCATGCCGTTATTACTCTTGAAGTTAACGGGGGATTCACCGTTGAGGATCAAAGAAGCTTGAACGGCACATATGTAAACGGCGTCAGCACTAAAAATACTTCCCTAAATTTTGGTGATGAGATTCAAATTGGAAAGTATCGACTTACATTTTTAAAGTCGATTAATGTGAAAGGCGAGAGAGAATAAATGTCAGTACCAGCGCGCGCGTACCTTAGCATCGGGGAAGTACTTAGTAAGTTGCGAGGAGAATTTGCAGATATCACTATCTCAAAGATTCGCTTCTTGGAATCTGAGGGGCTTATAGATCCTCAGCGCACGCCATCTGGCTATCGAAAGTTTACTAATGTCGATCTAGAGCGACTTCGCTATGTCCTTTCTGCCCAGCGTGATCAATATCTGCCACTTCGAGTTATCAAGGAGAATCTTGATGCACTAGATCGTGGATTAACTCCTTCGATCACACCCGGCGCAAGTGCTGCGCCAAGACTTGCCACCGTTGATGGCGAATTTGCTCCAGCCAATTTTATTCATGATAGTCAACTTCGCCTTTCAAGGGCTGAACTGTTGGAGTCCTCTGGAATAAATGAAGAACAATTAGTTGAGTTAGAGGGCTTTGGTTTAATCACAATCAAGGGTCGTTATTATGATGCAGATGCCTTGGCCGTTGCTCGCACCGTGGGTGAGATGGCTGCGTTTGGAATTGAAGGGCGGCACCTACGTTCCTTTAAGACAGCGGCTGATCGCGAAGTTGGCCTAGTTGAACAAGTCATAACGCCACTTTTGAGACAAAAGAGCTCAGATGCACAAGCTCGTGCCGAGGAAGTCCAACGTGAATTAGCTTCACTTTCAATCAGACTTCATGCAGCCTTGGTTGCATCCGGCCTTCATCGTTCCAAATAATCCTTGCCTGGCTTAGGTGAACTAAATTGAAGTTGCATCCAGTTGAGGTAGTTGGGGTACGAGTGGAGATGCCTTCTAACCAACCAATAGTTTTACTTAAAGAGGTAGAGGGAATTCGTTATCTTCCAATTTGGGTTGGCTCGGCTGAAGCGAGTTCCATTGCTTTTGCCCAGCAAGGATTAACTCCGCCAAGGCCATTAACCCACGATTTAATTGTCAATCTGCTGGAGACTTTAGAGGTTGAAGTCCTTTCAGTTCACATTACCGAGATGCGTGATGGGATTTTCTATTCGACAATTAACCTGGCAGGGGAGAAGTCACTTTCAGCCAGGCCATCGGATGCCATTGCTCTGGCGCTTCGCTTAGGAGTAGATATCTCGGCAACCGAGGAGCTCTTCACGGCCGCCGGGATCGAGATTCCCGACCAGGCTGATGATGAGGTGGAGAAGTTTCGTGACTTCTTGGATCAGATCAACCCAGAAGATTTCCTCGAATAACCTTAAAGATTAGGTTTAGAGTTACGCCGTGTCGGTGATTGTCTCAGTCAGGCCCCGGTTCTATTCTTTACGCATATCCGCAAGGATCTTCCCCCACAGAAGTGAGAATTAGATGAGCGAGCTAGGCATCCCTGAAATTGGCTATCGCGGTGCTACGGCCTGCGTTGCCGCCGGTATTACTTACCGCCAATTGGATTATTGGGCTCGAACCGGACTTGTTGAACCGAGTGTTCAATCCGCTGCAGGATCGGGTTCACAGAGGCTTTATGGTTTTCGTGACATTCTTGTTCTAAAAATTGTTAAGCGTTTACTTGATACTGGGGTCTCACTTCAGAATATTCGCTCGGCTGTAGAGCATCTGCGAAGCCGTGGTGTTGCTGATTTGGAGCGAATGACTCTGATGAGTGACGGGGCTTCAATTTATGAATGCAATAGCGCTGACGACATTGTTGATTTGCTCCAAGGTGGTCAAGGTGTCTTTGGAATAGCAATCGGCAAGGTCTGGTCTGAAGTTGAAGGATCTCTAGCTCAACTACAGGGCGAGAATGTGAACAACGGTGATATCGCTGTAACTTCAGACACACTTTCTAATGATGAATTGGCTGAAAGGCGAAAGCGCAAGGGAGCCTAATAGACTTCAACCTTCCCCGCAGGTATTAGGTAACTTCCACTCGTTGATTCGAGTAGGTTTATTGAAACATTAGGGGAGCTGCATGAGCGAAGTAAGAGATCTATTTCAAGACCGACACATAGGTCCAGATACTTCAGAAGTCAATTTTATGCTCAACGCTCTTGGCGAGAGATCTCTTGAAGAATTCATTTCAAAGGTTGTACCGCAAAATATTGCCATTAAAAAATCTTTAGAAGAAACCATCCCAAAAGGTATTTCGGAAGTTGATGTTATCCAAGAACTTCGAGCACTGGCCAATGAAAATAAGATAGTTAAATCCTTTATCGGTTCTGGTTATTACGGAACAATCACGCCACCGGTTATCTTAAGAAATGTTTTAGAAAATCCGGCTTGGTATACCGCATACACGCCTTATCAACCTGAGATTAGTCAAGGTCGATTAGAAGCTATTTTTGCTTTTCAAACTGTCGTTAGCGATCTGACAAAACTTCCAATATCTAATGCTTCAATGCTTGATGAAGCAACCTCAGCGGCAGAAGCTATGACTTTGGCTAGAAGGGTTTGGAAGGGGAGTGATGATGCAGTATTTGTGATCGATGTTAATCTGCATGAACATATTAAGGCAGTTATTCAAACGCGCGCTAAGCCGCTAAAAATTGAAGTATTGGAATTTGATTTCTTAAATGAAAATGTATCTAGGTTAGATGCCCAATTTTTTGGGATAGTTGTCTCACAACTATCCAGCAAGGGGCTTATTAATAAGAAGCTTTCCGAGATATTTGAATTTGTACGAGCTAAAGAGGCGATTGGAACTCTCTCGGTAGATTTGTTGGCCGCGACAATATTGCCAAGCGCTGGTGAACTCGGTGCGGATGTTGCAATTGGAAGCGCGCAACGATTCGGGGTGCCGATGGGCTTTGGTGGTCCGCATGCCGGTTTCATGGCGGTACGAGATGGACTAGAACGTTCGATTCCGGGAAGACTTGTTGGGCAAAGTTTGGATTCACATGGAAATCCGGCGTTTAGGTTGGCGCTACAAACGCGCGAACAACATATCCGCCGCGATAAAGCCACATCTAATATCTGTACTGCCCAAGTTCTGTTGGCCGTTATGTCAGGTTTATACGCAATGTGGCATGGACCAAGAGGTCTAATTGCTATTGCGATGCGCGTGAATGGATTAGCTCGAAGCTTGCAATCATCGGTTATTGCGGCAGGGTTTAGTGTTGAAGAAGGCGAAATTTTCGACACGGTACATATTTCGAATGTTGATGCTGATGTTTTGCTCTCCAAGGCTTTGGCGAAAGGATTCAATCTTCGGAAGATTGATCAATCAAGGATCTCAATCACCTTTGATGAGGCCTCAACAGAAGCAGATTTTGAGTTGTTACTTGAAATTCTTGGGGCAAGTAAAAAGGTAATTGCGAATTCAACAGCCGAGCGCACGATGGATTTTCTCTCGCACCCACTTTTCAATACCAATCATTCGGAAACCTCGATGCTTCGCTATCTTCGTTCGCTAGCCGATCGCGATTTAGCCCTAGATAGAAGCATGATTCCTCTTGGTTCTTGCACAATGAAATTGAATGCAACTACCGAGATGATTCCTGTTACCTGGCCTGAATTTTCCAACCTTCACCCATTTGCTCCACATAATCAAAGCCTAGGCATGCGTAAATTGATTGATCAACTCTCTGATTGGCTTGTAAAGATCACAGGCTACGATGCTGTTTCCTTGCAACCCAACGCTGGATCCCAAGGGGAGTTTGCGGGCCTATTGGCTATTCGCAATTATCTTGATGACAACGGGGGAGTCGATAGAGATATCTGTCTAATTCCTTCAAGCGCCCATGGAACAAATGCCGCTTCGGCTGTTATGGCGGGCATGCGAGTGGTTGTTGTTGCGTGTGATGAAGCGGGAAATGTAAGCGTTGACGATCTTAAGGAAAAGATATCGGTGCACAGCAAGAAATTGGCAGCGCTCATGGTGACTTACCCATCAACTCATGGGGTCTTCGAATCAGCGATTAATGAGATTTGCGGATTGATTCATGATGCGGGCGGTCAGGTTTATGTAGATGGTGCTAATTTGAATGCATTGGTTGGTTTAGCTCAACCAGGTAAATTTGGCGCGGATGTTTCCCACTTGAATCTCCATAAGACTTTCTGTATTCCTCATGGCGGAGGAGGGCCGGGTGTAGGTCCAGTTATCTCCAAAGCCCATCTTGCGCCATACCTGCCTAATCATCCGCAAGATTTGTCTTGTGGTCCAACAACCGGTCCTGGCCCAGTAAGTTCAGCACCATTTGGTTCAGCAAGTATTTTGCCTATTTCGTGGAGTTATATTCGAATGATGGGGGGAGAGGGATTAACAAAGGCAACTAGCGTTGCGATTCTCTCCGCAAATTATCTTGCTGCAAGGCTAGATCCGCTTTATCCCGTTCTTTATAAGGGTGATTCAGGTTTCATTGCACATGAGTGCATTATTGATTTACGTGAAATCACAAAAAACACTGGAGTTAGCGTTGACGATGTAGCAAAGCGACTTATGGATCATGGCTTTCACGCCCCAACAGTAAGTTTTCCCGTTTCCGGCACGCTAATGATCGAACCAACCGAATCTGAAGATCTTCGCGAACTCGATAGATTTGTAAATGCAATGACATCCATCAGAGCAGAAATTGCTGATATCGAAGCTGGAAAATTGAGTATCGAAGAATCGCCACTTCGCTTTGCGCCACATACAAGTGCCGATTTGGTTCGTGATCAATGGGAACGTAAGTACTCTAGAGAGGTTGGCGCCTTTCCAGCTGGAAATGACGTTGAAATTGGCAGATCTGGAAAATACTGGCCTACCGTTGGTCGAGTAGATGGTGTTTATGGGGATAGGAACCTTGTATGTTCCTGCCTTCCGATTGCTGAGTTAGCCATCAATTAGCCAGATTATTATTAGTTGACATAATGTAGATTATCGGCGATTACATTAATCTCGAAAAGGTAGTCGGTGGCGAACACCTTGCCTGGTGACCTGCCAAAAGGCTTCTAAGGCGATTTTCGTGCTCATCTTAGAGTTTCCTGCGCTTCGCTCAGTGAATGTAATTGGCACTTCGCGAATAGATAAATTCAAATTTTGGCAGCGAAGAACGGATTCTATTTGAAAGCCATAACCTTTAGTTGCAACGGGATGATCTACCAAATCTTTAACAAGACGTGCACTGAGCATACGAAATCCACTAGTCAGGTCCCGATATTGAAGTTCCAACATCTTCGCCGCATACCAAGTTCCAAATCTTGAAATAAGTCTTCTATAGGCTGGCCAGTTAATGATTGAACCACCATTCATCCACCTGGTGCCAATGACTAAATCACAACTTTCCGAATTATCTAACATCTGATCTGCCTGTTCTATGTGGTGCGAGCCATCGGCATCAAACTCCAGAAAGAGCTCAAAACCGTTATCTAAACCCCACGTGAAGGCCGTTAAATAGGCTGGCCCCAGGCCGTTTTTCCCTGGATTCACAATTTGAAAGAATTCATCGCCCCAGGTTTGAGCAATTTTTCGCGCTTTTTTGGCAGTCCCATCAGGCGAACTATCGTCAATATTTATTACAGAAATTTTCCTATTCGGATATTTCAGGCGCCAATTGCGTATTGAATTTAGTGCAAAGTCGATATTTTGAACCTCGTTATATGTCGGTAGACAGATGAGAAGACTTTTCATTTACCAACCCAAGGCTGAAATAAATCGATCAATACTTGCTCCTAAGCCATAATCTTTTTGATACTGATAAATTTCAGATAAATCTTTGGGTGCCTTTGGTATCGAAAAATCGACACTAGGAACTGGTACATCTAACGCACAATGAACTAACTTCTCGGCAATATTTGCATAATCCAATGACTCGAGGATCTTCTTCCTATGTAAATCCTTTAGCTTTGGATCTTCACTTTTAGCTGCGGATATTACTTCAGACATGGTTGAGTATGAATTGGCGATGAGCGCTGCTCCCTTTTCGCCGATACCCTTAATGCCAGGCAATCCATCCGACGCATCTCCCCTGATCATGGCGAAAAGATCGTATCTATCCCCCGGAATTTCGTACCTCTTTGCGATCCAATTTAAATCAACATAATCATGATTTGAAATACCTTTGGCCAAATAGATAACTTTCACCTTACGTTTATCATCAACTAGTTGAAATAGATCCCGGTCACCAGTGACGATATCTATAGGACCCCTCTCCTTCACGGATAAGGTGGCTATTACATCATCTGCCTCATAGTTGTCGGCTCCGACCAATGGAATTCCAAATGATTCCAATAAATCTAAAAGAATAGGAATTTGTGGAGTTAGCGTGTCTGGCTCTTCCTCTTCACCAGTGTCATCAACTCGATTGGCCTTGTATGCCGGGAATAGATCGGTACGCCAGGTCGGACGCCAATCCCCTTCTATGCAGGCAATCAATCGTTTTGGGCGATATTGGGTAATTAACCGAGCGGTCATATCTAAATATCCGCGAATCGCATTAACTGGTTCACCCGACGGGCTTAAAAGAGTATCCGGCATTCCATAGTAAGCGCGATACCAAAGCGAGGCGCTATCAATTAGCATCAAACTCATACGACCGCCATTGAATATGAAATGACACCACGATCAACTTTGCGGACTGCCTCAGCGATGACATTTTGTAATCGTGGGGCGGCAATATTTAATTGGCGCAAGAGATCGATAATTTGCTTCATCGATCTAACAAAATCTCCGACAGTCATTTCCGAACCTTTCAAGATTGAACTAAGTGAATGGCCGCTAGCCCAACGATAGGCAATCCATGAAAATCCTGAATCGGGCTCTCTGGTTGAATCCAAGCCAAATTCTTCCTCTAGCGAATTGATTTGCAACCAGCATTTGGCCATCTCAAGAAATGCATTTTCAACCGCCCCCCTTGGAATTTTCGGAGCAATCTCTTTCCGTGCTTCATATACAAAGCCTGAAAGTACCGAGACCAACTCGGCCGGACCTAGATCTTCAAATGCGCCGATTCGCAGCATTTGGGCTATTAGAAGATCAGTCTCGCCATATATTTTCCCCAGAGTCTTACCGATATCAGTGATGCTATCTTCGTCAATGTAATTAAGTTCAGTTAAAACTTTACGAATGAGATCAAACTGTCTTGCGATCACATTTGTCCGATTGGCAACTCGTGATTTGAGCCCCGCGTTCTCGCGGCGAAGCCGATCTGACCGCTCTGCGATACGTGCGTGTGTCTCTCGGTCAGAACAGCCATGACAAGGATGTTCTCGGAGAGTTCTTCGTTGCGTCAAGATTGACTCTTCATCGATAGCTCTAGCCTTCTTACTCTTATAGGAGAGAGTTTTTTCGAGTTCCTTTATATAAAATCTAATCTGCGCGTATTCAAGAAAATCTCCTAGATGGCAATCTACCTCGGCCTCCAATTCTGCGATTGCATCATTGTTTCGCTTGATCTGGCGATTGAGCCCTACAACCGCTTTGTCGGCTTGAAATTGGGCGAATGAAGACTCTAGAGAACGTCTAGCGCGATCCGCGCCCATTTGTGAAATCAAATTGATTGTCATGTTGTACGTAGGCTTAAATGAACTTTTGAGTGGGTAAGTTCTAGTTGATGCAAGACCTGCTGCGCTTGCCGAATCAACATCTTTATTCCAATAGATAACAGCATTTCCCTCAATGTCGATACCACGACGTCCGGCCCGGCCCGTTAATTGGGTGTACTCCCCCGGCGTAATAGAGACATGAGCATCGCCATTCCATTTGCTCAATTTCTCCAAAATAACTGTTCGTGCCGGCATATTTATTCCAAGAGCCAAGGTTTCAGTTGCAAAAACAACCTTGACTAAACCACTCTGAAAGAGCTCCTCAACAGTCTCTTTAAAGGCCGGGAGTAAACCAGCATGATGAGCGGCAATCCCACGCTCCAGCCCATCGGCCCATTCATGAAATCCAAGAATTGCTAGATCTTCTTCGGGAAGTGAACTTGTCTTATCTTTGATAATTTCGCGAATCAAAGCGCGTTCATCTGAATCCGTGACTCGCAAATTAGAGGATAAACATTGTTTTACCGCTGCGTCACAAGCTTTTCTTGAAAAAATAAAAGTAATGGCAGGAAGTAATCCTTCTCGATCCATCTTTTCGATCATCTCGGCGCGATTTAGGTATCTAATGCTCGGAGTCAATTGATCACTAGAACTACTCTTGAGATGCTGGTTATCTCCACTTCTACGATACTTTACTTGACGCAATGAATCCTTTTCGAGTTTGAGTATCTCTGGATTAATTTTTCCCGTGTCAACGAAAAGATCTAAGAGACGATTGCCGAAGAGAACATGTTGATAAAGTGGAATAGGCCTGACTTCCGAGACAATTACCTTGGTATCCCCTCTTACAGTTTGGATCCACTCACCGAACTCTTCGGCATTTGAAACCGTCGCAGAAAGGGCCGAGATTTGGATACTTTCTGGGAGGTGTATCAAAATCTCTTCCCAGACCGCTCCTCTAAATTTATCGGCTAAATAGTGCACTTCATCCATAACAACGTATTTTAAATCTGAGAGCGTTGAGGAGCCGGTGTAGATCATATTTCGCAGAACTTCAGTAGTCATGATAACGATCTGCGCTTCCGGATTTATCGTAGTATCACCGGTAAGAAGACCTACTTTTTCTTCCCCGAACTTTTCCGAAAGTTCCTGAAACTTCTGATTTGATAAGGCTTTTATTGGGGTTGTGTAAAAACATTTCTTCTTGAAATGTACTGCTAGATGCGCTGCGAACTCCCCAACTACAGTCTTACCAGCCCCAGTTGGGGCAGCTACTAATACAGAATTCCCGCCTTCTAGAGCATGGCAGGCCTCTATCTGGAAGGAATCTAGCGGGAATGGAATATGAGAACTGAATTCCTTGAAGATGGGATATTGCCCAACTTTTCGTGATTGGGCATATCTTTCAGCCGGTGAGAGGTTCATTCTTTGCTCCACACGCTAAGGGATGAAGTTTGGATTGAAACTGAAATTTCCTCTGCAGTAACAAATTCACCATCAGCATAAGTTTCAAAATTTCCCTTTAAAGAAATATCTTTACAGCGAATGAAATCAACTGCACGATGAGTCACATGTTTGCCCTTGAACACTTTGGGAAACACTCGCAATAATTCAAATTTAGAAACTGGATGCAAAATCATTACATCAAAAATGCCATCATCTCTAGAAGAGTAAGGGGAAATAAGCATCCCTCCCCCATATGAACGACCGTTTGCCATTGCAATCAGCATCGCCTTAAGGGTTCGAACTCCTTGATTTGTTGTAACTGTATATTCAATCGGCTTGAATCTAAGAAGTATCTGCAGAGTTGCCAACGTATATTTGAACTTACCAATATTAAATTTGTAACTATTGGCTTTTTTGTTTACGAGAGAGTCAAATCCAGTACTAAGTATCTGCACAAAGGAACGATCCAAGCTTCCACTTTTTATGTTCCCGGTATCTATCCGCTTGTGAGAACTAGTTGAGATTGCTGTGATCAGCTGAGAAACCGGATTTTCGCCTAAGCCACTCTCTCTGAAAAAATCATTACCAGTCCCAGCAGGCAAAACTCCAAGAACAATATCGCTCCCAGACACCTCTTGAATAACCATATGAACTAATCCGTCACCACCGACTGCAATGACGGAATCAATAGATCCGGATTGAAGTTGCTCCTTTAGCACAGCGCGAGTTTTCTCAGCGCTATCGAGGTCGATTGAAACTATCTCCCAAAAATGTGGTTTTGCTTCTTCAATGAATTCTTCAGCGAGAAGAGCAGCCTTGCCCTTTCCTGATTTGGCGTTTAGCACTAAGAGAATTTTCATTTGAAGATCAATCGATTGAGATGTTCGATTTGCGTCTCGCATCTATAAGCAACGAAATGAAACCAGCTGCGAAATAAAGGAAGATTAGAGGTAGCGCAAGGAATAACATCGTGAAAGGATCACCAGTAGGGGTAAATATTGCCGAGAATAGAAGAATTCCAAAGATTGAATATCTCCAGGGTTTCAAAATGGATCTACCTTTAAGCACTCCAATTAGATTTAACGCGAGTAAGAAAATTGGAAGTTCAAAAGCAAAACCAAATACGATCAAAATCTTGCTCACAAAGCCTAGATAATCGTCAAACCTTACGAGATTGGAGATCGGTGAAGGAGTGAAACCCAGTAATCCCTTTACCGCGACTGGGAAAACCAAGTAACCGATAAAAATACCAAGTGAGAAAAATGGTATTGCAAAGCCGGCGAATAACAAGGATCTAAATTTCTCTCTCTTGGAGAGCGCCGGGGCTACAAAGGCCCAAATCTGATAGATCCAAATCGGCGAGGCCAGAACCAAGCCAATCAGAAGCGAGACCTTGAACTTCAAGTCAATCGGGCCCAGCACTCCATTTATATATAGGACTCCGCAATGACCTGCCCTCGTTTTTAAAGAGCTATCCAAATTACAAATTGGTTTTGCCAAAAGGTTAATGACCCGGTCATATTGAAACCAACCAACGAGGCTTAGAGCTCCGATAGACAGAGCAATCCTGAAAAGACGACTTCGCAACTCTTGGAAATGTTGCACCAAGGGCATTTGACCCGTAGACATAATCTTTTTAACTCTGATTATTTATTATTCGGGTCTTCTTTTTTTGCGTCACCGTCTTTGAGCTCACTCTTAAATATTTTTAAGGATTTAGCTAGCGACCTCGCCGAATCAGGAAGCTTCTTTGCCCCAAATAGGAGGATAAATACAAGAGCCAATACGATGAAATGCCATCCTTCAAGACCTCTTAACAATTTCTCCCCCTCGAACATCTATAGCCTGAATCTTAGGCCTAACTATATACGGCTAGGGTCGCCTTCACCCTTTCGAGATATCGCGATTTAAACTCAGCTGGTCCCAATACCCTGATTTCACCTGCGTAAGAACGAATTTTTCGGATCGTCCAATCCTCATCAATAGATCTGAACTCTATTTGTATTCCATCCCCATTCTCGATCTCTGAAAGAATTAGATCTGAGTTTTCTTCGAGAAACTCTAACAATCTCTTGCTAATTACGAGGGTAATCACTTGATCTTGGTGACCTGTGGAGCGTGCATGGGTTGAGATCTCGGCGCGAGCCGGTTCAGATTTCAAATTAGAAATGCGATCCAATCTAAAATTCTTTACCTTCTCACTTTCATATTCATATCCAAGTAAGAAACTTTTACCGGCTGCCACCTTGATCGCGATTGGCAATACCTGCCTATCTGTCTTTGAATCTTGATGGGCGCTGATATAGGTAAAACTGGCTGACTGCGCCTTGGAGATAATCGCACGCAAGTTCTGAAAAATTGTGTCATCCGGAAAAGTGGAGATAACTTCAATTTCTAGGGCATCCTTAAATGAATCAGCAAACTTTTCTTGAATTTGAGATATTTTCGTCTTTGTATCTTCATCCGACAGAGACTTGAGAAGTTCAAGTGAGAGTTGCGCGGAAGATATTTCAGCGGCGCTCATCTTTCGAGGATGATTGAACTTTTGTGGGTTAGAAACAACAACAAAGCCATCATCAAAAGATAGATCTATTAAGTCATCCGGAAGATAACCAGGTAATCCACAGACGAACAAGAGATTTAAATCATCTTCAATTTGTCCATCTGGGACACCAAACTGTGATGCCAATTCTGATATCGAAGCTCCTTGGTTATTCATGATCCAAGGAACCAGGTCCAACAATCTGGAAACCCGATCCAGCGCATTTTCAGCCATTAGAAACCTTCTTCAAATTTGATATG
>CAILSO010000024.1 GCA_903836945.1 uncultured Actinomycetes bacterium | reverse complement strand
CTGGAATATCTGAAGTCCAGTCATTTATGGCTTCCATCGAGGCAATATGAACAATCAATGGATGATCTGCTGGTCGGCCCTTTGCTTTGTAGATCTTGGCAACAGCAGATTCATTTGTCGCATCGGCGCCGAGTCCATAAACGGTTTCGGTTGGGAATGCCACTAGGTGGCCAGCTTTCAAAGTCTGCGCAGCGTTAACGATCATATCTGCGGTGCACTTTGAGAGGAACATGGGTTAATTCTCTCATTAAATATTAAGTAATTTTTGACGATTGGTGTGCGAGGCTAGGGCTATGAAGACTCGCAGCTCAAAATTATTGGCCCTTTCTCTAGCAATGATCGCTTTTGGCGGGCTGCAAAGTAGCGTTGCGCAAGCAGCAGATCGTTATATCTCAGTAAGTGCAATCGGCACGGTAAAGGTAAAGCCAGATACGGTCAGATTAAATGCCACAGTATCAGTAGTTAATGCCACCAATAAAGATGCCATGGCTGGGGCATCGGCGAGCGCCGCAAAGGTCCGCGCTGCCTTACTTGCGAATGGAATCACCGCGCAATATATAAAGTCCACTTCGCTCACCGTCTTTCCGGAATACAACTACACCGCTGATAAGGGTTCGGTATTAACTGGCTACCGGGCATCGCAAAGTTTTGAAATCATTATTCGCAACGCAGCAAATGCCGGTGTGGTTGTCGATGCAGTAGTTGCATCAACTGATAACTCACTTTCAATCGATGGAGTTACTCCATTTGTTTATGACAACACAATTGCATCGCAAAGTGCGCGCACTGCGGCAGTTAAGAGCGCGAAATCAAAGGCGCTTTCATATGCGAAATTACTTGGCGTCTCCCTTGGCAAGATTGTTTCTCTACAAGAGTCAACGGCAAGCAATCCATATCCGGTGATGATGGCGATGGCTAAGAGCGATGCCGGTGCCACCCAAATAGACCTGGGGCAACAGGATTTAACGATTTCGATTACTACTCGTTGGGCTTTATAGGCGGGTTTTGCCCCTGCCTTTTCCTCCGATACCCTTAGCGTCTGCCTTAAAACGTCCCCATCGTCTAGAGGCCTAGGACATCGCCCTTTCACGGCGGTAACACGGGTTCGAACCCCGTTGGGGGCACTAGGACGAGAGAGAAATCTTTCGGACCGAAAGGGAACGAAACAATGTTCGTTGCCACTTGTTGTAAAAGACTTGTGGGGATGAACGAACTAAAAGTTGTTTTGTTTCTGGAAAGGCCCAGTAGCGCAGTTGGTTAGCGCGCCGCCCTGTCACGGCGGAGGTCGCGGGTTCAAGTCCCGTCTGGGTCGCTAGAAGGAGAGTGTCCACACACTCTTCTTCTTTCTAGTTTTATTGATGTAACTGATCGGCTTTATTACAACTAAATATTGGCTCGGTAGCTCAGTTGGTACGAGCGCGCGACTGAAAATCGTGAGGTCGACAGTTCGATCCTGTCCCGAGCCACTCTAGATTTATTTCTTTTTAATTTGGATTAGCTAATATTAAATAATATTAAATAATCAAGCATCGGCTGTTTGGAAGAACTTGATAAACAAGACCACCCAAACAACGCTGGCAAAACCAACGATAACTTGCTCAACGTTCTTGCTCGTCATTGTGATCGCGATTGAAGATGCGGCAAAGTAGGCCGATAAAGACCAAAGTGTTATTGCCGCCATGCGACGTGAAAGTCCGGCACGAATTAATCGGTGAGATAAATGATCATGACCACCTTGAAATGGTGAGATCCCTCTTTTAAGTCGTGAGATAACAGCGACGCTGGTATCGAGAATTGGAACTGCAAGCAATAGAACTGGTGTGGCCAGTGAAGTCCATTGAGTCTCGGCATCTGGCTTTAGACGAATAGTTAAAGTTGCAATTAAGACACCTAAGAAAAGCGCACCAGCATCGCCCATGTAGATACGAGCTGGGGATTTATTCCAAAGTAAAAAGCCAATCGTTGCGCCTGCGGTAACTGCGGACAGGGCCGCAATTAAGTATTGGTGGCCGCTAAAACCAAGTACAAAGAGTGCTGAAGATGTAACGGCAACTGTGCCTGCAGCCCCACCATCTAAATTGTCGAAGAAGTTAATGGAATTGCAGATACCGACTACCCAGATGATAGTGATGATCGCATCGAGCCATTTATGTCCGGTTGGATTTCCAACAGTATTTTCAGCAATCAAAATCCATGCGGTGAAGATTCCGGCAAGTGTTTGAATTGCAAAGCGTGGTGCGGGACTTAAATTGCTCATGTCATCCCAAAGTCCGATAAGTCCAAGGACTAAAGCGGGGGCTAGAACTGAAGTTTGAAGAAGCAGAGTATGGCCATCAAAGGATCGATAGAAGGCAGTTGCATAAGAAACTGCGACAACTCCGATGATGATTGCAAGGCCGCCGAGGTATGGCACCGGCTCTTTGTGGGTCTTGTGGGCCGCGGTTGGAACGTCGTAGATCTTCTTATCGATTGCAATACGGCGCATTACCGGAGTTAGAAATCCGACAAATGCGAAAGTTACGACAAAAAGTAAAAAATATTGAAAGTGCGTAATGCTCATATTTAAAGATTAACCAGCTGAACCTGAAGGACCAGATTTACGACGGAACATCTTTGGGGCATTGGCACCAGATGCACCAGAAACTTTGGAACCAGATGTTGGGCCACCTTTAACGCCGGTGTTGTTTTTATTTTGCTTCTTAGCAAGTGCTTCCAACATTCTTGCCTTTGCATCAACATCTACTGGCTTTTTATCTGGTGTCTTATCGGTCATTAGTTTGTACTCCCATTATTTAAAAGTGCTTTTACTTCTGATTCTTTATAGCGACGGTGGCCACCTAAAGTCTTAATCGCGGTCAACTTTCCGGCTTTAGCCCATCTCGTAACTGTCTTTGGATCTACCCGAAATAGTTGTGCTACTTCAGCCGGGGTCAATAGAACTTCTTGTTCTTGACTCATGGGCTAATCGTAACCTGATTATCTAGCTTGTTCTATGTTGCTTGTTCGTAGGCCGCTACTCGCCGCCAGCGTGAAATAAGCCTTTCATAGCCAACTCCTGCACGAGTGCCATCACCTTCGGCCAAGCCACTTAAAGATAATTGAATATCTTCTACCGAGGTATCGGCCTCGAGTCCATCTTCGCCATTTTCAATTAGCGAGCGCTCTAGATATCCAGCAAGTCCGCCATAATCTAATTCAACAATTGATTCAGGATGAAAGAGTGACATCCATTCCAAAGTATCTGCAATCTCTTGTTCGATTGGGCCATTTCCAAAGGATGCAACAACTGTTTGATGGGTAAACATGCAACGCTTCTTAGCATTGGCAATTGAGGTTCGAAGAACTGTGAAAGGTCCATCTTCAGATTGTCCACGCAATCTCTCTTCGGGTTCGAATAAACCAAACCAACGAGGTGGAATCATCCAGGTTTCAGAAATAATGTGCGGGACTTTATCTTCTAAAGTTTCGGAATTTACTTTGATCGCATCTTCAATATTTTGTGGAATAAAGAATTTAACAACTGGGGCTGGAAGAGTTTCCTTGAAATCTTCTAGTGCGGCCCAACATCTTGCGGCAGTAGACCACGGGCAGACATAACGTTGACCTTCCCATTCTAAAATGTGGGCACCATCTGGTTTTAGGGCTGGTGGTTCGGTGACGATGACGCGACGCATCGCGCGTTCTTGTTCATCAAAGCCAGTGGCAGAGGTAATTGGTATTGCTTCCCAACGCAATCGCTCTGCTGGAGAAAATGCAGTGATTGGTTCGTAGATTCGAAGCGATGCTACGTAAGGGGTTGGTCTCATTAAGCTCGGCGGATGTAATTGCCTTCAGCGAATGGATCGTCATCATTGCGATCAGCATCGCTGCTGACTTCGCCATGGAGTTCTTTTGCTAAACGCTCGAGATCCATCTCAGCGTTTGAATATTTTAAATCACGTGCAACTTTGGTTGCTTTTGCTTTTTGTCGGCCCCGGCCCATGCTCGTGACCTCCTTACCGATTTAAGTGTGTGAATTCGTCAGACGCGTAGGTTATCGCGCCTTGTAGTTACCTTCCAATGCAGCGCGTTTTCCCGCGTCTTTTTGGATCTCCCCGCATACAAAGGCGCTCATTCCCCGGGCCAAGAGGCTGCGGATGGTCCGATCGGCCGCCTCTGGGGCGACGATGGCGACCATGCCAAGGCCACAGTTCCAGGTGCGTTCCATATCTGATTGTGGGACCCCGCCTTGTTCTGCCAGGTATTGGACTTCCAATGGGAGTGACCAAGTACCGCGATCATAAATTGCCGAAAGGTTTTGTGGAATTACGCGCGCAGTGTTCTCAGCAATGCCACCACCTGTGATGTGGGAGAAGGCGTGAAGATCCTCTTTAATTCCATTTATTAAAGCTAAACAATCTAGTGAGTAAATTTCAGTGGGGGTAAGTAGAACTTCACCAAGGGTTTTGCCTAATTCTTCGATCTTGCTCTCTAACTTTAAATTTTTAGTCTTCAAAATATGTCGAACAAGTGAATACCCATTTGCATGAAATCCTGATGCTGGCATTGCGATGATTACATCGCCTTCGCGCACCCGATGTTCGCCAAGTAAATTCTTTTCATCAACTGCGCCGGTGGCCGCACCTGCAATATCGAATTCATCTTCGGCAAGCAGCCCTGGATGTTCGGCGGTTTCGCCGCCCACTAAAGCGGTTCCAGCCTTCTGACATCCCTTGGCAATTCCGGCGACAATTTCAGCAATTCGATTTGGAAATACTTTTCCAACTGCAATGTAGTCGGTCATAAAAAGTGGTTCGGCGCCGCAGACAACTAGATCATCGACAACCATTGCAACTAAATCTTCACCGATGGTGTCGTACTTACCCATTTGGCGGGCAATCTCGGTCTTGGTGCCAACGCCGTCGGTTGAAGTGGCAAGAAGTGGTTTATCAAATTTCTTAAGAGCTGAAACATCAAAGAGTCCGGCAAAGCCTCCGATATCGCCAACAACTTCGGGGCGACGGGCCTTTTTTAAATGTTCCTTCATTAATTGGACGGCAAGATCGCCGGCATCAATATCTACTCCTGCTTGTGAATAGGTACTCATTCGTAACGGTTCACCATCTCTAGCAAATTCTTTCCGGCAGATAAATCAGTCGGAATTTGGATTGGATATTTTCCAGTAAAGCAGGCGGTGCATAATTTATCTTCGGCAATTGTTGTGGCCGCAACCAAACCCTCTTTCGAGACATAACCAAGTGAATCTGCGCCAATAGAACGGCGGATCTCTTCTACTTCTAGGCCGGCTGCGATTAATTCCGCGCGGGAGGCAAAGTCGATTCCGTAATAGCAAGGCCACATCACTGGTGGGCTGGAGATCCGCACGTGAATTTCAAGGGCGCCAGCTTCACGCAACATTCGCACTAAGGCGCGTTGGGTATTGCCTCTAACTATTGAGTCATCTACGACAACAATGCGCTTTCCTTCAATAATTTCGCGAAGTGGATTTAGTTTAAGACGAATACCTAATTGGCGAATAGTTTGTGAAGGTTGAATAAAGGTGCGACCGACATAAGAATTTTTAACTAGCCCGGCGCCATATGGGATTCCAGATTGCTTTGCATACCCAACCGCGGCCGGTGTCCCGGATTCTGGAACTGGGATAACTAAATCTGCTTCAACTGGATGTTCGATGGCGAGTTGTTCACCGACTGCAACGCGGGTTGCATGCACATTGCGGCCAGCGATTGAGGTATCTGGGCGAGCTAAATAAACATATTCAAAGATGCAACCCTTTGGATCAGGCGTTGCCCAGTGGTGTGAACGCAAGCCATTTGAATCAATTGCTATAAATTCACCAGGTTCAACTTCGCGAACAAATGAAGCACCGACAATATCCAAAGCTGCAGATTCAGATGCAACTACCCAACCGTGTTCCAACTTTCCAATCACAAGCGGGCGAACCCCGTGGGCATCGCGCGCGGCATACAAGGTGTGTTCATCCATGAATACCAAAGAGAAGGCGCCTTTTAAAGTTGGGAGAACTGCAAGTGCAGATGATTCAAAATTCTTACCCTCTTGCGCCGCAATCAACGCGGTCATAATTTCAGTATCGGTTGTGGCATGAGTTCCGTGATTTTTTGATTCGTGATCAATCTTGTCTAACGCTTCGGCAAGATCACCGGTGTTAGTTAGATTTCCATTGTGAGCAAGGGCCAGTGTTCCGTGATTTGTTGCGCGAAGTGTTGGTTGGGCGTTATTCCAAGTACTAGACCCGGTTGTTGAATATCGGCAGTGGCCAATTGCTAAGTCGCCAGTCAACGTTGCTAAATCGCTTTCGGTAAAGACCTGAGAGACCAGACCCATATCCTTGTAAACAAAAATTCGCGAACCATCACTCGTCGCAATTCCAGCAGATTCCTGGCCGCGATGTTGGAGTGCATATAAACCGTAGAAGGTTAGCTTTGCTACTTCTTCACCCGGCGCCCAAACTCCAAATACACCGCACTCATCTTGTGGGGCCTTATCGCCATCGAATAGTTCGAAGGTTAGCTTTCCATCAGGACGGCGGCTCATTGGGTAATCCTATTTTGTAATTCGCTAAATAGTTCCTTCAAGTTAGAGCGTTCACCTGATGCGTGGATTGCACCATTATCGATGCCGGCATCCCAATCGAGTTTGCCGTTTACTAATTCAAAGAGTGAATCGGCGCTCATCTCAACCACATTAGGAGGGGTGCCACGAGTGTGCTTTGGCCCTTCGACACATTGGATTGCAGAGTAAGGAGGTATCCGAAGTTCTACTGCGTGGCCAGGTGCGATTTTAGAAATCTGCGTAAGTATCTCTTTTACTTGCTGCATGATTTGCTGATCGCGCATTTGTAATTATCCAAATAATTTCGGAAAGGTCTCGGTATGGGCTTTAGAAAGTTCGGTAATTGATAACTTTGTATCGTTAATCACCAATTCATCGCCCCCAGTTGTACCAATCTTGTTAACTGCGATTTGATACTTACCGGCCAAGGCCACCATCTCATTTGTGTGATTTGGATCGATCGCGACTAATACGCGGCCCGGGGTTTCAGAG
>CAILSO010000023.1 GCA_903836945.1 uncultured Actinomycetes bacterium | reverse complement strand
TCGTTCCATTGATGACAGTCCTGACATATTTAGCTCTAACCAAGTTAGTCGCCGGCGTTCGCAAAGGTCGCGCTCGATGATTTACTCCGATATCGCGCTCAATGCAATCCTGGTTGCAGCGTTATTGGATCTCTTTGTAATGCGCACCCAGATGGTCACGCGTGGGATTTATTGGCTTACTTACGCTCTAATTCTGCCTTTTCAATTACTAACTAACTGGTGGCTCACCTCGAAAAATATTGTGATCTATTCTTCGAGCCAAATTATTGGACGGCGATTAGCCGGCGCTCCAATTGAAGATCTCCTATTTGGATTTTCACTCATCCTGCTAACGCTCTCACTCTGGGAGTTTTTTATAAAGAGAAAGCCTAACGACTAGCAAATTCTTGTCGGGCAATTTTCTTTCGGCCTAATACCAAGTGGCCAAAGAATCCGATTGCAAGTGCGAAGAGAATTCCGATATTGGAATAGGCCCAGGCGCCATTTTTGCCGCCGATAACTCCGAGGAAATATCCCTGCCAGGTAAGCCACGAGGCAAATTGGTTAGTGACAAAACCGAATCCAACAATCGAACCGATGATAAGTAATGCAGTCGAGGTTAAGTTCCAACTTCCGTAACGTCCGTTGGGATCAAAGAGCTCACCTTCGGCGTAATCTTTTTTGCGCAGAATTACATCTGCCACAAAAATCGCAGACCATACGGCGACAGGTACTCCAAGGGTGATGAGGAATCCCTGCAGCGGCGTGAAGAAATTTGAGGCTATCCAGACAAAATAAATCGTTCCGAGCGTCATGATGACGCCATCAATGGCCGCGGCTTGGTGGCGGCGAACCGGCAATCCAATCGAGACCAGCGTGATACCTGATGAATAGAGATCCAAAATCGCCCCACCGATAAGGCCGAGAACGGCAACAATCGCAAATGGAATTAGATACCAAGTTGGAAGCAAGGTGGTAAGCGCGCCAACTGGATCTGTGGCTATCGCAGTACTTAGATCCTTACTACTTCCCGCAAGAAGCACCCCAAAGATCACCATAATGATGGGAACGATGGATGAGCCAAAGACCGTCCAGCCAACAACACCACGTGAAGATGTATGTCGTGGCAAGTAACGTGAATAGTCCGCAGCAGAGTTAACCCAACCAAGACCAATACCTGTGACACCAAATATCAAAGCTCCGATGAATGCTTGTGAATTTCCACTGTGAACAGCCTGAACTGCGTGCCACTCAATTTTGCTTGCAGTTAGCGCCATGTATCCAACGGTAAGAATTAAGGTGGCAATTGTTAACCACTTTTGGATCTTCATGATTACTTGAAAGCCCAGAACACCGCCGAAAATTGTGAGACCGGCCGAAATAATAAATCCAATGATTTTCGAAATACTCGGATCAATATGGCCCAGACGATGAAATACCGTACCGGTGGCAAGAGTTGCCAGGGATACAAGGACGGTCTCCCAGCCAACAAAGACCAAGTATGAGAGCAGTCCGGGAATTACATTTCCTTTAACGCCAAAGGCCGCGCGTGAAAGCGTCATCGTAGGAGCATTTGCTCGCTTACCCGCAAGTGAGGAGACGCCCACTAAAAGAAACGAGGCAACGACTCCGATGATTGCCGCCCAGGTTGCTTGCCAGAATGAAATTCCAAAACCAAGAAAGAAGGAGCCATAACTCAAAGCCAGGAGTGAGACGTTGCCAGCTGCCCATGGCCAGAAGAGTGAGCGTGGTGTTCCGCGACGCTCCGATTCGCCAATGAAATTCACGCCATTGAGTTCAAGCCGGCTGCGATAACTCTGGAAAAAGGACATAGCCGCAATCCTATGCAGGATTGCGGCTATTTACCTAAAGAAATTACTTCTTTGCGCTCTTCTTTGCTACAACCTTCTTGGTTGTCATTTTTTTAGCAGGAGTTGTTCCTTCTGTCTTTTGTGTGCTTGAAGACTCTGACATTTCATGTGTGGCTGTTCCTTCGCCGCCTGCACTCTTTGCGGTGCCGATCTTCTTGGCAGCTGCAAAGCTTGGAGCCGTTGTCCCTGCGATTAGGGCTGCTGCAATAGCTGCAGAAATTACAATCTTCTTCATATACATCCTTAAGTAGGGGGTTAAGTACCTAATTATAGGCGAAGGTTAAAGCGCAAGCCCGGCGAAACTCGAATGCGGTGGGCGGGCAAGAATTCCTTCCACACCCTTTACGCGCCAATTTCCCGCTTGGGCAGGCACCAGGAGTGCGCTGCCTTTAACTATAGGTAAATTCTCAGCACTATCGAAGGTTGCTTCACCCTCCCCACCAAGTGCAAGAAATATTCCAAAGCCAGCATCGATTACTCCGGTCGCTGGGCTGATGTAATCGGCACGGAAGTAAGGGCTCGCCGCTCCAGTAAATATCGAGCCCGGCGTTACCAATCTATTTCGCGTTACCAGCAATTCAGATTCTGCTCTCTCTACTGGCGTATATCGAAGCGCATCGAGCACCAAATCAAAGCCAAG
>CAILSO010000022.1 GCA_903836945.1 uncultured Actinomycetes bacterium | reverse complement strand
TTGAATTACCGCATCTAAATCTCGATCAGCAGCCGCCCCACGAACTCCACCCTTTAACGCTCGGCTGCGCCAACTATTTGCAATTGACTCGCCTTCATAGTTCTTGGCATTGCTCCAAATAGCCCAAAGTAAATCAGTTATGTCGACTCGACCCTTTAGCGATTTACGAGCCGCGGTAATTAATTCGGCCACTCTTTGCAGGGGACGGATTGAATCCCATTCGATTGGCGCCTGATTATCATTTAAGACATCTAGGATTAATTGTGTTGAGGTTTTGGTATCGCCATCCTCCCGGGTATTTGCCAATTCAACTCGCATCTGGCGAATCGATAGCGAATCTGCGCCACCAAACTCAGATCGTAATAACTCTTCTACTAATTCAAAGTTGGTTGGAATTAATTTAATTTTTCCAAGTGCTATCTGAGCAATGGTAAGTAGCGGCTTAATTGCCGGGTTATCACCAAGAGCAAGTGCAGAAGCATCAACATCTATCGGAATATTGTTTAAGGAAAATGCCCGTTGTAGCGCAGCCACACTCGACCCTGGTGAGCGCAAAATTACCGCCATCTTTGACCACGGCAAGCCATCGCGTAAATGCGCAGTGCGAAAAGCATGCGCGATGTAATTTGCACAATCACCATTGCTTGCAAGTTTTGCGATATTTATTCCTAAATCTTCACCTTCAAAAGTAATACCTTCACGAGTTCTGGTTGGAGAGGAAGAGCGAAACTTAGCCGCGATGTCATTCGTTAAATCGACAATGGATTTAGAATTTCTAAATACCGTATTTAAATTCAATACTTTAAATTCTCTCTTATCCTTGTACGCCAAGGCGCCCTCTGGATCAGCACCACGGAATCGACCGATTGCTGAATCTGGGTCAACAAAAAGCGTGAGATCACTACCGGAAATTTCAGCAAGTAGATCTCTTTGCGACTTGTCGCTCTCTTGAAATTCATCAACCAATATTGTTGGAAACTTGCTTCGAATCCGATCAGCTAAAACTGAATTATTTCTCAAACGATTGAATGCTTGAGGAATTATTGAACTTGAATCTATCCGGAGCGGAGTATTTGAGACCGTCGCATATTGCAAAGTCATTGTTCCCTGATAAGACTTCCAGAAAGCGGCGGCAGGTTTCCACCAGGGTTCTTTTAATTCTTCTGATTTTGCGATTAAATCTTCGACGCTCATATTTCTCTCACTTGCGCGAAGAATTAAGTCTCGAAGTTCGCGAACAAAGCCTTTCGTTTCAAGTGCTGGCTCAAGGATTTTCGGCCAATTTATATCAGGAAAGAATTTTCGATCTGCTAGAAGTGTCTTTATGTAGGCATCTTGTTCGGCACCAGAAATCAAAACATATTTGGGGTCATCCTCATTTACTGATTCATTGATTATCGAGAATGCCAGTGAGTGAAAAGTTCTAACCATTGGTTCGAAGGCCGAAGCACCACTCTGCAAAACAATCTCATCGCGCAATTGCCCGGCGCGTTCACGGCCATAAGCAATAACTAATATCGAATTT
>CAILSO010000021.1 GCA_903836945.1 uncultured Actinomycetes bacterium | reverse complement strand
GCGCTCTTTGGTTACAAAGAATAAAGTTGGTTACAAAGAATAAAGTTGGTTACAAAGAATAAAGTTGGTTACAAAGAATAAAGTTGGTTACAAAGAATAAAGTTGGTTACAAAGAATAAAGAAACTTACCAATCGATAATTTCGCGGTCTTCCCAAAACAATCCCGTTTGATCGCTTCCTGTAACAAAATCTCTCGTTGCCAACCAAATTGCAGTCTCGGCACCTTCTTCTGCAGAACGCGGTGCATCAGCGCCGCCCATATCGGTACGCGAATGATTTGGACAGGTCGCATCAACTAATAATCCGCGAGCGCCAAGTCCAGTTTCGTGCGCTAAATTTCTAACTAAGGCATTTACTCCCGCCTTACTAATTCGATACGGCGCAAGTCCCCCAGCATTCCCAGGTCCGGACATGCGACCAAGGCAAGCTGTGAAAATAATGATGCGACCATCGCGCGCTTCTGCCATGGCTGGGCCAATTGTGTTCACTGCGACAAATACTGAATCTAAATTAATCGCCATAACTCGGCGCCATTCTTCAGTTGTTGTGCGCAGCGTCTTTGACATCTTCTCGCTCATGACGCCATGGGCCAGGACTAGTACTTGTGGAACGCCATATTTGCTTTGAATCGCCTCAAAGGTCGATCGAGTCGCCGACAAGTCTTCTAGATCGACGCATTCAAAATCGCAACCAAGCTGCGCCGCACTTGCAGCTGCGCGATCTGGATCTTTACTAACAAGCACCACGCGATCGCCATGGGCAATTAAGGCCTTAGCCACTTCAAATCCAAGCCCTCTTGAACCACCAGTAACGATCGCCAATCTCATTGCGCAACTCTGCCCTGATTTCCTCGAAAATGCGCTCTGATTCACACCCCAGGGGCGCCACCCGGAATATGGCTGCGCCCGCATGACTATTAGACTTACAAGCGTGTCGGCTACGGGAGCAAATACACCTGCGAATCACTTCGGTGGATCATTCGGTCCAAATGAGTGGCTCGTAGATGAGATGTATGAACGCTATCTCGCAGACCCAACTTCCGTAGATAAAGCTTGGTGGGATTTCTTCTCTGATTACTCGCCTTTATCTGCAAATAATTCATCATTTAATAATTCATCTGCAAATACATCTTTAAATAATTCTGCTGCCCCAAAGCTCCCAACTCTTGGCGATGCACCAAAGGGCGGAACGCCACCACTTCCAAAATCTGCAACAACAACCCCAGTTGTTCCGCAAGTAGCCACCAAGGTCCAACCCGCTTCAGCAGTAGCACCAGTTATTTCATCAACACCAGTAGCACCAGTTATTTCTACTCCCGCACCAGTTCAAAAAATGGAGACAACGACGCCCATGACAAATCCGCCTGTAAATCCCCCGGCAACTCCTAACCCAACTCCGGCCGATCCAGTTGTTAAGCCGATACCAACTCTTGTTACACCTGGTGCTTCATCACTCGAACCTATCCGTGGAGTTAGTGCGCGCGTTGTACAAAGCATGGAAGCTTCACTCTCAGTTCCAACCGCAACTAGCGTTCGCGCAGTTCCTGCAAAACTTTTAATCGACAACCGAACCGTAATTAACAATCACTTAGCTCGTGGACGTGGTGGAAAAGTTTCTTTCACCCACTTAATCGGTTACGCCATGATCAAGGCGATGCGCCAAATGCCAGAGATGAATGCTTTCTATGGCGAACTTGAAGGTAAGCCAGCAATTGGAAAACCAGAACATATTAATTTAGGTATCGCAATCGATTTAGCAAAGCCAGATGGTTCGCGCCAATTATTGGTTCCATCTATTAAGGGTTGTGAAGATTTAGATTTTGCACAGTTCTGGGCTTCCTATGAAGAGACAGTTCGCAAGGCGCGCGGTGGATCACTCACCGTTGAAGACTTTGCCGGAACCACGGTCTCCCTAACCAATCCCGGAACACTTGGCACCGTTCACTCAGTTCCACGACTTGTTCAAGGTCAGGGGCTAATTCTTGGCGTTGGCTCACTTGATTACCCTGCTGAATTTCAAGGAGCATCAGAAGAGACTCTGGCAAATCTTGGAATAAGCAAAGTAATTACTTTGACATCAACTTACGATCACCGAATCATTCAAGGTGCGCAGTCAGGTGATTTCCTAAAGCGGATGCATGAAATTTTGCTCGGTGCTGATAATTTCTATGACGAGATCTTCTCTGCGCTTCGTATTCCATATGCCCCAATTCGTTGGGTGGTTGATCTTGGAACCGAGAAGAGTGGCAACCTAGAAAATTCTGCACGCATCCAACAATTAATCACCGCTTATCGCACAAGCGGCCACTTAATGGCAGATATTGATCCACTTGAATATCAACAACGCGAGCATCCAGATTTAGATGTGGTTACTCACGGACTTTCATTGTGGGATTTGGATCGTGAATTTAATACCGGTGGCTTCGGTGGAAAACCAGTAATGAAGCTCCGCAAGATTCTTGGAATTTTACGCGATTCATATTGCCGCACAATCGGCGTTGAATATATGTACATGCAAAATCCAGAAGAACGTAAGTGGATTCAAGAACATGTCGAAGTTGGTGCGCCGCGCACACCACGCGAAGAACAGCTTCGTATCTTGCGCAAGTTAAATAGCGCAGAAGCATTTGAATCTTTCCTACAAACTAAATATGTTGGACAAAAGCGTTTCTCACTTGAAGGTGGCGAATCAGTAATCCCACTACTTGATGCAGTAATCTCGGCTGCTGCCGAAGAAGGCCTTGATGAAGTATGTATCGGTATGCCACACCGTGGTCGACTAAATGTTCTGGCAAATATTGCCGGTAAGTCTCATGGGCAGATCTTTCAAGAATTTGAAGGTCACTACGCCGATAACGATGTTCAAGGTTCGGGCGATGTTAAGTATCACCTTGGAACTGCCGGAATTTTCACCGCTGAATCTGGCGCAACAACCAAGATTTACTTGGCGGCTAACCCATCTCACCTTGAGGCGGTTAACCCAGTTCTTGAAGGTATTACTCGTGCAAAGCAAGATAAATTAAATATTAAAGAGGCTTTCTCAGTGCTTCCAATCTTGATGCACGGCGATGCAGCTTTTGCCGGTCAAGGAGTTGTTTCAGAAACTCTTAACCTCTCACTTTTAAAAGGTTATCGCACTGGCGGCACAATTCACATCATCGTGAATAACCAAGTTGGGTTCACAACTTCACCACATGCTGCTCGCTCTTCAACTTACTCAACCGATATTGCAAAAATGATCCAAGCACCGGTCTTCCATGTAAATGGCGATGACCCAGAGAGCGTGGTTCGTGTTGCGCGAATTGCCTACCAATATCGCCAAGCCTTTAAGAAGGATGTTGTTATCGACATGGTTTGTTACCGTCGTCGCGGTCACAACGAGGGAGACGAGCCAAGTTTCACACAACCACTTATGTACAAGTTGATCGATGCAAAGCGTTCTACTCGCAAGCTTTATACCGAAGCTTTAATCGGACGTGGTGATATCACTGTCGAAGAAGCTGAAGAAGTATTACGGGATTATCAGAACCAGCTTGATGCGGTTTACAACGCGGTTCATAACAACGAACCAGAACACAAGAACATTGTGGTTCCATCCGCGCCTGCTCCAGAAAGTGTTAACACCGCAGTTGATGAAGCTACCCTTCGCAAAATTGCGGCAACCCAAACTGAAATGCCAGAAGGCTTTACTCCCCACGCAAAACTTGCACCACAACTTGCAAAGCGAGTTGAGATGCTGGATGAGGCAACAGTTGACTGGGCAACCGGTGAAATGTTTGCCATGGGATCACTTCTTCTTGAAGGTCATCCAATTCGATTGGCAGGACAAGATGTTCGTCGCGGAACTTTCTCAAATCGCCATGCCGTAATCGTTGATCAAAATACCGGTGCTGATTGGACCCCACTTCGCGGATTGATTTCCGACGAAAACCAATTCTTCGTATTTGATTCATTACTTTCAGAATATGCCGCAATGGGATTTGAATACGGTTACTCCGTTGAACGCGATAACGCACTTGTTATGTGGGAAGCACAATTTGGTGACTTTGCAAATGGTGCGCAGACCATCGTTGATGAATTCATCTCTTCCGCACTTCAAAAGTGGGGCGAGCGTTCTTCAGTCGTACTTCTATTGCCACATGGTTATGAGGGCCAAGGGCCAGACCACTCATCAGCTCGCATCGAACGTTACCTAGCGCTCTGTGCTGAGTTAAATATGACCGTTGCTCAACCTTCATCACCTGCCTCTTATTTCCATCTACTTCGTTGGCACATGAAGAATCCAGCACGTCGTCCGCTGATCGTCTTTGAACCAAAATCAATGTTGCGTCTAAAGGCTGCGGCATCCGGACTAAACGATTTCACAACCGGAACCTTCCGACCAATTATTGATGACCCAACCGTCACTAATGCCACTCGCGTGATTTATTGTTCCGGCAAGGTTTACTACGACTTAATCGCAGAGCGCGCAAAGTTAGACGAGAGCTCTACTGCAATTATTCGGGTTGAACAGTTGTATCCATTCCCAACCACGGAATTCGCAGCGATCGCAGCAAAGCATCCAAATGCAAATCTGCTCTGGGTTCAAGATGAACCAGCAAACCAAGGCCCATGGCCACATGTTGCACTTACAACTCAAGAGATTCTCGAAGGTCGCACATTGCGTCGCGTGTCTCGCCGAGCAACTGCTTCACCTGCAACTGGTTCACATCACTTGCATGAGGAAGAGCAGCACGCGTTAATTACTGAAGCCTTTACTCGTTAATTAACGAGCGCGGCGATAACGCAAAAAGTAAATTGCGATGATCTCTTTGGGTGATAAGTAGCCCCAAGTACGTGAATCGGTTGATTGCGCCTTGTTATCGCCTTCAACCCAGATGCCAGATTCATTTACATGAATCACGCGTTTAATTTGAAGGAAGTCATCGCCAAACTCTGATGAACGCCTAACCAATACAACCTTGCCAACCAAATCCGCCAGCTTGGCATGAGTTGGTGCCACCGGCCAGCGCAGGGTTCGAAATAACAACCAATCACCGTGATTGAATGAGGGTGACATCGAGGTGCCGTCGACCGATACCGCGGTTAGCCGCAAGAACTGAAATCGCAACTTTTTCATCAGGAGAGTAGTCTTGCACCACATTGATTGATGAAATTGATTGAGGGAGAGAAATGTTCAAGAATATTTTCGCACCAAAGACAGTGGCCCACGCACACTGCGATCTACCTTGTGGAATCTACGATCCAGCACAAGCAAAGATCGAAGCGCAATCAGTAAAGGCTGCAATGGAGAAGTACGCAGCTTCTAGCGATGCAGATTTCAAGGCTCGCGCTGTTGCGGTCAAGGAAGAGCGTTCAGAATTAGTTAAGCACCACCTATGGGTACTTTGGACCGACTACTTCAAGGCACCACACTTTGAGACCTACCCACAACTTCATGTTCTCTTCAACGAAGCAACCAAGCTTGCTGGCGCTGGCGGAACAAAGGGATCAAATGATGTTGCCGTAGCTGACAAGCTACTTGCCAAGATCGAAGAAATCTCAGAGATCTTCTGGGCAACCAAAAAGTAATTGCAGCTTTAAAAAGCCGGGCAAAGTCTTCGCCGCAAACCATGGGACCGGACCCCTCGAGATAAAACCTCGGGTCTCCGTTCCAATGTTTTGCTTACCGAATACTTAGCCCGGCTTTTTCAATTTAAACTATTTAAGCGCTTGGGATAATTCCGGAAAATAAAATAATGAAGCGGAGACCCGAGGTTTTATCTCGAGGGGTCCGCTACCTTATTTTATGGCGGAATTTTCGCAAGCGATTTCGGAGTTGAAATAAAAAGTTAAGAATTAGTCGCGGGCGGTGATGGATTCGGCTGCGATCCTTGCTGTGAATGAGACGCGATCGACAATCTTGCGTGAGATTTTTCCTGAGGCAACTAATTTGCTGCCATGGTGCACCTCAACATTGAAGTGAATAATTTGACCTTCAATATCAATGCAGGTGGCATTGGCTCTAATTTCAGCCCCCACTCCTACGGCAGCACTGGTTGCAACGCTTATCTCTGAAGTGATCGTGGTTTCACCAGACTCCAAATGCTCGGCAAGTGCGGCCGATGTTGCACCTTCTAGAATATTAATAAGTGTTGGGGTTGCAAGAATTGGCAGATCATTTAAGGCCTGTGCGACTGAAGTATCTGATGCCCGTACAGTAAGTGAAGCCATCCCAATAGCTCCGCGAACCATCTCAACATTCATGGTTACTAACCTACTGCTAACTACTTAGAAGTGGTGTGAATTCGGGTTAAGCGAGTGGAAAATCTCCGCCAAACTCATTCGTGCTTTGAATTTCAATGTGTGTCTCTTCGATACGAATACCGCCAAATTCATCGCTGTAAACCGTTGTTTGGCTCTGGCGATATTCAGTGATGATTTGCGTTGGGGCCGACATCTGGGCAGCTAAAAGGGCGGTCTGAGCAGAAATCCGCGCCTGCAATTCTTCTGGCGCCTCTTCATGACATGCGTTTGAAAGTAATTTCTTCATCTGCGCAATAACTTTGCGTTCGTGCTCCATCTCTTGCAAGCATGGTTGGCATTGTTGGATGTGGAATTCAAGTGTGGTTAATTGATCTTGATCGTGAATCTCATCATCGATGAAAAAGATCATTGCATTTAAGACTTCTTGGCAAGAGCTTTGGCCATGATTCTCGGTCATATTGCTATTAGTTAAATTGTTATTACTCACGACTCATCACCTGCTTGCGAACTCTTCTTTCCATTCTCATCAAACTCTTTCGCATAGCCGCGATCTTTTGCATAAGCAACTAGAAGTTCGCGAAGTAATTTACGGCCACGGTGTAGGCGTGACATAACGGTTCCAGATGGAATTCCTAAAATATCGGCGATTTCTTTATATGAATAACCTTCGACATCGGCGTAGTAGACCGCCAATCGAAACTCTTCCGGGATTTCTCCTAAGGCATTTTTTACATCGCCATCCGGCATATTCTCTAAAACTTCATCTTCAGCAGATTTACCTTGATCACTTGTATGACTTGCAGATTCTGCAATCTGCCAATCCTCTAATTCGCCATCGGATATTTGTGGCCGACGTTGGTCTTTGCGATAGGTATTGATAAATGTCGTGGTGAGGATTCGATAGAGCCAGGCCTTTAAATTTGTACCTGGTTCAAATTGATGAAACGAAGTGAAGGCTTTGGCATAAGTATCTTGTACTAAATCTTGAGCATCATGTGCATTCTTGGTGTAACGAAGTGCGGCTGAATAAAGTTGATTTGTATATTGCATCGCATCTTTTGTAAAGCGATTGGCACGGTCCATGGCGCTCTCAGTTGCGAGTAACCCCGCCGGAGTTTTAACCTCAATTTCAGATGCCATCGGCCACAAGGTTACCGTCATATCCCTAAAACCTGCTGGGAGCGGGTTTTATTCCACAACGCCACACTTGAGTTGCTGAAGGCAGGATGATGCAGCCGCGGGCTTAAAAGAGCGTTGTCGGCTCCCCTAGTTCGATCTCACTAATTAACTCCGGCCCATTATTTCGAGTCGTATTTACCATTGTTGAAACCGGATGGGCGGCAAGTCCGGCCGCCGGGGCCGATAGTTCCATCAGTTTACGAATTTCGGCCACATCGTTAATTCGTGGATCAAGCCAACTATCCCAACGATCCTTTGGCAAAAAAGTTGGCATTCGATGATGAATCGCGGCTAAGAAATCAACCGCCTCGCGAGTAATAATTGCGGCGCTTTCAAATATTTCTCCATTTGTATTTACCCAACGATCATAAATTCCAGCAAAGGCTAAACTCTGATTTGATTGAGAGTGAATATAGAACGGTTGCTTGGTTTCATACTTGCCAAGTTCTGTAGCCCATTCGTAATAACCCGTAGCTGGAATCAAACAACGTCGTGATCGAAATGCCCTTTTGAAAGTTGGTTTTTCATCCACCGTTTCAGTTCTGGCATTGATTGCTTGAGATTGAGAGCGCACCGCTTCTACTTCATCCTTACTCCACGGAGCAATCAATCCCCAAGATACATTTACTAATTCCCGTTTTAGCTCTTGATTATCGCGAATTATGTAGATCTCGCGAGTGGGCGTGATATTCCAATCCGCCGGCAAAATTGCGCCTGTATGGCCAGCGGTGATTTCAAATTCCTCAATTAATTCACTAGGAAGTTTGCTCAATGCATAACGGCCGCACATGCACTAAACGATAGCGGGTAGTCTTGGACTGTGAATCAACTCTGGCCAGCACCGTATCGCGGTTTAAAACCGATCGATGCTGCCATCACGATTCCGGGATCAAAGTCGGTCACCAATCGGGCACTGATTCTCGCGGCCTTAGCCAAGTCCCCATCAACTCTTCGGGCGCCGCTTCATTCACGAGATTCAACCCTGATGATCGCCGGCCTAAAGGCGATTGGTTGCAAAATTAATCAATTGGAAAATGGCGATCTCGAAATCACGCCCGGAAAGTTTTTTGGCCCAGCCAGTATTGATGTTGGCAACGCCGGCACGGTCATGCGTTTTCTTCCGCCGGTTGCCGCCCTTGCAAATGGCTTAATTAACTTCGATGGCGATCCGCGAAGTCATGAAAGACCACTAGGTCCGGTGATTTCTGCCTTGGAAGATCTGGGAATAACCATCGAACATGGCAATCGATATTCATTACCAATGACAATAAATGGCAACGGTTCCATAAAAGGCGGGGCGGTAGAAATTGATGCCTCGGCTTCAAGTCAATTTATTTCGGCCTTGCTATTGATCGGCCCAGCAACTCAAAATGGAATTACCGTAAAACATATTGGGAGTTCACTTCCATCGATGCCACATATCGAAATGACCATTCAGATGCTTCGAGAATTTGGTGCAAAGGTGGATGTTAGCGATCCAAATTCTGGTAGTTATCAGTGGCAGGTTTATCCAGGTGAATTAACTGGCTTAGATTTAGTAATCGAACCAGACCTTTCAAATGCTGCGCCATTCATGTCAGCTGCAATGATCTGCGGTGGCTCAGTAACGATTGCAAATTGGCCAAAGACAACTACCCAACCAGGTGATCAACTCCGCCAGATCTTTAAATCAATGGGCGCCCAGATTGAATTCGTTGGAAGTGACTTGAAGGTAACCGGAAGCGGTGAAATTCACGGCATTGATATAGACCTACATGATGTTGGTGAATTAACGCCATCGATTGCTGCAGTAGCTGCATTGGCAGATTCGCCCTCATCGCTTCGAGGTATCGGACACCTGCGGTTGCACGAGACCGATCGTTTAGCGGCTCTCGCCACAGAATTAAATGCCCTCGGCGGCGACGTTGATGAAGAAGAGAGCGCGCTTCATATCAGCCCGGCTCCATTGCACTCTGGAATTTTTCATTCATATGAAGATCATCGCCTAGCAACTGCCGGAGCAATGCTTGGCCTAGTTGTTAATGGAATTGAAGTTGAAAATATTGAGACCACTCAAAAGACTTTGCCTGATTTTCCAAGCGCTTGGCACGCAATGCTCGGGGCGAATTAATTAATGGCAAGTAAGCGCCAATACGATGAGAGCGATGTTCGCTCTCGCCCAGCACGTTCTACTAGACCTCGCACAAAAGATCGCCCCGATTACACAAATGCCGAGCAGGCCTTAGTTATTGCCGTAGATCGTGGACGTACAACGGTCTTAATTAACGAGGATCCAAAGCGCCTGATTACCACCATGAAGGCACGCGAACTTGGCAAGAAGTCAGTAGTCGTTGGTGACACTGTAGGAGTAGTTGGAGATTTAACCGGCAGCGAAGGATCCCTTGCGCGGATCGTGACCGTTGCACCGCGCAAAAATGCACTTACCCGAACCGTTGATGATGCGGCAGATCTAGAGCGAATGATCGTCTCAAATGTAGATCAAATGGGAATTGTTTTAGCAGCAGCCAATCCCGAACCACGTCATGGCTTTATCGATCGAGCTTTAGTCGTCGCCTTTGATCAAGGAATTAAACCAATTTTGATTATCACCAAGTGCGACTTGGCTGATCCGACTGAGTTTCTATCTAATTATGAAAACTTAGATTTGGAGATTTTTAGAATTCAAAAAGGTGGCGACCTTGCACAAATTCGCAAAGCCCTCTCAAACCAGCGCACCGTTCTTCTCGGTCACTCTGGCGTTGGTAAATCAACCTTAGTTAATGCTCTTGTCGAGACTGCCGATCGCGCGACTGGAATGGTTAATGAAGTAACCGGACGCGGCCGCCACACCTCTTCGTCAGCTTTGGCCCTAAAGTTAAATCCAGTTCCGGGTGAAAATGAGACCGGTTGGATAATCGATACACCAGGAGTGCGATCCTTCGGAGTAGCTCATGTCGATAACAATCGAGTAATTGCAGCCTTTGGCGAATTTAGCGAGGCGATTGAACATTGCCCCAAGAACTGTTCACACAACGAAGAAAGTTGCGCCCTAAATTCTTGGGAATTAGATCCAAAAAGTAAGTCAAGGCTGGAAAACCTTCGCGGTTTACTACGCCAAGTCCGTTTTAATTAACACGAACTTTAAATTAATTAACTAGAATTCGCAGGTGTCCACAACTGCAAACCAAGGAACTCATGCCAGTCGCAATCTCTTGGATGATCTGGCCCTTGCGCATAAACTAGCTGATTTGGCAGATGAAATTACCCTAGATCGCTATCAAGCAAATAACTTGGTAATTGAGACCAAGCCAGATTTAACTCCGGTAACTGATGCGGACAAGGCTGTTGAAGAACTAATCCGATCAGAATTGGCAAAATCTCGTCCGTTAGATTTTATTGTCGGAGAAGAATTTGGTCGCCCAGACGGTATTGATTTAACTAATACCCCAGATGGAACTTTTTACTGGGTAATCGATCCGATCGATGGCACTAAGAATTTTCTAAGAGGAGTTCCTACTTGGGCAACTCTCATCGCACTTTGTAATTCAAAAGGTGAACCAGTTGTTGGAGTTGTTAGCGCACCGGCGCTCTCTCGTCGCTGGCATGCCGCAAAAGATAACGGTGCATTTGTCACAACTAAACTCGGCCTCGATTCCGCAACCTCGAAGGTCGTAACGAAGAAGATTTCGGTTTCGCGAGTATCGAAGTTAGCTGATGCCTCAATCTCTCATTCTGATTTAGTTGGTTGGGGAGCCGCTCGTTCGAAATTTATCGACCTACAAGAAAGTATTTGGCGCACCCGTGGCATCGGTGATTTCTGGTCCCATATGTTGGTTGCGGAAGGTGCGATTGATCTCGCTGTTGAACCATCCCTGGCGCTCTGGGATATGGCAGCTCTTGATGTAATTGTTTGCGAAGCTGGTGGAAAATTTACAAACACTTCGGGGGCAAGTGGCCCTCATGGCGGAAGTGCCACCTCTAGCAATGGCGCAATCCATAAAGAATTTATTGCAAAAGTATTTGGCAAATAAGTGAGTAACTTTTCGAAGCCAATTTGGTATGGCCCCGCCGCAGGAGGCTTGCTTCTTTTAATCTTGCTAGCCACTCTTCTTGTCCGCAGCCGTAAGAGGCGCAGAAAATCTGAGCCCACAATTCCTGAATTTGTTGAAGTTTTTTCAGTAGATATCAAACATTTTGTTTCAAGTCCTTATAAGGCCGGTGATGATTCAGAAATCGCCGAGTCAATCTTGAAGACAATTACGCTCACCCTTCTGGTAGGACTTAGAGAATTTCTAACGAAGATCTTTGAAAATCCCTCAGATCAACAGAAAGCCTTACTTGCGATCGCTAAAGATTTAGAGGCCGAAGGTATTACTCCGATTGCATATACGCAATGGAATCAATCTGCGATTCAAGGCGTAGCGGCGAAGGTCATCGTTAATGGCTTAGTTCGAAATGCCCTACTTGGCCCAACCTTGGCCATGGCTAGAGCTACCGCAAAATTTCCCGAGTCAATAAGTGCGATTGTGGAAAACGCCCTCTCTGAAGGAAATAGCATCTATATCTTAGGAATAGATGGCTTGGCCTACGGCGTATTTGAAGTTAGCCACAAGTTACAAGAGGTTATTAAAGAAGGTTAAAGCTCGATCCAACCTTGTGGAACGAGTTCATCAACTTTCCCTGGACCCCAAGTGCCTTTGAAGTAAGGATGCACCGGCGTCTCGTTGTTGATTACACCTTCTAATATTCGCCAAGTCTCTAGCACTGAATCAATTCTCGTAAAGCGCATGTGATCACCAGCCATAGCTGCACGAAGAAGACGTTCGTATGCCTCTTGTCGTTCACCTAAGGCGGCGCTAAATTCCACATTTAATTGAACGGGAATTGTTGCCAATTTATCGCCCGGTGCCTTCGCCATTAATTCAATATCGACACCATCTTGCTTGCCAAGTCTAAAACGCAGAACATTTGGTGAACCGATTTGAGTTTCCGCAAAGAGCATTCGTGGTGGATGCTTAAATTCAATAATAACTTCCAGAATCGTTTCTTTTAGATTCTTACCGGTTCGTAGATAAAACGGAACGCCAGACCATCTCCAACTATCAACGTGTACTACTGCAGCAGCAAAAGTCTCAGTAGTGGAGTTTTTGGCAACACCTTTTTCATCTAGATAACCAACGTATTGCCCACGAACAACTTCCTCTGGACGTAGTGCATCGATTGCTCGGAAGACCTTTAGCTTCTCATCTTCCATGAACTCTGAAGTTAGATCTGAAGGTGGCTCCATAGCAATTAACGCCAACACCTGTAGCAAGTGATTTTGAAGAACATCTCGGAAGGCACCCACGCCATCATAGAAAGCGCCACGACCTTCGATACCAAAATCTTCCGCCATCGTGATTTGTACGCTCTCGATGTAGCGATGATTCCAAAGTGGTTCCCAAATTGAATTTGCAAAACGGAAGATCAAAATATCTTCTACCGACTCTTTACCTAAGTAATGATCGATTCGGTAAATTCGAACTTCTGGAAGAACAGCTTCCAAAGATTCTTGTAACTTTTGCGCAGATTGCAGATCGCGACCAAATGGCTTTTCAACTACCAAACGGGCGGTATTTGTAATTCCAACCGCAGCCAAACCTTGGGTTACTTGTTCAAAGAGAGCTGGTGGAATAGCTAGGTAAATTACCGGCTTCTTCTTACCCTCAAGTTTCTTTGCTAAATCTTGATATACCTGCGGATCTTCATAATTACCTACAACAAGTGAGAGCTTGGTATTTAGATCTGCGATTACCGCCTCGTCCAAATTTGGGACTCTTTCGCGAATCGCTTCAAAGGCATTGGCTCTAAATTGTTCGTTATCCCAGCGAGTAGAGGCAACACCAATTACTTCGGCATTTAGCGCATTGTGAAGTGACATGTTGTACAAAGCTGGAAATAACTTCTTCTTCGCTAAGTCACCGGTAGCACCAAATAGAACCAGTGCATCACATGGCGTTGGGGTCTTGCCCTTCAAGGTTTTTACACTCATTTAGATCCTGCCTCTTTATGCCCACCGAACTTCTTGCGCATTGCTGATAAAACTTTATTTGCATATAAATCATTGCCACGTGAAGCAAAGCGACTAAAGAGTGAAGCAGCTAAAACATTTGCCGGAGTTCCAGCATCAATTGCTGTAGCAACGGTCCAACGACCTTCACCAGAATCAGCAACTGCGCCGGTATAACTATCCAACTTTGGATCTTCGTTGAAGGCCTCGGCTGTTAAATCTAGTAACCAAGAAGCTACTACCGAACCACGACGCCAAACCTCAGTAACGTCAGCCAAATCCAAATCGTATTTTGTTTCATCATGATCACCGACAGAAGTTGGGTGCTTAACGCCGTTACGCACAGCATCAAGCAGGTTAAGCCCTTCGGCATAAGCCGCCATTGCGCCATATTCAATTCCATTGTGGACCATCTTTACAAAGTGACCAGAACCAACTGGACCGCAGTGCAAGAAACCCTCTTCAGCATTTGAGATTTCACCAGAATTTCCAGGTGTCCGTTCTGCTGATTCAAAACCAGGAGCCAGGGCGCGGAAGATTGGAGTTAGGCGGTCAAAAACATTCTTTTCGCCACCAATCATCAAACTAAATCCGCGATCCAATCCATAAACCCCGCCTGATGTTCCAACATCGACAAAGTTAATGCCCTTGAGTTTTAGCCAATCGGCATTTGCAATATCGTCGCGATAGAAAGTATTTCCGCCATCAATAATTGTTGCGCCCGCAGCTAGGTGTTCTGCTACATCTTTAATTGTTTGCGCAGTTACTTCAGCTGGAACCATCACCCAAACGATCTGTGGATTTGCGGCATCGTTATATTTTGCTAAATCTGCAAGTGTTGCAAGCCCGGTAAATCCTTCGGCGCTCATGGTTGATACGGCCTGCGGACTTACATCAAAGACGCTGATATTGATCGGTGATTTGATCTCGCGCTTAATGCGACGAGCAATATTGGCGCCCATTCGGCCCAATCCAATTACGGTTAATTGAAGTGGCTTATCGCTCATATTTAATCTTTCCGATCCGTTAGGAGAAACATTTTTCCAGCCTGCGAATTCTGCCGTAATTTTGTAACGACTGCTTGCGCATCATTCTCTTGGGCCGCTTTAACGGCCTGCAATTTTCCTTCACCGAGACCAAAGAGAAAGATTTGGGCGGCTTGGCCGAGGGCTGGCAATGAGATGCTGACGCGCTGTGCCGGTGGCTTTGGCGAATTAGAAACGGCTATCGCCGCAGTGCTTGAATTAAAAATCTCATCTTGCCCCGGAAAGCATGAAGCTACGTGGCCATCTTCGCCCAAACTTAGGATTACGGAATCAAATTTCTTGCCGGCTAAAATCTTTGTTAGCTCTGCTGAATAAGAACTCGCGGCTTGCTCTAAAGTAGATTTTGAAGAATTTGCGATCTGATGAATCTCTAGTACTGAAGCCGCATTTACCAACTCTGGCATGATGGCAAGATCGGTACGTTCGGAATTATCTCCCGCAACAAATCTCTCATCGCTAAACCAGATGTGAATCTTCTTTCCCTTGACCTGCTCTGGGAAATTTTCTATTGCATCACTAATCTCGTTTGAAAGAGCCGCGGCGATCTTGGCGCCCGTGCGGCCACCGGTTAGGACAATGTTGGCTTGTGAATTTGTGGACCAAGCTGCGCTAATAGCAATAAAAGTATTCTTGGCAGCTAGTTCAATTAAACGATCGGATGATGCATCGTAAATTGTATGCAAATCCATCATCGCTTATCGGCCCAATTCGTAGCGCATCTTGCTTCTACTTAACTTTAGGTACCTCTATGTACCCAATTGCTTTTATTCTTACTTCTATTTACTTCTATTTACTTCTATTTACTTCTATTTACTTCTATTTACTTCTAGTAGCGGGGACAGGATTTGAACCTATGACCTCTGGGTTATGAGCCCAGCGAGCTACCGAGCTGCTCCACCCCGCGTCGGTAAGCGCAATCTTAGGTGAAAGTGTGAAATAACCCAAACTGAAGATTATTTTTGCGCAGCTATTGCAGCAGATATCGCAGACTTCAAGCGATCTTGAGCCTGACCATATGCAGTGAAATCGCCACGCTTTAGCGCTGCTTGCGAATCAGATAGCGCTTGTTGTGCGCTTTGAAGTGCGGCGCGTAGTGAAGAACTCATTGGAGATGTTGAAGTACCAGTCGTTGGAATTGAAGTTCCGGTGTTATTCAAAATAGTTCCTGAGTTTCCACCAAATACCTGATCCAACGCCCCCTTCAAATTACTATCAAAACCAATTTGATCTCCAAATGAGACAAGTACCTTTTGAAGAAGTGGATAAGAAGATGAGTTAGAGGTTGCACGTACATAAACTGGTTGCACGTAAAGCAAGCCGCTACCAACTGGAAGAGTCAGCAGATTTCCAAGTACTACATCAGAACCACCTTGACGCAATAACGAGAGCGCTTGAGCCACAGTTGGGTTAGCTTCAAAGTTTGAGGCTACCTGTGATGGTCCAGAAATATTTGTGGATCGTGGCAATTGAAGAACTGAGATCTTTCCGTAATCCGGACCATTATCTGAATTAACAGATGCAAAGGCGGTTAAGTTCTGACGATTTCCCCTAGGCACAAATGAAGTTGTAAGTGCAAAGTTAGATTTGGTTGCACCAGGCATCTGCATGGTCATGTAATAAGGAGGTTGCGTTCCGGAATTAGCACCGAGTGATGATGGGTCGGTTGGAACGCGCCAGAAATCTTGTCCGCCGTAAAAGGCATTAGCTGTCTCTACGTGATAGGTACTTAGTACATCACGTTGAACGCTAAACAAATCTTCAGGGTAGCGAATGTGATCTAACAAAGCAGCGGGCATCGCACTCTTTGGCTGCAATGTGCCTGGGAATGACTTGCTCCATGTTTGAAGAACTGGGTCTTTCGAATCCCACGCATACAAAGTTACGGTTCCATCGTAGGCATCAACCGTTGCCTTCACCGAGTTGCGAATGTAGTTAACATCCTTGCTCGCTAGTGATGCGACTGAAGTTGAACTCGTTGTTACTGAGTTCGTTGTGGCATCGGCGAGATTTGTGTGCTTGGCATATGGATAGCCCGCACTGGTTGTGTAGCCATCTAATATCCACATAACTCGGCCATTTATGACTGCTGGGTATTCATTTCCATCCAGAGTTAGCCATGGCGCAACCTTTTGAACTCTCGTAGCTGGATTTCTATTAAAGAGAATCTTTGAATCTTTATTAATCAAACTTGATAGCAAGATTCGCTGCTCTTTATATTTGACCGCAAATAGCAGACGAGAGAAGAGCGAGCCCATTGGCACGCCACCCTTACCCGCATAGGTGTAGTTCTTCTGCCCATTTGCTGAATTGTCATCTGGGTAATCAAGTTCGGTTGGGGAACTGGTCTTAGTGCCACCAATAATTGAATAATCTGGAACATTCTCGCCGAAGTAAATTCTAGGTTCGAAGGTGCCAAGGCCATTTGTCGGAGGAATATTTCCCACTGCAAATGCTGGCTTGCCATCAGCATCGACGGTATTTCCGTAAGCCGCAACAAAACCGAATCCATGGGTATAAACCAAGTGATCATTAATCCAGTTACGTACTGGGTTGCCCGAAATATTTAATTCGCGAACTGCGACCACAGCATCGCGCTTAACACCATTAATGTTGTAGCGATCCATATCCAATGAATCTGGGAAGGTGTAATAAGGCTTGATTTGCTGGAGCTGGCGGAAGGTTGATTGAACAACATTTGGGTCAATCAATCGAATATTTGAAATCGTCGCTGCATCATTTTTTAGTTGACCGGCGCTTGGCAAAGTTGTGGCTTGATAATCCTTAACCGAGACGCTACTTAATCCGTATGCAGCGCGAGTAGCGTCAATGTTTCGTTGAATGTAAGGAGCTTCTTTTGATGACTCTGAAGGCTTAACAGTGAATTGCTGAATTGCTGAAGGGTAAATGCCAGAGATCAAGAGCGATGAAATTACTAATAGGCCAATTCCGGCGCCTGGAAGAACCCAAGATCTGCGAACGATATTTGCGAAGAAGAGAAGAGAGCAAACAACAGCAATCCCGGCCAAAATTGCTTTTGCAGGGAGAACCGCATTTACATCGGTGTAGGTAAGCCCAGTAATTAATCGGCCAGTTTTTAGCGCCAGGGCGTAGCGATCAAACCAATAAGCAAGGGCCTTAACAAGTACAAGAATTCCAAGTAGGACTGATAGCTGCACACGAGCCGCAACTGTTGTGCGATCCTCTTTAACTTGTAGGCGGATTCCGCTGTAAAGATAATGAACTGCCGTAGCAGCAAGAATGGTCAGAATTAAAGTAGAAATTGCCCAACTAATAAGCGCTTGATAGAACGGCAGCTTGAAAGCAAAGAATGAAATATCTAAACCAAATTGTTGGTCTTTGGTGCCAAATGGGGTTGCGTTCTTAAACTGCAACCATGTTGTCCAGAGGCGAATTCCAGAATTACCCGCGAAATAAAAGAAGACAACGGCAATTGCTAAAAGCGCCCACTTCTTAATCGGATCTAATTGCCCGCGATAGCGTTCTAAATTATCGGCTTCCACGCTAACCGGAACGTAAATCGGACGAGTGCGATAAGCGATGTAAACGTTTGAAGTAATTATCAATGAAGTAATTAGACCAAAACCAATAAAGAGTTCGATCTTTGTCATCAATACAGTGCGCCAAACACTTACAAAGTTAACTGATCTAAACCAAAGTAGGTCGGCATAAAAGCCACTTGAGGCAAGAAGAATTATCGAGAGAACTACCAACGTTAAAATCGTGTAGGCCAACGGTCCCGGCTTTTTAAAGGCCGGACGCGAACCGCCGGCGCCACCTGCTCCTGAATTATTAAAGGGATTGCCAGGGAATTGGAATGAACTCATAGTCCCACTCTACCTAGCAGTGCAGGTTGTCGGCGATTCTAGAATCTGCCAGCGCATGGATCGCCTGCGTTAAATTGGCAACGGCGATCAACTTTAGGCCGGTTGGTAGGTGCGTAAAGTCCTGACAATTTGCTTTTGGTGCGATAAAAATCTCGGCCCCAGCGCTCTTGGCGCCATTTAGCTTCTGATTTATTCCACCGATCGCTCCAACAACTCCTGATTGCGAGATTGTTCCAGTTACCGCGATCTTGCGACCGGCAATTAATTGTGGATCGGCAAATTTTGCGATGATTGCAATGGCGAAGGCTAATCCCGCACTTGGACCACTCACATCTTTCATTTCGATCTTTACATCATTTGGTTTGAATAACGCCGGCGAATTTGGCGAGATGTTGGATAGAAAATTAGCAGCGGCTATGGCTGCATTTCCTTGGGAATCGAGCATCTCTTTCTTGGAGGTAGAAATTTCATTATTAGCGCTTTGGCTCTTGGGATAAACCGCCTCCCACGGCACAACCGAAATCTGACCATCGATCCAACCGCGAATTACCTCGATTCCATTTGGTTTTGAATTAGGACTATTAACTAGAACCGAGGTTGAAAAGAGTGATCCAGCTACTGCCTTGTCGGTATTACTTCCAGCAAGAGAAATATGGCCCGCCAATAAATTTGTTACTGGGCCAGGTGAGATTAAAACAAAAGGTTCTGGTGCAAATAGAGCTACTAAAAGAAAGGCCACCGTTATAAAAAGTGGCGGTTTCGTGAGGTACTTAGGAATCGGGCTGATCTCTTTTATCCTCTTTTTTCAACTTACCAGTTTCATTTAACTTGCCAGTTTCATTTAACTTGCCCGTTTCATTTAACTTGCCCGTTTCATTTAACTTGCCCGTTGGGTTAGCCCTGAAGGTATTTTGGAAGCTAGAGAATTTATCAACCGAGCGATTGGTTTCATTCTCATATTTATCCTGAAACTTGGAAACCCAAATAACGTAAATGATTGCTCCGGTAACGGCCGCAATCGGAACTAGCCACCAGATCAGAGCCGCCTTTGCAGCAGCGTTTAGGGCGAGTTCCATCTGCTCACCCTAACAATTTTCGCTGAGAATGACGGCTCGTATTGCAACTGGCTCACTCGGGAAGATTTTGCCAACTTTTGTGGTTATCTAGACCATGACTCCATTTGGCTTTGGTCCGAACGATTTTGGTTCGGGCGGTAACGATGATGAGAACTCTGGCGATAAGAATCTGCCTAATTACCAAGAGCTCTTTGCTCAGTTTGCCAATTTTGGCTTCAATCCGCAGACACTATTTGCTGCTGCGGCAAATCCGGGGGCGCCGCTAATCTCGATCGAAACCCTTCGCGAAATTTCCCGAAAGTTTCTAGCAACTGGCCCGGAACTTCCAATAGGCGATCAAGATTTAAGCAAGGCTGCTGAAGCACTTGCTATTGCAAATACCTGGCTCGATGAAGCAACCGTCTTTCCTGCCAATGCGCAAAGCGCTCCGGTTGGTACTTCGCGAAATATCGCCTGGTCTCGTCGCGATTGGCTAGATGCATCTTTGGCTGGCTGGCAGAAATTGTTAGAACCGCTAGCCGATGGCATGGCGGGCGCACTAACCAATATTTTAAATGAGACCGTTGATGAATCACTTGCTACTGGGCCTGCAATGGCGAGCATTACCCCAATCATGCGAGCTTTCATGGGCTCGCTCATCGCAACACAATTAGGACAATCAGTTGGCCAATTAGCCACCACAGTTACAGGTGCAAATGATGTTGCAATCCCAATCTTTGACCAAGTAAGTGCTCGCTTAATTCCGCAAAACATCGACCTTTGGAGCGAGGGTCTAGAACTCCCAATCGATGAAGTGCGTATCTTTTTAGCGATCCGTGAGGCGGCTGCGGCCCGCTTATTTACACATGTTTCTTGGCTCTCAAAATATATTCAAGATGCCATTACTTCTTATGGAAAAGGTATTCGAATTGATGTCGATTCCATTCAAGAACAAGCACAGCGCGCAATGGAGAGCGGCGAATTGGATATGAATAATCCAGATTCAATCTCAGTTGCAATAAATGCTGGATTATTTAAGCCCGAACAAAGCCCAACTCAAGAAGCTGCCCTTGCAAAACTTGAAATGGCGCTGGCGCTAATTGAAGGTTGGATCGATCACGTGACAACTAAGGCAGCTGGCGAACGACTTCCTTCTTATGGCGCACTAAGCGAATCACTTCGCCGTCGTCGTGCAACAAAATCGCCAACACAACAATTATTTGCGATGTTACTTGGCTTAGAAGTTTCACCAAGAAAGATGCGTGAGTGCGCGGTATTTTGGTTTGAAGTTGAATCAGAATTAGATCTTGCTGGGCGCGATCATCGTTGGGAAGATCCAGCACTACTTCCAACCGCAAATGATTTAGGTGATGTCACTAAGTTCCTAGCAAGTACCAGCGTTCCTGATGATTTATCTGGCCTGCTTTAAGAAAAAGCGAACTCCCCGGGCGCACGATTCTTTGTTTGCCTTCCCCTTGCAAACAATGAACGGTTATCCGAGGAGTTCGTAGTCGAAACTTAAAGTGATTCCCCCACTTAATCAAATAAAAACCGCGCCTAATTTGATTTGATTTCTGGCGAGAAATAGATATAAGCGGCCACCTCCACCAAAATCTTTTAAATTTCTATCCCGACAGAGTTCTAATTTAAAAGAATTTGCTCGCTCTGTTGATAACCTTGTTCATAACGTTCAAACTCCTGTGGATTAAATGGGGATAAGTGAGGTTTAAAGCTTTGGCCGGTGATTTCGTGGAAAACTTCATCCAAGAAGATATTTTCGCCGATATCTTGCCGCCCGTGCCAGCAACTATTCCAAAACTCTCCCAACGAGCCGCCGAAAAGCGCGAGCGCGAAGAGCTCTTATCGAGGTTGCCTGAGTTTCGAGTGATCCGAAGTGGCCGGCGAAAGCGCAGTATCCAAGCTTTCCGACAAAACGGACTAATTGAGATCCATATTCCAGACCGCCTGACTCGAAAACAAGAGTTTGAGATCGTCCCAGAGATGATCGAACTAGTTTTAAAGCGGGAGAAGAAGGCCAGAAAGAGCGATGCCCAACTTCTAGAGCATGCCAATGCGCTTCTAGCCGAATACCTCCCAGAATTTAGCGAGCGCCCAGCTTCGCTAACTTGGCGGGCGATGCGCGAGCGTTGGGGTTCCTGCACCACGGTCGATCGCACCATCAGAATCTCAGAGCGATTGGCCACCGCCCCGGATTATGTGATTCGTTATGTGATTTTCCACGAACTAATCCACCTTCGAATTCCCGGCCACGGCTCGGATTTCGAAGAACTTCTTTCGCGCCACCCGGATCGGGCCCGCGCTGAATCATTTCTAGAGGGCTATGAGGCCGGCAGCGCCGCCTTTAGCCAAGATATTGTGGAATTAGACGAGCTAGGGTGAAATTGGCTGAAACAAGGGCCAATTGAGCCTTATAAATGCTCTTTCCCGCGTGATTCCCTGTTGAAATCCCCGCTTGTGAGCGTGTCTAGGGGTATGGTGTTCTCATACGCATGAGGGATCGGGATGTTCCCGAACTTTCGAGTGCGGCGATTGGAGGGTCATAATGGCTGAGGAATATAAGGGTGAGGCCTACTGCGTTAAGTGCAAAGAGAAGCGTTCCTTTGAAGGACACGTAAAAGTCTCTGATTCTGGTCGCCGTATGGCACAAGGAATCTGCCCAGTGTGTGGCACCAAAGTAAACCGCATCTTGGGTAAAGCATAAGCTTTGTGGGTAAAGCATAAGCTTTGTAAGAGAAGCTTAATTTTCTAGGCTTTACGAATAACGCTCACCGATCACGGTGGGCGTTATTTTTTTGAGTACTCCACAGTTTGCAAACGATCGGCAACTGCGAAAATAGTGCTTAATAAATACTGGGCGCTCTATGAATTCATCAGATCAAAAGGGCCCAACACCTCTCACCTATCCCACGCTTAAGCCGGGGGTCAATCTGCTTCGCGGTGGATGTGAGAATCGTGAAATTTACGTTGGCTTGCTATATCGAGGCATTGAAATCTCAACTCCCAACCCAGAGCTAACTTCTCTAATCATCTCCTTGCTTGATGGGCGGCGGACGATATCTGAGATTGCCGAAATCGCTAAAGAGCACTTCAATGTTGGAGTCGAGGACGCTGGTATCGAGAACGCTGACAGCGGCACAAAATTAGAAGCGATCGACTTCATGGAAGATTGCCAGGAAGTTGTGGCGCTCCTGGCTGGGGCTAACTTGCTAGAGCTAAGTTCTACTTCTTCTAAATCGCAGACTACTTCTGCAACAAGAACCGGAACTTCATCAGGCGCTACTTCAGGAAATAAGGGCGCCCCGCTAACGGCGCAGAGTGAGATTAATTTCCAGAAGCGCATTCGCCCGGAATTAAATTTGGCTGCCTGGCAGCAACTGCACAAATTGGATTCTCTTGGCTTAGTTAAATCAAGGGCAAACTTTAAAGTTGAAATTCATGGCACTAATCGATTGGCAATAACTTTATTTACTCTCCTTCAAGCCAGCGGCTTTACCAAAGCGCTTTTAGTTACAGAGTCAAAACCCACCAAAGAGATTACTGTTGAGATGATTTGCGGACTGGCGCTACGAAATAGCGATTTGGGCGCTGCACCCCTTGATATATATGAAGAATTACGACGTTCGGCGCAGTTAATACATCTGCCAAATTTCAATTCAAAGAGTGATGCCTCCCCGGCAAATTTTGCGATCTCCACCATTGGGTTAAGTCCGACGCAAATTCAGCGATGGATGAGTGAGGGCGTTGCACACCTTGGAATCGGAACTTTAATTGAATCAAAATTTCAAATCGGTCCCATTGTGATTCCTGGTCGAACTCCATGTCTTCGGTGCCTGGAACTCTGGCGAAGTTCGGTAAATTCCAGGCATCAGAAATTGGATTTGCTAAGTGCAATTTCTAAGCCGTTGGAAATCCCGGCAAGTGCGGTTGCAGCCTTAGCCGGAATAATCGTTCTGCAAATTTGTGAATTTGTGGCCACCCAGAAGTCGCCACTTCTTGGCGCCAGCGCCAACATCGATTTACTTCATCCACTGACTCCGGATTTTGATTATTGGAAACCAAATCCGGAGTGTGGTTGCATCACCTAGGACTTTGAGGGAATCTTTGAGGGCTGTCCTCAACTCGCCATCGAACTTTCTAGCGTTGCTTCTGTATTAAGTCGCGGTCTTCCCGGAGATCGCTTCTCCGTAATCACGCGGCCATTGTCGAAGAGTTCGCCACCCCAAATTCCACAAGGCTCATTGCGCGAGAGCGCGCCCTCTAAACATTTCGCCTTCATTGGGCATTCACCGCAGAGCGCCTTGGCATAGGAGATTTCAGCCTTCGACTCGGCGAAGAAAACTTCGGGGTCGGTTGAATGGCAAGGGAGCTTAAATGTGGCATCGGCTACTTCACGAATGCCGATCATCGCATCTGGGCCATCAGCCCACCCTGGTACCAATAGTTCGCTGAAGAGAACGCTCATCGTTCTCACCTCCATATTTTTCTCTCGAGCTCTCACTCGAATAGATCTTTCTCGGTTATCTCGGTTAGTTGGTTTATTTAGTTTGGTTTTGGGAAATAAAAAAGGGCCGCTAATCCTTTGGAGGATTTGCGGCCCTGGGGCTTTGCTATCGGTTATCCGATAGGGCTCCAGGTTCCGCATCCTGCCTTAGGTGCAGAGGCTGTATAAGCTGCAAAATTCTTATAGGCCGCTGTGCTTGACGCATGATGCTTAGCTGTTGTTGTGAAGGCATGCCACTTAGGCGCAGCAGCGAAGCTGCGAACGCTTGTTGAGATGATTGCTTGTGACATGTCCAGAAGGGTAACCCATGCCACCTGCTGGGCGCAAGTGAATTAAATCGGGCTAATTAATTAGATGATCCCTGCTAAAAATGGGCTTGGCTCGGCGTTGTATGAAATATGCAATCTAGCCTTGGCTCGAGTCAGGCCAACATAAAACAGGCGCCGCTCTTCATCAATATCGTTACCCATAGGCAAAATGCCATCGTTTACACCTGCCAAGAAAACTTGATCCCATTCCAAGCCCTTAGCGGCGTGCAAGGTTGAAAGCACGACGCCCGGCAAAGTTGGTGGATTATTTTGTTCAGCCCGATCTTCAAGTTCCCGAAGTAGCGTGCGCATATTTACTGCGCCATCCTCTTTCATGGTCTTGGCTAACCGTAAGAAGGCATGTACATAATCAGTTTCGCCAAAGGGACGAAGAACTGCAAGTAAATCCTCATACCAATCCCCGCCTTCTGGTGGCAGAACCGAGGCTGATCTAATCGCCCGCATTGCATCGCGAACATCTACCCGCTCAAAGAATTTTTCACTGCTCTTAATTTGCGATGAGATTCCAGCCGCCGCAAGTTCGCGTTCGAAATGATCTAGTTGATTATTTGTTCTAGTCAATACTGCAATCTCAATTCGATCGCCTAACTCACCTCGCAATTGGGCAATCGACTTAACTACTTCCTTCGCTTCGGCAGCGGCATTGGGATATCTCTTAATCTCTGGTTTGGCGCCATGTTCATTCATGGATGCCAGCTCGTGGCCTTGTTCGCCAATCATTCCGCCTTGGCGCAAAATCGCATTTGCAGTCCCGATAATTTCAGGGGTTGATCGATAACCTCGAGATAGGCGAATTACTTGGGCATTTGGGTACCGCTTGGTGAATGATGTTAGAAAGCCAGAAGTTGCACCTGCGAAGGAATAAATTGTCTGGGCAGCATCGCCCACAACACAAAGATCATCGCGATTTCCGAGCCACAAATTTAGCAATCGTTGTTGCAGCGGGGAAACATCCTGATATTCATCAACGGTGAAATAGCGATATTGATCGCGCACTCGCTCGCGAACATCACGATCCTCTTCCAACATGCCAACTGTCAGAAGTAAAACATCTTCAAAATCTATGGCGCGCTCTTGTTGCTTTAGCGTTTCATAAGCCTGATAAACCTTGGAAACTTCTTCTAAGTTATCTTTATTTGCTCGATTATTTGGAATTCGAAGTTGTCGGCCAGCGCCTAACGCCGCTTCTACATATTGATCCGGTGCAACTTCTAAAACTTTGGCCCATTCAATTTCACTTGCAATTTCCCGAAGAGTAGAAGTTTGTGGCGCCAATGTTGCATCGGTTCTGGTCAACGCCTCAGCGATCGCACCTGATTTCATCGTTAGTAACTGTGGAAATGACCCGCCAAATGAGTAAGGCCAGAAGTACATGAGTTGTTTTAGTGCAGCAGAGTGAAATGTTCTTGCGGTTGCATTTGGTACACCAAGTCCGCGAAGTCTGGCGCGCATTTCACCAGCCGCACGGGCGGTAAAGGTAAGCGCCAAAGTTCTACTGGGATCAGTAACGCCAGCTGCAATTGCATAAGCAATTCGATGGGTAATTACGCGGGTCTTTCCAGTGCCGGCTCCGGCAATAACGCAGACCGGTCCGCGAATCGCAGTTACTGCTTCGCGCTGTTCTGGATCCAAGCCAGCAAGAATCTCATCCATTCCCATGGCCGGAGCCATATGAATGTTATTTATGCCCGCCAACTCTCACCACCAACTAGATCGCTAACTTGGAAATTTTGATCTGAGGCAAACCAAGCCTCAATCATCTTGCGGGCAACGCTCATTGCAGGTGGTAGTAGGAGGTTTTTTTCAGCAATTGCATTCTTCATCGATTCGCGCGAAAACCAAAGGATCTCTTCAATCTCATCGCCATCAGGTCTGGCAGCCTCTGGGTTATCGGTGACTGCTTGGAAGGAGATCATGATGCTTGCTGGAAATGGCCAAGGCTGTGAACCTAAATAATAAATATCACTAACACTCACACCAGATTCTTCGCCAACTTCTCTTGCTGCGCAATGTTCAAATGATTCACCTGGCTCGACAAAGCCAGCAAAGCAAGAGAAACGATTTTCTGGCCAGACTTTTTGTCGGCCAAGCAAAATGCGATCGGTGCGATCTGCTACTAAAACAATAATCGCTGGATCGGTTCGGGGATAGAGCTCGGATCCCTCGGCGTCACATTTACGAAGCGAACCACCATTTGCCGCTGTTGTTGTGGATCCGCATTTTGAGCAACGTTGATGAGTATGGTGCCAATTAGAAAGAGCTTGGGCATGAACTGCTAGGCCCATTTCTAAATCAGATAAGTGATCCCCGATGCTTCGCAAGGTTTGGAATTCAACGTTATTTTCGTGAGCATCAACATCAATCGCATCGGCGCACCAAGCGAAATATCCAATATCTCTCCCGGACTCTTGATTGATTCCAAGAAATAATTTTTCGCCACTTTCAAATTTCCCAGTTAACTTAAGAGCATCGATATCCGCAGCGCCTAGAAAGTTAAGTTGTTCGTCAACCCCGACTAAAAATTTTCCGGAAGACAAGTGCAGGATTCGACCGGCATCCCAAAGCTTTGAAAGCTCATCTGGATTTACCCGCAGCTCGCCAGCTCGGTCTACTGCCGCACGGGCCAGTGGTAGATCTAAACGAGTATTCGCGGCGCCTGACTTCACAAGGCGACCTTACTAGCCCACCGCTACTCTTTATAAGTGAGGCTAATTTCGTGGAATTTACTGCATGGCCAAAGGCTGGTGGCCGACCCCAAGAATTCCAATTCTCCGGCGGTAGACCTTGCGAGCATTGCCGCATTAATCGATGGCGATCTTTTAGCACTTCAAGAGATCGATGAAAATCAAATGCGATCTGGCGAACTTTCGCAAGTCAAAGAATTAGCGAAGTTAATCGGCGCCAAAGATTGGGGTTATGGCCGATGTGTAATCGGAACTCCCGGCGTTATATGGCGTAAGTTAAGAAAAGCTGAGACTAAATTAATCACCAATAATTCTCCGGTTACTAATTTTTTTGAGAGCTCTTATGGGATCGGCTTAATCTCAAAGCTACCGGTGAAGCAATGGCACCAAATTGAACTAGGCCGATCAATTATTGGTTTACCTCTTGCCGTCGGTTCAGAAAAAGGAATGCGACTTCTTTACGTAAAGGATGAGCCGCGAATTGCAATCGCTGCCGAACTTGAAAATGGCTACACCGTTGCGGTAACACATCTTTCATTTGTGCCATTTGTAAATCTCTATCAACTCTTTCGAGTTAAGCGCTGGCTTGGAAAATTACCCGGCAAACACTTTTTAGTCGGAGATCTAAATCTCCCCTTTAACCTTCCGGTGAAGTTCTCAAAGTGGCGATCGTTATCGCCCTTTAAGACTTATCCATCTTGGAAACCAAGCATCGCCTTTGATTATGTTCTAACTGATTTGAAATCTGATGAGACCAAAACAGCGGCTATCGCCCCAACCAGAAGTGAATTTAGCGATCACTTACCGGTGATTATCGAGATTAATTGATCCTCGCTGTATAAATCAGCTGGGCGGATGGTCTCGTTACTTCCAACATAGTGAAAAGCCGCGCTGATCTTTGATAACGGGGTGCCATACAACTTGGAATACGCCAGGCGATACATCGCCAATTGAATAGCCGCGGTTGCCAGATCATCACCGCTCTTGGCCTTTCCAGTTTTCCAATCCACAACCTCGAATTGTTCGCCATCCTTATAAACCGCATCAATTCGTCCACGAATTAAGACCCCGCCGATTACCGTTTCAAATGGAACTTCAATTCCACCGGGAACTGGAACCTTGCTTCCCCAAATACTGGCTCGCCATTTTTCTTGGAGTTCTTTGAGCGGTAAGTCATCTTCACTTGGTGGCCTGGTGTCGAAGATATCTTCATCAAATATTTGTGGATCTACAAACTGCTTCTCAACCCAAAGGTGAAATTCAGTGCCCCGCCGGGCATATTTATCAATGTGATTTGGCATTGGACGACGAATATTTAAGGCAAGCTCTTGTGGATCCTTGGCTAAATTAATCATCGTCGAAACCGAAATCCGATTAGGCAGATAGACCGTCAGATCCTTGCTTCGGTCGGCGATCTCATTTATTAATGAATTAGCATCACTTATAAAAGATGACTTATCAGCATCCGCGGTAACTATGGAAAGTTCAATCTTTGACGCACTTCGGACTAGCTCTGCGCTCTTTGTGATTGCAATAGATTGCGGTGAAATTCTTGGCCAAGAAGCGGTACGTGGGTTTTCCTTAAGCGGGTTATCACCTGTTGGCTTTTCAATCTTTGAAAGTACCGCCTGCGAATTTTGTATTGTTGCGAGATCTTCTACAAGGTTGTAGAGCACGCTTGGTTCGAGTGCTTCAATTCCTTCACCAAACCATGACATCGTGCAGAGTAAATTTCGCTTGGCACGAGTAAAGGCAACATAGGCAAGTCGAAGTTCCTCTTGAAGGCGACGATCTTTCCAATAATCTTCAATCTTCTCTAAAGCTTTTCTTACTTCAACAAATGTTGGGGCTGGGCTTGGAAATACAAAGTCCTGCAATTGATCTCGATCTCCACGAAGTGCAATTGGAAGTGAGCCAATATTCTTAGTCCATAAATCTGAGGCTTTAGCCTCTGATGGGAAATTTTTCTTCACTAACCCAGGTACTGCAACGTAATCCCACTCCGAACCCTTTGCGGCATGGACGGTCAGAATCTGTACTGCATGCTTATTAGCCTCAACGCTAGTTGGCTTTAGACCACCCTCCTCTGAGTCGGCGATCTTTAGCCAATCTAAGAATGTAGAGATCGTGCCGCCATTTCTTTGAAACTTCGCCGCTTCATCTAAGAATTTATCGAGATGTTTACGCCCTTGTTGCCAACCATCTCTTACTAAAACTTCGGTATCTAGGAATAAAAATCTCTCGGCTTCGATAAGCACATCAGTAATCGAGCCCACCATCTGGCGGCGCAGTGAAGTTAATTCCCTGGCAAACTTGGCAAGCCGCTTGTAACCCGGCTCTGAAAATTCTTTACGGTCAGCGCTTTCAAAAACTTCGAGTGCTTCAATCGCACTTCCAATTGCGAAATCTTCCGCCTCCATGGCCGATGATTTTCCACTAGCAAGTAATTCCACCAAGGACTTGGATTTGGATTGGCTGACATCTTTCACAAGTGATCTGGCAAATCTTCCAAGGGCCGCTAAATCTTGGGCACCTAAAGCCAATCTAGGTCCAGTGAGTAGGCGTATGAGCGAGCTTCCAGCATCCGGAAATGTAAGAACGCGGACCAAGGCCAAAATATCGGCGACTTCCGGAATATGGATAAGCCCGCCAAGACCAATAACATCAACTGGAAGACCAACCACGCGAAGTGCTTGCTCTATCTCTGGAATATATTTTCTACTTCTAACCAATACGGCAAAGGTTTGTAATTCATCTTCAGCAATCTCCTTGCGATCAACCGCAAACCATACCAACTTAAAATATTCAGCAATCGCCTGCGCTTCACTTGAAAGTGACTCATATTGACCAATCGCGACTTCACCGGTGCCGGCTTTTGGGCTTAACTTTAATTTTGAAACTTCGGTGACTTTGCTGCCGATTTTTTGGCCAACTTCGGCGATTAAATCGATGGACTTATTTGCGAGCTGCAAAATATTTTCATCATTACGCCAAGTAGTAAGCAAGGTGCGAGACTCGCAGATCGCAGTTGAACCGGCGGTGAAATGCTTTCCGAATGTTGCCAGAGTTTCCGAGCTAGCAGATCGCCAGCCATAAATCGCCTGATTTGGGTCACCGACCGCGGTGACGCAATGTCCCTGACCGAAGAGAGCGGAGAGGAAACGTACTTGGCTGTAGGAGGTATCTTGATATTCATCCAAGATAACTACCTTGTATTTACTGCGTTCGAGGTTGCAAATCTCCTTGGCCAACTCCAAGCGATCTTCTTTGGAAAGTGACTTTGAGAATTCGCCACTTACTAAATCTGCTGCATAACTCATTTGATCGTTAAAGGTAAGGGCGCCCTGCTCTTTTCTATAGGCGTCATAAGCTTGCACCATCGGCAGAATCGCCAGACGCTCTAGTAAATTTGCTTTTGCTTCGCGAGCTTCCTTATTTGATTTAGCATTTGAAATCGAGTCAAACTTTTTCAATTCATTTAACGAGAATTCTTCGATATCTTCGACGGTCTTGCCATGTTCGCCAAGAGCAGCTGAGAGATCCATAACTTTTCCGACGATCGTTTTTACGCTACTGCTAATTGCTTCAGCGCTACCATCAAAATTGCTCACAATGCGATTCGCAATCTGCCAAGCCGCGGCCTCGCCAATTGGTTCGGCATCGGTATCGATTCCCATGCGAATCCCGTGTTCGCTTAAAACTCGACCGGCATATGAATGGTAGGTAGAAACACTTACTGAAATGTCAACGCTAGATCCAGATTTTTCATCTGTTGGAAGATATCCGGCCGCTCGCAATTGGCGAAGACGCATGCGAATACGGGAAGCTAATTCACCAGCAGCTTTACGAGTAAAGGTAAGTCCCAGAATTTCATCAGGGCGAACTATTCCATTAGCCACTAACCAGAGAACTCTGGCTGACATGGTTTCGGTTTTTCCAGATCCAGCACCTGCAATTACAACGGTTGGCCCAAAGTGAAGCGATTGGATTATTGCGGCCTGCTCCGGTGTGGGGTCGTGCACCTTTGCGCCCGCATCACGTAACGCCTTTGCAATATCTTTTGCAGAGTATTTAATCTCGCCGTTAAATTCGATCATCCCTCAATCACCGACCTACCTTGAGATTGCGCCGGGCATGATGACTTAAGGGCGCAGGTGCGGCAGCGGGAGTTGATGGTCGCGGTAAATTGCGCAGCCGACATCTTCTCCGCACTCTCCATAACTACCGCTTTTATCTCAGCGTGATCAATTGGTGGTTGAACGCGTTCAGTAGCATTTGCCGATTCCTTATCACCGAGGAAGACCAAAACAGCGCCACTTGACTGCGTACTTGGCAAAGGCTCTTCAAAGGCATTTTCAAGTACTGCTAATTGATACCCCGCAAGTTGATAATTTTCATTAATCTTTTTATTTGTCACACTAGGTGCGCCAGACTTGAGATCCACAATATAAATTCGGCCATCATCATCGATCTCAACGCGATCTACCGATCCATTTAAAATTGCGCGGCCAATATCCTTACTAAATTTGGCTTCAACTGCATGCAAAGTCTTGCTCTTTGAATTCTGCCAGCTAAAAAACTTTCCAAGTTTTACCAGCGCTTGGCCAAGTTCGTAATTCTTAACCCATCCTTCATTTGAGTCTATTAGCGCCCAATTTTCAGTCAGTCTGGCAATCATCGCTTCTTGTGAAAGTTCTGGATTTTCAAATAATTGTTCAGCAAGAGAGTGAATTGCGGTTCCAACTAATTGCGCGCTTGAATCGCCATCTTTTCCGCCGCTCTTCTCCATAAACCATTTCAAGGCGCACTCTGAAAAACTCTGCAAATTACTTGGCGAGACCGAGACCTTGGCCTCCTTTGGGAGAGCTGGTTCGGTAGAGCTAATTGGCGTAACGCCAAGCCAATTATCTGGATGTGCACTCTCGATTCCGGCCTCTGCCAAGGTCCGAAGCAATCCCGCAGCAAAATCCTTATCTCCGGGGTCGGTCATTAATTGGCGACGTAACTCAGAGACCAATGCTTGCGAGGTTAAGGCTCTTGGTAATTCTGTGATGGGAGCTTCATCTGAAGTAACTCCCTTAACTGCCGAATAAATTTCTTCAAAGTAGGCAGATGGCTCGGAGTCTTCCTCAGAAAATGCAGTTACAACCAAGCCGCGTTTGGCCCGTGAAATTGCAACATGAAGAAGTCGTCGCTCATCTTCTACCAGTGCGCTTGCCGCAGATGCTTCAATCTCTTGTCTAGAAGTTAATCCGGTTCGCATCGACTCAACTAATCTTTCAGATCCAAGAAGAGAGCCACGTTGCCGCAGGTTTGGCCAAATACCTTCTTGCAATCCGGTTAGTGCGACTAGATCCCACTCTTGACCCTTTGCAGAGTGAACCGTCGTTATTGAAACAACCTCTTCGCGCTGGCCTCTTTGGGTAATTGCATCGGAGAGAATTGATTCGCCAAGAATTTGATCTATGAATAACTCCGGCCTTGAATCTGGTAGTCGTTCGCTAAATCTTCTAGCTGATTCAAATAATTGAATTACCGCATCTAAATCTCGATCAGCAGCCGCCCCACGAACTCCACCCTTTAACGCTCGGCTGCGCCAACTATTTGCAATTGACTCGCCTTCATAGTTCTTGGCATTGCTCCAAATAGCCCAAAGTAAATCAGTTAT